>CAVGFV010000098.1:0-11294 GCA_963628765.1 Succinimonas sp.
AGTATAGGAAAGGAAATCAACTACTATAGTGCCGATTTTGCTTGATTTTATGCGGCTTTTAGTACATCAAAGCTGTTTTTAGTACAAACAAATATAAAACTCAGATTGTTATGGTAGAGTTCGTTGAAATTTAAAAAGCCAACCTATTTGATACGATAGCCTATTTAGCTTTTTGGCAGGTACAAATTTACTGGTTGGCTTTTTTATATTAGTGATAGAGTTTATCTTAATCATTCTGATGCGATAGAAGATGTCCCATTCTTGCAGATTTGGTGTTTAAGTAATCCTCGTTATACTTATTTCTGCCAACTTCGAGAGGTACTCTTTCTACAACATTGATGTGATACTTCTGCATTTCTGCTATTTTGTTTGGATTGTTGGTAAGAAGTTTTATTTCTTTTACTCCTAACATATCAAACATTTGGGCGCATATATCATATCGTCTAGCATCTGCTGGGAAACCAAGTTTTAAATTTGCATCTACTGTATCGAAGCCTTTATCTTCGAGGTTATACGCTCGAATTTTATTAAAAAGTCCAATTCCACGACCTTCTTGACGCACATACAAAATAACACCTCTTTTTTCGTGTGCTATTTTTTTCATTGCTGCTTCAAGTTGGAATCCACAATCGCATTTTAAGCTGAACAGTGTATCGCCGGTAAGGCATTCTGAGTGTATACGAGCAAGCACAGGTTCAGGACTTTTTAAATCACCCATATATATTGCTGCGTGTTCCTTACCTTCATTATCTCTAAAAGCACGTATGTTAAAAATTCCAAAGATTGTTGGTAATTTTGCACTTTCTGTTTCTTCTATTATTTCCGCAAAAGAACTTGAATTGGTATTTGATAACATTGTTTTTCTCTATTTCATGAAGATTAAAGGTACGAGCAATATTCGTTATATTGATGTACAGCTTGATTAGGCATTATATAAGATATGAAAAAAAGAGTCTAAAACTGCACCAAATATTGATTCTTTAATTTTCTAAAAAAATTATTAAATGAAAAAGGTAGCAGGGTTGAGGATGGTAAATGTATTGTTTTTGGCTTTATATATAAGAGCTCAATTCAATACTGTGCTACAAAAGCTTCTCATATATAGGTGTGAAAACACACCTATATTGAGAATTAAAATAAGGTAGATAAAACTTATCTGAGAAAGTTATCCTTATTTTTGTTGGCTCTTTTGATACAGATTCTTAGCGTCAATTTCTTCTGGATTTACGTATTCCTTCATATTAGGGCAGAGATATCTAGTGAACTCTAGAAGTTCTGAATTTATTTCAGTAAAGTCAAAATTAGGATCTACTTTTGTAACTTTGTCTTTATGACTGTTAATGAATACGTCAGCAAGAGCACTCACCTGTAAAGTGTTGCAGTTCGTTGTGAAAGGTAATACTGATTTTAGGCTTTCACGGCTGATCATAATTAATTGTGGATCTCCGACATTTTGTGCGGAACGTGCAGCAGAGGTATATCTACCTTCTGTATAGTCTTCAAATCTTGGGAAGATATTCATTGGTGTTGGGTGATTTTCTGTGAAAAAACGGTGGTTAGCGATTTGATAATTAAGTTCCGGTAAGGATAGGAACGCTGTAACGCCGAAAGCAATGGTAGCAATTGGTAAAACTGCTGAAAGTATAGTTATAGTGTCCGTAGTTTTTAAACTAACCGATATTTTATTAGAGTTCTTTTCATTATCAGCAACAAGAGTAAAGATCACGAGTAAAACTGGCAAGATAAATACTTCAGATAAAACTGATTCGAGGTTGCAAGAAATAATTATTGGTAATGATAAGTTTAATATTGCAAGACTTCTGAAAATTGAACGATTATTTACCAATATAGATTGCATAATTGCATATAAGAAAGCAAAAATCGAAAAAAATCCTAAAAAGCCTCCCTCTATACCAGCTAGTTTTAAAATACTACCTTCACTAAATGCTTTAAAAGGTTCATTAGGGAAGTTAGCAAATAGCCAATGGGCTCTTGTAGAATCATAAGTGCCAAAGCCATGACCAATTAATGCCTTAGCTTTAAACATTTCAATAGATTCATTTGGATATGGCGCTGGCTCAGGTTTAGGAAAATTAGATATGACAATAAGGTAAATACAAGCACCTGCCGTTAAAATAATGATTAACCAAATTGTGGCTTTTTTTATACCTTTATCGAGGTTATTTTCTTTTAGAAAAGCAATTCCAGTAATAAGAATAATAGTCGCTAAAATATTAAAAGCTTGCATGCTGTGAGCAAAGAATAACCCACTTAAAACAATACCTGAAGCTATAAGTGTTCCTATTATTCTTAAAAAACTTATTTTTTTAGCAGTGATAATCAAAAACAGAACGGCTGCTTCAGCTATTGTTAAAAATATTCCTAAATGCCATGAAGAACGGAAAGTTCCTGTCACTGGCAATTCAGAGGTCCCTTGAAACATTGCAAGCATGCCTTCAATGACACCACTAGCCCCTATTAGTGCAAGGAATAAACGTTTAGCATTTTCGGAGAATGTCAGTTGCTGAACAGAGAATAATAGTAGTACTAAGACAAAAACTCCCAAAAATGGAATGAAGTTGTTTTGTTCATAAGTATAAAAATGACAAATGGATAAAATTAGAATGGTTATCATTCCAATACCCGCAGAAAGCATAACCTTAGATAGCTTTACTATCTTTTTTCTAGTGATCTCAAATAAGCCACAACCAATGACAAAACTCGCATATATTGCCGTGATGATATTGTTGGGATCTCCTAATCCATAGCTTTCTCTATATGGAAGGTTAATGTGCATTCCAACTAAAAAATATAATGCTGTAAGTATCCAAAATACGTTTTTTGAAATACGATTCATTTGGTATGGTGCCTTGTTTTATGATACTGAACTACAAACTCTAACATTTGATGTGTTTGAATATTAGGTAATAAATAATAAATTATATGTTACTTATAATGCCACTTACAGAAAGTTACTCGATTATTTAGATGAGTGGTAGTTCACTAAACTTATTTTGCTTTCTCAAAATAGCTTTTAAAAATATAAAAAGTAGCTCAATAACTCCTTTATGATATTTAACAAAATTGAAACAATGTAGTAACGAGATGTGAATAACATCTTATGGTAGAATTAAACCTACTTATTTCATAATTGTGATCTTTACCAATTTTATGAAATATGAAGATTATTAATTGAACTTTCTGGATCGCACCTAGTCTAATTTTCAGTGTTGCTGAGTTCCGGAAAATGTTTAGGAACAATTTTTAATGAGTGAGCAAGATGCTGATTTACAGCTTGTGAGGCTAGTACAGCGAGGCAATAAACAGGCTTTTGATTTGCTGGTAAAAAAATATCAGTACAAAGTTGTTGGTATTGCTCAGAAGTTTTGTCCTAGTCCGTCTGATGCTCAAGATATTGCACAGGAAACTTTTATAAAAGCGTACCGTGCTTTAAATGATTTTCGAGGTGAAAGTGCTTTTTATACTTGGCTCTATACTATAGCCAAGAATACTGCGAGAAATTATTTGATAAAAAATCTTTCTCGTGGAATTTCAGTTGATGTTGATACTCCTGATATTGAAGCATATGACGGTTCTGAAAAGTTGCACCAAAGAGATAATCCTGAAAATCTTTTGGAAAGCTCAGATATACAACACGTAATAAGAGAGACTCTAGAAAGTCTCCCAGAAGAACTCAAACAAGCGATTGTTCTTAGGGAGATTGATGAGATGTCGTATGAAGATATTGCTGCTGTAATGAATTGCCCAATTGGTACAGTTCGTTCGCGCATATTTAGAGCTCGAGAAATTATTGGTAAAAAACTCCAAGAATATGGTGGTTTTACCATTAATAAGGCTTAGAGGGGTGTTTTTATGACTAACAAACATCGTGAACTTCTTTCAGCTTACCTTGATGGTGAGGAACTGACTGATGCTGAACTAGCAGATTTGCTTAACGATTCTGAAGCGATGGAAGAATGGTCCAGAATTACTGAAATAAGAGCTGGTATTAAAGGTGAAATCAGTAATGGCGTTGATTTCGATAAACTATCAAGCTCAGTTTCAGCTACTGTTGCACTTGAGCCGTCATTGTTAAAACAGACAGAACTACAAAATTCTGATGCTGTAAACGACGAAAATGTGGTTGAAAAACATACTGTAAGACACTTTAGTGGTTTTTGGAATAAGCTTGGACAAATTGCTGTTGCCGCATCTGTTGCTGGTATTTGCGTAGTTAGTGCGCAAATGTTTGGCATTGGAAATAGTTCAAATAGTAATTTTGCTGAAGAAAGTTATGTTAGCGGACAAGGAATGGCTATTTCTCCTGTAACCAATACCAATCAATTTTCTCAGAATAATGTTGTAACTATTCCTAATACTCAATCTCAAGTTAGGGATCAGGCTGTTAATAATTCTGATGCTATACAATTAAAGAAGCTTCAGGAAAAGAAAGAGAAAGAAGTAAAAACTCTTGATGCTTTATTAAATGATCACGAGCTTGTTATGAAAACTATTGGAATGTAAGCTAGGTCTAGGTTTTATAAACTGATGCGTAAATTTATTAAAAAGGCTTTATTATTTTTTTTGTTACCATCGGTGCTTTTTGCTGCTGTTCCTGAGGAACAGGCCTTACCTTCTATTGAAGATGACGGGCGGTCTGTCTTTACAAAAATGCAACAGGCTGCCAGCTCTAAAAACTACGAATTACAGTTTGTTAGGGTAAGTGCAGGAACTGTCGAACCTATTTCTTTTTCCCACGGTGTTGTATCTAACGGTGAGATATCGCACTGGCTTTATCTTAATGGAGATCCCTCAGGGTATTTTACGAGAGACGATCTCATAATCTATTTTTCGTTTGGACAAGAACCTTTTGCAGTAAAAAACGGACGCTTACCATCTGTTTTCGCGAGGCTTATGAAGGTATCTCCAGAACGTGTTTTTGAGTCTTATACTCCTGTCTATGTTGGCGTTAAAAGAATCGCTGGTAGAGAAGCAAAACAGGTTCGATTAATTCCTAAGAATCACGACAAATATAGCTATTTACTATCATCTGATTCCAAATCTGGGATCCTCTTACAAGTAGATGTTATCAATAAAAATGATAGTATCATTATAAGCTATGCAGCTGTTAATTTATCAATAACAACTACCCCTAATGCAATTGTTGAAAATGTTGAAAACGCTAGTGTTGCCTTTCCATCAGGAATTCAAAATACCAATTCAAATATAGAATTCAAATGGAAGGTTAATTGGTTACCAAATGGCACAACAAAAGTTTTCGCTCAAAAATATGCAATTGGAAAACCAGAAATAAATGTGGAACATGTAATATATTCTGATGGTGTAGTTGATTTTTCTGTTTATAGAATTCCAGCCGTAGGTAGCATGGATTTTCCTGTTGTGAGACAGGGAAGCACAAATTTATTCCGTAATATGATCTCACCTTATGAAATAATAGTAGTAGGTGAATTGCCGTTAGAGACAGAACGACAAATTGCAGAGTCATATCAAGGAGAGTAAACATGTCTAAAAATACTTATACCGAAACTTTAGCTGTAGTGCAGGAAGTTCTTGAAAATGGATCTGCCGTTTGCCAACAAGGTGTATATGGTATTTGTGGCACTTGTGATAACAAGAGTGATTCTTGTGGCGAAACTCAACATTTAGATAAAAAAAAGAAGCCTATTAGTTTAACTGTTGCTAATACTTTAGGTGCTAAAAAAGGGCAAGTGGTAAGAATTGGAATACCGACAGCCTCAATTTTAAAAAGTGTTTTTATAGCCTATTTGTTACCTCTTGTTTTTATAATTGTCGGAGCTTTTTTAGGGGAGTATTACCATCACAGTGATTTAGCTGCTGTAATTGGTTGTTTTCTAGGTTTAGCTATAGGATTTTTTGTTGCATCATATTTATCAAAAATCTTAATGAAAACCATTTGGTCTCCAAAAATGTTAGGAATTATCGATGTTCCTAATAATTGTAATTTAACTACAAACAACACTACTAATGACCGATAGTGTTTAGCGATCTGTTATAATTCCCATCTATTAAAACAGTTTTCAAAAATTCGGACACAAGGGTGCCCTTCAGCGTATATGAAAAATATAAGAAACTTTTCAATAATTGCCCACATTGATCATGGAAAATCAACTCTTTCAGATAGAATAATTCAACTTTGCGGTGGGCTAACCGTTCGTGAAATGCAGGAACAAGTTCTCGATTCAATGGATATTGAAAGAGAAAGAGGCATTACTATAAAAGCAAGAGCGGTAACTCTTAATTATCTTGCAAACAACGGACAAGAATACGAATTAAATTTTATCGATACCCCAGGACATGTGGACTTTTCATATGAAGTTTCACGTTCACTAGCAGCTTGTGAAGGTGCATTGCTAGTTGTTGATGCTACACAGGGCGTTGAAGCGCAGACTTTAGCAAATTGTTACCAAGCAGTAGATCTTAACCTAGAAGTACTCCCTGTTCTCAATAAGATTGATCTTCCAACAGCAGAACCAGATCGTGTTAAGTCTGAAATAGAAGACATCGTAGGTATTGATGCAGAAGATGCTGTGTGTTGCTCTGCAAAAACTGGCGTAGGTGTTAAGGATATACTTGAGCAGATAGTAACTGATATCCCTGCTCCAACTGGCGATCCGAATGGTACTTTAAAAGCGTTAATTATAGATTCATACTTTGATGACTATATGGGCGTTGTTTCCTTGGTACGTATCGTTGACGGCTCAATTAAGGTCGGAGATAAGATCAAGGTGATGAGTACAGGCGTATCTTGGATGGTAGATCGCGTCGGTATTTATACTCCAAAAACAGTGGATCGTAAGGAACTCTTAGCAGGCGAAGTAGGTTGGGTTGTATGTGGTATCAAAACAATTCACGGCGCCCCTGTAGGTGATACCTTAACTAATTCAAAAGATGGTGCGGACAAGCCTCTTCCTGGATTTAAAAAAGTTAAGCCACAAGTTTATGCAGGACTATTCCCTGTATCAACAGATGATTACGAAGAGTTTAGAGATGCTTTAGATAAATTGTCATTAAACGATGCATCTTTGTTCTTTGAACCTGAAAAATCTAAGGCTTTAGGTTTTGGATTCCGCTGTGGATTCTTGGGAATGCTCCACATGGAGATCATTCAAGAACGTCTTGAGCGTGAATACAATATCGATTTGATTACCACAGCACCTACTGTAGTTTATGAAGTGCAGATGACAGATGGTAGTGTAATCTTTGTTGATTCTCCTGCTAATCTTCCTGCAGTTAATAATATACAAGAAATTAGGGAACCAATTGCAGAATGCCGTATGTTGATGCCTCAATCATGCGTTGGCGACGTTATGCAGTTATGTCAGGAAAAACGTGGCATACAAACAAACATGGTATACCATGGTGCCCAAGTTGCCCTAACATACGAAATCCCAATGGGTGAGGTTGTTCTTGATTTCTTTGATAGATTGAAGTCAGTATCAAGAGGATACGCGTCATTAGATTATAGTTTTTCTCGTTTTGAACCAGCAAAAATGGTTCGCCTTGATATATTGATAGCCTCTGAACGTGTTGATGCCTTGGCAGTAATTACTCATAAAGATAATGCTGTTTCAAGAGGTCGTCAGCTTGTTGAAAAGATGAAAGAACTCATTCCAAGACAGATGTTTGACATTGCTATTCAAGCAGCGATAGGCAATCAAATAGTAGCTCGTAGTACCGTGAAAGCTCTTAGAAAAGATGTGTTAGCTAAGTGCTATGGCGGTGATATTACAAGAAAGAGAAAACTTCTTGAAAAGCAAAAAGAAGGGAAGAAGCGTATGAAGGCTATTGGTAGGGTTCAAGTTCCACAATCAGCGTTCTTAGCTATTCTTCAAGTAAGCGGAGATTAATAGGGGAACAGATTTGAATACAGTTACTCTGATACTGGTAATAGCTACAGCACTAACTGGTGTGATGTGGCTTTTTGATATCTTGTTTTTAAAAAAGAAACGCAAACTTGACTTAATTGAACGTGAGAAAATCTCGAAGATTCCTCTTACCCATAAGGAAAAACAAGAAATTCTTGAATCTGGTGGTATTTGGGGAAATCTCGTAAGCTGTTTTCCAGTTTTGTTTATAGTTTTCTTAGTGCGTTCGTTTGCTTATGAACCTTTTAGGATTCCATCAGCTTCAATGATGCCTACTCTTGTGAGAGGTGATTTTATCCTAGTAGAAAAATTTCGTTATGGGATAAGAAATCCTTTTACAAATAGTAAACTAATTGATGTTAGTGCACCGGAAAGAGGGGATATTGTAGTATTTAAGTATCCTGATAATCCTAAAATTGATTATATAAAACGTATTGTTGGTTTACCAGGCGATCGCATTATTGTTGATAAAGGAAATTTATACATACAAACTAAAGGTAGTGATACTCCTATATTTATTTCAGCTGAAGAATTACCTCAAGATCAGCAACTTTATGAATCTTATAATAAGCTATATCCAAGTGAACATGGCACTATGGCCAAAGAAGATTTGTTAGGTGTTAAGCATGAAATTATGCGCGATCTTGGTATTGTTCCTGGAGAAGCCTTTTTTAGTGGCAAGGGTAGTAAAGTATTCGGAAATAGCTATGGTGAATGGATAGTTCCTGAAGGCAAATATTTTGCAATGGGAGATAACAGAGAGCATTCACGTGATAGTAGATTTTGGGGATTTGTTCCAGATGACTATTTGTTAGGCAAAGCTGTAGGCATTTGGTTTAGTTTTACCCTTGATGGTGGTTTTAAGATTGGTAGATTGGGCGGCATAGATTAAAAGTGGAAACACAGAAAGAATTACACGAAAAATATTGGCGTCTTGAAGAAACTATTGGCTACACTTACAAAAACTATAGTTATCTTAAACAAGCTTTAACGCATAGAAGTGCTGGGCCGGTACATTATGAAAGATTAGAATTCCTAGGAGATTCAATCTTAGGAATGATTATTGCTGATCAGCTATATCATAAATTTACTAAAGTTGGTGAAGGTGATTTGACAAGAATGCGTTCAACTTTAGTTAGAGAATCAACTTTAGCAGATATTGCAAGAGGCTTTAATCTTAGCGATTATTTGATAATGGGACCTGGTGAGTTAAAGAGTGGCGGTTATCATAGAGAATCAATACTTGCAGATGTTGTTGAGGCTCTATTGGCATCAATTTATTTAGATTCAGATAAAGATTTCTCTTTAGTGCAAAAAGTGCTCCTTAAATGGTTTGAAGAAAAGTTGAAAATCATTCATCCAGGTTTCGATCAAAAGGATCCGAAAACTCTTCTTCAAGAATACCTACAAGGTCGTCACAGTCCTTTACCTGTATATAATATTGTAAAGGTAACTGGTGAAGATCATAATCAGCAATTTACAGTCACTTTAGAGACAACGGCAATAAAAGAAACTCTTATTGGTTATGGTACCACACGTAGAGGTGCAGAGCAGAATGCAGCACAAAAGGCTCTTGATGTTCTTCATGTTGCTCATCATGGACCAAAGATTTAATTTTGGAAATTTATATGGATAAAACTGAAGCATCATCTGTTAAGCATTGTGGCTTTGTGGCTATTGTAGGCCGCCCAAATGTTGGAAAATCAACGTTGATGAATCGTATTTTGGGGCAAAAAGTTAGTATTACCTCAAGAAAGCCTCAAACAACTAGAAACAGAATATTAGGTATAGATACTGAAGGCGATTATCAAACAATATATGTTGATACTCCGGGCCTTCATTTAGAAGAAAAACGCGAAATCAATCATCTTATGAACCGTGCTGCAGAAAGTTCTCTAGGTGATGTTGAGATGATTTTTTTTGTTGTGGATTGTACACGTTGGACAGAAGATGATGAGCTTGTTTTAAGCAAAATTAAAGATTCTTCAGTACCAGTATTTCTTGTCCTAAACAAAATAGATGAGATTCATGACAAGAAAGAACTTCTTCCAATTATGAAAAAAGTTTCAAGCATGATGAATTTTAAGGATGTGTTTCCTGTTTCAGCCAAGCAAGGAACAAATGTTGATGTTCTTAAAAAAATTGTAAGAGATTTACTTCCAGTTGGTGAGTTTTGTTTCCCAGATGATTATGTTACAGATCGTTCCATGCGTTTTATGGCGGCAGAAATCATCCGTGAAAAATTAATGCGTTTTATGGGACAAGAACTGCCATACAGCACAGCTGTAGAAATTGAAAGCTATGTTGTAAAGCCAAAAGTTACTTCTATTGCAGCTGTCATATTAGTGGAACGCGATGGCCAAAAGAAAATGGTTATAGGCGCTGGTGGTGAAAAGCTCAAAGTAATTGGAACAGAGGCCCGAAAAGATCTCCAAAAGATGCTGGATTGCAAGGTATTTTTAGAGTTGTGGGTAAAGGTTAGAACTGGTTGGTCTGATGATGTGAGAGCATTGAAATCACTCGGTTATATGGATTACGAAGACAAATAGATAAGATGTACAATAAAAATAATTGCAAGAGTACAGTATGCTTTATTTTGCACGCTGTACCTTATCAGGAATCATCTTTACTTGTTGATGCCTTAACCGCCGAATATGGAAGAGTTTCTTTTGTGGCTCGTGGGGCGAGAAGTGCTCGTTCCTCACTTAAGGGACTACTTCAGATATTTACCCCTCTTAAGATTACTCTTAGTGGAATGGATCGGAGTCTTAAAACTTTAGTTAAGTGCGAAAGCGGGGGAAATTCCTTCAATTTTATTCCGCCTGTTATGTTTTCAGCGCTTTATGTTAATGAGTTAATTTCTATCCTCTACAAAATTGAAGCTTCTAGTGAGATACTTTTTGCAACATATCTCGATACGTTACAGCGTTTGCAAAATGGTGTGTCAGAAAGTTGGACTTTAAGGCAATTTGAATTGTCTCTTCTTTCAGAATTGGGTTACGGTATCGACCTTGATGCAGATTCTAATAGTGGAGAACAGATCCGCCCACATGTTTGGTATTTCTACCAAGATGGTGTTGGTTTTACGCAAATAATGTCAGACATGATTGGTGGCGTAAATATGAACGACGCCTATAATGGCTCGGATATAATTGCATTAAGAACTGGCGAAAACCTTACTGTTCAAGCAATGTCATCTATGAAAAAGCTTCTGAGAACTATAATAGACCATCTTTTAGAGGGGAAGACTTTATATAGTCGTGAGCTTTATAGAGATTATTTAGAATTAGATAGAGACCCAAAAATCACCAATGATGAGTTAGAAGATTAAACTGTAACGATAGGATTTTAGGTATGTGATTTCCCATCTTACTCATCCAAGAAAAA
>CAVGFV010000099.1:0-62448 GCA_963628765.1 Succinimonas sp.
AAACGTGGAAGACCTAAAAAGTTAGCATAGTACTACTGATTGGGAAAGTTTTAATTAACAGGAAGTTTTTTATAAGCCTACTAAAAATGACTTAAATAAAAAAAACAAAAGGTGACATAAAGATGTCACCTTTCGCTATCTTTTAAGAATTAACCAAAGTTCTTAACTTCCGCCATCTTCACAGTACCACCGCCCTGAAGGTTTAGCACAGTATCATTGATGCCGGAACCCAAAGTAACACTAGAAACCTTACCATAACCATATACTGGAATAGCAGCACTAGCACCATTTTGTTTACCAGTAACGCTGAAACTATAGTTACCTGGAGCTACAGGATTGCCATTCTTATCAGAGCCATCCCAGTAAAGGTTAACTTCACCAGAAGCATCACCGATAGGGATTTCATTTATTATCGAACCAGTACTGTCTGTAATAGTAACCTTCATGCCTGTACTGCCATCGCCAGCATCAACAACAAACTGGGTAGGATCAGAACCATTAAAGTAGCAGTTACTCGTTGAAAGCTTCACATCTTGACCAACTAGACTTGATGCCATCAAAGCTTGCGCAGAGGTAACACTAGAGCTTAAAGAGTTAACAGTATCGTTAAGAGAAGCAATACCAGTAACCATATTAAGTTGAGCCAATTGGGTAACCATCTGAGAATTATCAACAGGGTTTGAAGGATCCTGATATGACAACTGGGTTGTCAACATGCTTAAGAACTCTTCTTGTCCAAGGGCGTCATTTTTCTTACCAGCCTTGGCTTTTTCATTGGCTGCTGCCACTGAGGATACGGTGGAAAGGCCTATATCATTATAAATTGACATGATTTATTCTCCCAACTTAGCTCGAACTTCCGAGTCTCAAAGTCTGAAGTAGCATTTGCTTAGCGTTGTCAGCAACCTGAACAACGGTTTGATAGGAACGGCTAGCACTAACCATGTCGGCCATTTCTTCAACAGGGTTTACATTTGGTCTATAAATATAGCCATCACGATCTGCTAGAGGATGATTTGGCATATATTCTTTAATAGGATCGAGCTGTGACTCTACAATATCTTGAACTTCAACGCCAGCGCCAGCAATAGGACCAGAACCTTCCTGTGCTTCCGCAAGTACAGCGGCAAAGACAGGTTTTCTAGCACGGTAAGTATCTGCCGCATTAGAGGTAATACTATCGGCATTTGCAAGGTTAGAAGCTGTAGCATTCAATCTGATGGATTGGGCTGCCATTGCTGATCCCGCAATATCAAGAACTCCATAAAGACTCATAACCTAGCTCCTTTTATTCTGCCATTACACGGCGAAGGTTGGCAATTTTAGTGTTCAAAAATGTCAAAGTAGCTTGATAATCAATGCTATTTTCAACATATGCCATACGTTCACTGCTTACATCTACGGTATTTCCGTCACCTGTATCAGGTTGTAAAGGTCTTTTAAAAACCTCTGCGGCTGCAAAGATATTATCTTGACCTACAAGATGCTTATCATTTGTTCTAGCAAGGTTTGTGCCATGAATAGATCCAGTCTGTTCATCTATAGCAGTTTTCATAGCAGCTTTGAAATCAAGATCTTTGGCCTTATAGCCTGGGGTATCCACATTAGCAAGGTTACCCGCCAAAACTTCAGCTCTACGAGCTCTCAACGAAAGAGCCTGGGAATGCACTCCAAAAATGTCACCAAATGAAATACTCATAACCATAACTCCTGTCAAATCTCTGACTGAATAAGAATCTTTGATTATAAGTTATTCAAGAATTGTGCCAATTAGGCTTTCTTTTTGAAAAACATCCCCGGATTTAGCCTTATCATCTCAAAATCATTGCTAATACCAGATAAGAATTCGGAGCTTCCTAAAAAGAGATAACCTCCTGGACGTAAGGCATCAGCAAAGTTTTTGATTACCCGGGTCTTCTCTTCAATAGAAAAGTAAATCAGAACATTACGACAAAAAATCACGTCAAAATGTCCTAGGAGGCTAATGTTATCGAGAAGGTTTTGTGTCTTAAAGGCGACCATCCTACGGATACTATCAGTCACCTTGAGACAATCTGGAAAATCTTTACAAGTCTCAAAGAACTTATGTTTCCTTTCTAAGCTAAGGCCACGACCAAGAGCAAGATTATCGTAGATGCCAGTTTTTGCCATATTGATCATCGTATCCGAGATGTCAGAGGCAAGAATTGTCACCGAAGATGCGGAAAATTTCTTTGTCGCCTGGGCAGCTTCTTGAATAGCCATAGCCATAGAATAAGGTTCTTGCCCAGAAGAGCAAGCTGCTGACCAAATTCTTGGATGAATATTTTTAGAAATAAGTTCTGGGACAATACGTTCCGCTAAGATTTGGAAAGGATAGCAATCACGAAACCAAGAGGTTTCATTGGTGGTCATCGCATCCACAACCACCATTTCCATCGTAGGATGATGTCCACTAATGGTACTCTCTAAAAGAGAATCAATATCCTTCATCTTAAAGCGTGGTAAAAGAGATACCAAGCGACTTCTAATAAGATACTGTTTACCAGGACCGAGGACAATACCGCACTTCTTTTCGAGAAACGCGCAAAATTCCTCATAGATCCGGTCACTAACAGTCCAGCTAGATGGCTGATTCATTAGAAGCACTCCAAGTTAAGCATTCATTTCCTGTTCTACTTGATTCATAAGGTCTTGAACCGCTTTAGCAAGCTCGTCAGGGTTGAACTTAGCAATAAAGTTATCGGCACCAACTTTTTTAACCATGGCTTGGTTAAACACACCACTAAGAGAGGTATGTAAAATTACTTTTAACTTTTTCAGATCTTGGTCAGCTCTGATATTGGCAGTAAGGGTATAACCATCCATTTCCGGCATTTCAATATCTGATATCAAAAGACCAATTTGTTCACTAATTGGGCCTTTTTTAGCCATATCCTTCAGCATATTTAAAGCCTGGAGGCCATTTTCCACTACAACTGCTTCTACATTGATAGATTGCAGAGCACGTTTAACCTGATTTCTAGCGACAGAGGAGTCATCTGCTACTAGTACGCGACGGCGTAACTTCACCTTACCTGGTTCTGGAGCTGGTTGCTCTTCTTCGCTCTTCTTAACCTCTGCCACTACTTCTTCACTAACATTCTTTTCGTTAGGAGAAATTTCATCGAGAATCTTTTCTACATCGAGGATTTCCACAAGTTCCTTATCGACTTGGGTTACCGCAGTAAGGTAATTGATTTTGCCCATGCCTTTTGGAGGTGGCATTATGGAATTCCAGTCTAGGTTTACAATTCTGTCCACCCCACTTACGAGGAAGCCTTGTACAGAACGGTTATATTCGGTGATGATAATGTAACTCTTTTCTAATTCGTGGTTCATCTTGCCACCAATGGCGAGTCCCATATCAATAACGGAAATGGTTTGACCACGCACGTGGGCCACGCCACGAACATTCTTATTAAGTTTTGGCATCACGGTGAGTTTTGGGCATTCCAAAACTTCTTTTACCTTAAAAACGTTAATGCCATAGCACTGCTCTCTACCTGGAAGCCTAAAGAGGAGAAGCTCCAAACGGTTTTGTCCTACCAGTTCAGTAAGCTGATTTACGGAGTCCAACACACCAGCCATAACATTCTCCTTGTACTTATAAAACCCAATCTAGTTCTCATTTTAACTAGATTTATGAACAGCTATTTATTAATATTAGAACAGTCAGTATCTCATATTGTCTTATATATAGAAAATTATGCTATTTCAAAAAGGCGATTTTGTGAACTACTAACCACCTAAAAGGAAGAGTGCTACATAGAAAGCTGGAAACCTTTTCAGATATTTAATATTTAGGTTCTCTGTAGATGCTTGCAAAACTACTTTTCTTGTTAGTAGGTCTAAGGTGTACTTTGGGTATAATTTAAAGTGAAACAGAATGAGGATTTAGGGAGAAATCAAAATGACTAATATTTTATGTAAAAAGCTGTCGACTTTTCTGATACTCCTCTGCCTTAGTACCTCTACTACGGCTCTTGCCGATGAGGAATATAACCAAGAACTTGCCGATGGCGCTAAAGACTGGCTTGAAAGCCAGCTTGAGCTTGAAGCCAATGAGACTGCAGAGATCGACGTTACTCCCCCAAGCTCGAGAAGAAATTACCCTGTCTGCGAAGGTGAAATCACCTACGAACTTGTGGCCGGCAAAATTAGAAAAAATAACTCTATCCGTATCGAATGTAAAAGCGAGACCACCCCTTTTAAAGCCTATGCTACCGCTCGCTTAGAAATAAAAATGCCTTATGTCACAGTGGTTAATGCCGTACCTAAAAATAGTGTTCTTACCGCTGATAACCTTGTAATTGATTACATGAACAAAAATCAAGATCGGGGCAGGACCTTTTCAGATCCCGCGGTTTTAGATGGTATCCGAACTAAAAGAGATATTAGGCCAGGCCAACCGGTACTCACGAACCAGATTTGTGTCATCTGCGAAGGTGATGAAATCGATATTGAAGCCGCTGGATCCGGTTTTAGTGTCAAAACACGTGGAGAAGCCATTCAAGATGGTTCCTTTGGTGACACCATCCGAGTAAAAAATTCTAAGAGTGGTAAAGTAGTTAAGGGTAAAGTTGTAGATGCGACCCTAGTTTTAATTGAAATGTAGCTACTGTCCCCCCTAAAAGTAGCTTTCTTAAAGGAAAGTTCTCTAAAAAAACAAAATTTTCACATTTCAGGCTAAAGTTTTTTACCAAAATGCCGCTTAGTAAGTAATAGTGTTAACTATGAAGGAGATGTGAAAATGTCAATAGATATACTAAACAACAAACAAAACATTTCCGGCATTCAAGCTAGACAGGTACAAGCGTCTTACATAAAAGGAAGCCGGGATAGCGGCGAAATTCAAAATACGAGAGCGAGTGACACTGATAATGTCCAAATAACAGATACAGCACAAAGCATGAGCGCAGCAGCTGCAAGAGCAGAAAATGCTACTGGCATTGATCCCGCAAAAGTAGCCTCCATAAAAGCATCCATTGAGAATGGCGAATATCACATCAACTTTGACAGATTAGCATCAAACATAATGTCTAAGGAAAGTGAGCTCGCAAACGCCCTCACGGATTAAAAAGATTAAAACACAAAGACTCAAGAGAGAAAACACATGGCGCCCTTTGGGGCGCTTTTTTATTTTCCTCAAAAACAATCTAAACCAACATCAAAGATACTATCCCTACTTCTCACAAGATTCTATACATGGGCTATAATCAAAACATCCTTTTCTTACAGATTTAAGAGAGCCATTTATGCCAGAACGTGAAATTACTGAAATTCTTAAAGAACAGCAAAACCTTCTCGCAAAAATTAGCGAAGTTCTTAAAGAAGAATACGAACTTCTTAAAAATCGCCGGGCTCTTGATCTCCCTAAGCTCACGGAAAGTAAATCTGAGATCCTGCTAAAAATCCAAACGAATGATCGCTCCCTTAAAAATCACAGTGCAAGAGAGCGTCTTAAAGGCGATTTAGCCCCTATGAAGGAACAAATTCTAAAGGCCCTAGCCGAAGTACAACAGCAAAACGATGTTAATGGCCGTCTAATTGAACTAAACCTTGCAGCTAATAGGCGCCTTGCATCTTCTCTAATTCAAATAAGAGATACTTCCACCATGACCTATGATGGCAAAGGAAACCAAAATGCAATTCAGGGTGGTCATATAAGCTTTGATGCTTAAACCTAAGCCACTTCTAAAAACAAAAAAACGCAAAACTCATAGATACAAAAGAAAAAGGAGTGACAAAATACCAACGTAATTTTGTCACTCCTTTGTTTTTACACTAACTAGCTAAGACCCAAGCGAGCTCTAGAGTGCACCGCGCATCTTATAAAGGTCGTAAAGCACCTTGCTATCAAGTTCTAGCTCGGTTACATAGGTGTTATTTAAAGGATAGGATCTAATAACACGTGCCCCCTTGATAATACCTGCCGTACGTGCTTTAAGCTCATTATTAGTTTGGATATTATCCTTAAGATCGGTATCCGCAATAAGCTGCTGACCATAAACCTGCTCACTTAGTTCCCGATAAGCATCTAGCTTCGAAGCCCGCATCGCTTGTAAGGTGCGATCGTCTCTAGAAGGCCCCGGTTGCCGTGATATCACCGCATAACCAGTAGCTCTCAGAATCGGATAACGATCTGGCTCGGACACCTCATTACTTGAGTAGTTCGTTATGGTAGAACAGCCAGTAACAGCTAAAAATACAGCAACGCTACATATCAATTTAGGTATTTTCATATGTTACTCCTATCTTCTATCGTACTGACTTTGATTTCTAACATCTCGCACAATGGAACCACCATATAAACCACTAGATGCAGGATAAATATCAGGATCCGAACATTCAGCGTGGCAGTGAGCATCACTTTGAGCACAGCTTTCACAAGGAATGCTCATATTGCCGTTACTGGTAGCTTGACTACCATCAACTCTATATGATGCTGAATTATCACTAGTGCTATAGCTATTAGAACCACGAGAATTATTAAGCACTGTTGGGCTACCTGCTGATGTTGTGGTGGTAGAGGTTCTAGTAGTAGTTCTAGAAGAATACTGGGTTCTTCTACTAGTACTACTATTGTTACTTCTCTGAGAGCTTCTAGTGGCCCCACTGGTATTCCTACGAGCATTAGAATTTCTCGCATTATTAGTGGTGCTTCTATTCTGAGCTCTTTGAGTGTTTCGGTTAGCGGTGCTAGTTCTGGTAGTGCTACTTGCCTTACCATTGACAACGCCACCTGTGCTTGGATCCTTTATCTGAGAATCATACACCGGATGATCACCACAGGTCTTAGGATACAATCTATAACAACTTGGGAGATTTTCATAAGGAATAAAGATTTCACTAGTGCCTTCAACCATAGAGGTCTTAAGGTTCACTAGTCGTGCATAAACCATTACACCATTATCATTACGGCTCATAGTGCCACTAAGAACTTTCGAAACGGAAGCTTTACCGGCAAGTTTTTGCCAATTTCTACTATAGATGTAGTCACCATTTGCCGTAATCTCTAGCCAACCGGTAAGTTTATACTCTAGTACCTGAAAGCCATTTTCATGCATGGCGCTTACAAAGTATTCCGCAAGCTCGCGCCCTAACCAATCAGTATGCTCAAGTGACGCCACATCTACAGGGGTAGCAATAGCCACTCTCCCACCACGTTCGGATTTAGGGATAGAACTCACCACATCCTTAACGAGGGTATATGCGTATCTTCGTAGCTCCGCAGGATCCTGTATCTTCTTTGCTGTCTCCTGAGTCGAAACAGGTCTTGAAACTGGCTCGGGATTTTTGGAGCTACATCCAAAAACTCCCAACAGCATCACAGCTGCAAGACAACAGATTAAACTTCTCATAGCATTTCCTCTATCCTTTTAGATATGGCACTGATATTTTTTTGGCGCTCATGTCTATGGTATATATAATGCAAGCACTATGCCTAGATTATTAAAAAATAGTTCAGGAGCTATTTCTTATGATAAAGCATTTATTAACCGCCTTAATATTTTTTACGCTTCTTATCACTGAAGCCCATGCTGAATGGTTTGAGGTACGTGGTACAGCTCAAATCCATAATGGCGATGTTCCTACCGCAAGACAGGAAGCTATCGACGATGCTTTAAGACAGGTAATGCTAGAGTCAGGTTCCTTTGTCACCTCAAGCCAAAATGTTTCGGGAGGTGTGGTTACTGATGATAGCTTTAATGTTGCTTCTGCTAATAATATTAGACAGTACACCCTAATGTCGGAAAAACGCGAAAATGGCTTTATCTATGTACAAGTAAGAGTGTTTGTCGAAAGTAATCCGGGACAATGTCTAGGAGCTTCCTGGAAAAAATCCGTACTTCCTCTCTTATTTACCTACGATACCAACCAGTATCAAGAAAGTATCCACGGTATGGAAGGTATCAACGTGGAACTTGCCAAGCGTTTTACCGCAGAACTGGCTACTAGCGGTGGGGTAATTAGTAAGTCCTTTTATAACAAAAATCTCGGTATTGATCCTTTACGCCATACTACTGATAGCGCAAAACTCGATACTACTCTGAGACAGCTTTCCCGAAGCCTCGATGTCCAATATATTGTCACCGGGGTAGTTAGAGATCTCTCTAGAAGTCGCCCTGATGATGGCTGGTTCAATAAGCAGTTTGGCGATGATTTAAGACAATTTAGTTTTAGTATCTACGTTTTTGATGGTCTTACCGGGGAACAAATCTACACCAATGACTATCACACTGTAGCGGTATGGAATCTCGATTCCGATAAACCTTCCGTACAAAGTAGAGAGTTTTGGAGTTCCTCCTACGGTAAAGAAGTCGCTATCTTAATAAGCCGTGCCTCTCGTGATGCGGCTCAAGTAATCGGCTGCCAAAAACCAGTAGCCCGTATCATCAAGGTAGATCCTCTCTCCGGGGAAGTCTATATCAACCTCGGTAAAAACAGTAACCTTAAACAAGGTACCCGTTTCTATATTGAACACAGCGGGATGTTTACCGATCAAAATGGAGAAATTAGATTTACTCGCAATCGTGCAAGAAGCCAAATGGAAGCTATCGAGATTTATCAAAACTCCGCTCTTTTAAAGCCTATCGGTAACGATAACGGCAACATTCAGCTCGATGATTTGGCTTTTATTGAATAAAGATTACTGCTTTTCAAGTCCCGAAAGGAGAGAACGCAGTCTCTCCTTCCAGGAGTTTTGGTTTTCATGAATGAGGTGGTTTTCTTCCTTTAATTCTTGATTTTCTTTTTTTAATGAAGCATTTTCTGAAAGAGCTTTTTTTAGATCCTCGGAAGCATTCTTCTGCTCCTCATTTTTAGTTTTAAGATCTATAACCAACTTTTCTAGATCATCAAAAGCGCTATTTAATTCATCTTCCGTCATAAGAGCTGTCACTGCATTAGAAGTGTTCTAGAGGGTAAAGAACTTTCTCAACCTTACCCCACCTATGTTCCTGCACCTTAAGAAATAATGCGATTTTCTTCCATCCACTTAGAAATAGTTTCAAGCTCTTCAACGTCGTTTAACGGAGCAAAAGAAGCTTCTAATTCTGAAGGTTCATCTAAAGCGATACCATTTTCTTCCGCATATTTAATAAAAGCAGTCGCAAAAGCGAGAGAATTAGTAAAGAATTCTTCGGTGTTATCAGGCTCTAGATAAAGCACATGCTCAAAGGATTTATCAAAACGCCAATGTCTTAAGATAGCAGTACCAAGAGGAAATTTAATTTTATTTACCGCCTCATCTAAGCCTTCTTCGGTAATAGAAGCCCCCTTATCTTGGCGCTTAAAAAAGTTATCCACTTCCACTAAGAATGGTAAAGCGCCAATGTTTAAAAGAGCGCTAGCGAGAATTACATAATCGTAAATGAGGTTCTGAAGATTACCGTAACGAATTCTACAAATGGTTAAAGCGTATTTACAGATCTGATTAGACTTCTTAATCTTGTTACGGCAGTATCTCTTTACAATTTCATTTTTAAACACGAAGGTCTGTTCAATAGCAAGAGCTAAAGACATTGATACCGTGCTAGTAAGCCCGATACGGCTTATAGCTGCAGGCAAAGAAGTAATAGTAGTGCCAGGATTAGAATAGCGCATAGTCTGGGACATACGAACTACTTGTGAAGTAACCCCAGTATCAGAACTTATGATATTCGCCAATTGTTTTACGGTAAGATTTGGGGCATTCATAAGCTTACTTAACTTTACAACGAGCTCTGGCATGGCTGGAATAAAAAGATTATCGTTTTTCAAAGATGCGGCGAGCTTATTTACTAACAAATCAAGATCAGAAGATGCCATAAACGTTGTTCTCATAAATATTGCTTAAAATTCACGTACCAAAATTTAATATTTGCTCCATAAAGCTTAGGTACTGTCTTGTATAGTCGGCTTAATGATAGAATAATAATACCCTAAAGAGCGGTATCGCATAAGGCGTATTATTAAATTTGTGATAGGGTTACGTCTCAATCTCACAAATAAAGGTCTCTGCAAACCATTCTTTACTAAATCTATATCAAAGGACCTTATTGTGGAAATAAACACTGAAACCAAACACCGCTTTCGCGGAATCAGAGCTGTATACGGCGAAGATGCTTTTATCAAATTTAGAAATGCCCATGTTTTTATCGCCGGTGTAGGTGGTGTAGGTTCTTGGTGTATAGAATCTTTGGTACGCTCAGGTGTTGGCCACGTTACTATTATCGACAACGATACTATTGAAGATAGTAACTCTAATAGACAACTTCACACCATGCAGAGTACTCTTGGCCAATATAAAGCTGACGTATTAAGAGATAGACTTATTGATATCAGTCCGGATGCTCAAATTGATGTTATAAAGACCTTTATGACCAAGAATAATTTTAAAGAATGCATCCCAAGTGATGCCGATATTTATATCGATGCTATCGATAACATCACTGTTAAAGCTGCCCTTATTGCTTATATTCATAAAGAACTTAAAAGAACCGTGCTGGTTTCCGGCGGTGCTGGTGGTAAAAGAAATCCTGGTATGGTCACTATTACTGACCTTGCCCATTCTCATAATGACAGTCTTTTGGCAAGATTACGTTCTGTTTTAAGACGAGAATATGGCTATCCAAAACTTCCTCAAGAGATGCACCTCACAGCTATTTACAGTACAGAATTAAGTAGACTGGGTAAAGATGTCTCAACAGGAGAAGATATTCCAGACTTTGGTGCCCTTATGTGCGTAACTGCCACCGAAGGCTTAAGAATATCTGGAGAGGTTCTCCGAATTCTTGCGGAAAGAAAATAAGTAACTTGTTAGCAATTTACAAAATAGAGATATAAGAACATGGATCGTGAACAGGCTAAAGAATATTTAAAGGGTATGATGCCACGCTATTTAAAAGAACGTGGCATTCTATCAAGCGGTTATTTTAAATGTCTTAACCCTGCTCATGTGGATCCCCGCCCCATGATGAGCTTTAATCCTAAAGACAATACCGTACATTGCTTCGGCTGCGGGGCCACTTACGATATCTTTGGAGTCTTAGGAATTGACTATAACCTCCCTTCCTACGGAGATCAGTTCAATAAGGCTTGCGAACTATTTTTACCGGAAGAATCTATTCGCGAAAACCGCATTACGAGTTCTGGCATAAAACAGCTCGGCTCTAAGCCACAATCTGAAAAGGTGGTGGATTACACCGCTTATTTTAGAGAATGCGCCCTCCGGGTAAACGATACAGAATATTTTAAAGATCTAGGTTTTTCGGATGAGCTTATTAGAAATTACACCCTCGGTGTCGATCCGGACTTTAGAGGCGCGGAAGGTAGTAGCTTTCCAGCGGTAATTATTCCCCACGGAGCTTATGGTTTTCTAGCTATTAACCTAGAAGAACCTGAAGATAGTGCTTTTAGATTATATTTTGGTAAAAACACCCTCTTTAATCCTACTATTCCAGAAACCGCTAAAGAAGTTTTTATTAGCTCTACCGAGTTAGAAGCTTTGTCTTTTCTAGAAATTGGCAAGACTGCCATAGCGGTTGGCGATCGTAATAACGTTCACGAACTTATTACTTTACTAAGCCATACGAGACACGGGGTAAAAATCTATCTCATATCCTCAGAAGATCCAGACTGGCGTGATCTTACGGATATGATAAAAAATGAGCTTGATGCCCTTGAGATCAAGTGTCACGAAATAAAAATTTCCTATCCTTATCAAAATGTTTGTGATTATCTCGAAAGAGATCGCCAAGATTTTGAAAAACGGGTTACAGAAATCGAGGAAATTTTCTCCGTAAAGAAACAAAAACTCCCCGCTACCATCAAGTTTGAAGAACTCACAGATAGCGATAGCTTTATGGAACCAGCCTTTGGAACGGGGGTATACACCATTGAGTGTACGCCAAGTATCCGAAGAAAATTAATCGCCTCTTGGACTATTCACACCCAAGCTGAAGATCTCCACTACATTTACGTTTCAGGTAATCGGGATTGGCAGCTTTTAGGGCAAGAAATCATGTACCTTGCCACCGAGCTTGGTGAAAAGTACTACCTTCAAGCACCAAAGGTTGAAGAACTTAATATCGCTACCAATGAAAATGCCCACGATATTTCAGAAAAGATCTTGCACCTCTTCCTTGCGCACCGATTAAAAAACGATACTGACAACATTATCATCTTGAATGTGGGTAGTTATAGTGTCATTGGGGATAAGCTCTTAACAGAAATTCTTGATATCATTTCCGACAAGATCCACTTCTTTAAGATGTCTATTGTGGTATTTTTTGAAAACCAAGGCGGAACTCTCCCGGAGGAAATTGGGAACCAGCACTTCACAATCACCAAAGAGTCCCTTTCAGAAGAAGAAGCGGAAACCTCAAGTGATATCGATACCTCTTACGCCCAAGTAACCACCCAAACCACCAATGGTGAAAAATGGGAATTCACGATAAAACTTGATGAATAATCCCCTGGCAAAAAATGGACAAAGCCTAACAAAC
The DNA here is from genome assembly GCA_963628765.1 of Succinimonas sp. Classification (GTDB taxonomy): domain Bacteria; phylum Pseudomonadota; class Gammaproteobacteria; order Enterobacterales; family Succinivibrionaceae; genus Succinimonas. Next base: position 12,510 of record CAVGFV010000099.1, read on the forward strand.
TGTTATAATAACGCCCGTCTCTCCATAGTTAAATGGATATAACGGCCCCCTCCTAAGGGGCAGTTACAGGTTCGATTCCTGTTGGAGAGGCCACTTTCAAATCAATACACCTTGTTTCAGCTCTAATTTCTTAAAGATCCTTGTAATCCGAGACTTAAAATATTTGATCTCTCTTGATACTGAGATAAAATATTCCGCAAAAAAAGGATCATTATCATGAAGTATATATACATATTATTTGCAGCTTTCATTGCTGTAGGATGCTCCTCAACTAGTAGCAATAATCAGGCTGACACTCCTATCAGTGTTGCTAACTCTTCAAGACCAATTCTCGAAACTACTGTCGCTGCCCAAAGCTTAAAAGCTTGGCCTTATGAAAGCGCTAAGCTTAGCTACGTGCTTAAAAACAAGAATATCGCCGTAAGCAAAGTAAAAGATGCCCAGAGTTTTGCAGAATGGGATGGCATTGTTGATGAAGTTTTAAAGACCAAACTTAACGCTTTAGGTCTTCACGAAGCACAAGGTAAAGCAAACTTAATTATTCAGTATAGTGTTACCCCACCAACTTCCGATAAAGCTACTGCTGATTTGGTATTTGATTCCCTCGGTGTAACTGCAGGTAGTAATAAGAGAGGCACTAACGGTTCTATCGAAATTTCTATTATCGATAATTTCACTAAACAGAACATTTGGACTGGCGCTATAAGTACTACCTCTAATAAACCAATCACTACGAAAGAAATGAAGCGTTTTGTGGTAGAAAAACTTCTCTCAAAACTAGTGAAAAAGTTGCCAAAGGCCCAATAAAAGCCCAGTAAAAACCAAATAAAAAACCATAAAAAAGGAGCTTGGGCTCCTTTTTTATTTACCTACTCAGCACTCTCACTCGGTATTTCCTCGGAAACTAAAGCTAGAGCAGACTCAATAGTCTCTATCCCCGCTCCCGGAAGCTGCTGGTGCTGGGCCATATAAGTTCTAAAAGCCTTCGCATTTGGACAACCTTGGAACATACCAATAAAATGCCTTGTGACATGCTTTAGAAGCTCACCCTCGCTAAGTTCCTTTTCAATATAAGGATACATAGCTCTAATAATGTCTTTACGGCTTCTAAAGTTGTCAGGTTCCCCGTAAATAAGGTGATCCGCTTCAGCAAGAAGATAGGGATTTTGGTAAAGGGCCCGTCCCATCATGACCCCATCTACATGCTCTAAGTGTTTAAGGGCATCGGAAAGATTAGTGATATTCCCATTTATCCCAACAAATAGGTCTGGAAAATCCTTCTTAATCTCATATACCGCTTCATAGTCTAGTGGTGGTTTTACACGGTTATCCTTAGGAGAGATACCGAGAAGTGCATCTCTTGCGTGTAAAATTACCCCGCTCGCTCCCGAATCCCGAATAGTTTCCACAAGCTTATGGGTAAAGTCTCTACCTCTAAGATCGTTTACCCCAAGGCGGGTCTTTACCGTTACTGGAATATCCACCGCATCCTTAAGGGCTTTAACCGCATCACTAAGCACATCAAAGTTTTGCATTAAAACGGCGCCAAAGGAGCCACTCTGGACTCGTGATGACGGACAACCGGCATTAAGGTTTATTTCATCATAGCCTCTTAAAGCTCCCGCTTTAGCAGCTTTCGCAAGATCTTGGGGATTAGAGCCTCCTAACTGTAAGGCTACCGGATGCTCACTAGGATCAAATCTAAGATAATCCCCACTTCCATAAATTATGGCTCCGGTTGATACCATCTCGGTGTACAAAAAAATATTACGTGATAACACACGACAAAAATAGCGGAAATGTCGATCTGTGAGATCCAGCATCGGAGCTAAGGAGAGTCTAGCATTACGGGAGAACTTATTTAAGGAATTCATAATTTAAAAGAAAAAAGCAAGAAAAAAATTAGCAACAGAGAGCTTTACTCTACTTGTTCACATGGTTATCCACTAATAATAACCAATAACTCACTGTTTCTTAGGTACTTATAGGGGAAATTATAACAGATGCCGTAAAAACGGCATCGCAAATAGAGAGGAATTATTTTTCGGTAGTCTTACCGGTAAGGAGATCTTCCTTTTCTCGATCACCATGGTTTATAGCAAAAACCAAATCTCTCGCCCATTTAAAACCTTCAGTAAGCTCATTTTCAGAGAGAGACTGTCTAGCTTCGCTATCGATTCTTTCCGCCTCGTTCATATTTTTACGGAGCTTAGAAAGATCCCCATAGCGCTTTGCCCACATAATAAAGAATTCAATATTACGATAAGCAGCGAGATTATTGCCGAGTGCTAACTGCTGTTTTGCTAAATAAAATGAATATTCATAAGCCCGGTTATCAAAAAGCTTTTGGTAGATATCAACCGCTTCTTGTTTGTCTTGTGTAGAGTTAGTGCCAAAACTCAAGGTTTCTGCATATTGAGCGGTGCAAGAAAGATCCTTTTCGGGATCAAACTCTAGACACAAGTTAAACATTTCTCGAGCTTTATTGGTGTCTCTTTTTACCCCAAGACCGTTCCAATAGAGGACACCAAGATAGCGGTAAGCCTTAAGATTACCAGCATCCACGGATTGTTCTAAATATCTACGGGTTTGTCCCCAATCACGAGACACTCCTTTACCCTTAAGGTACATATAGCCGATATTCATGGAAGCTTCTGGATTCCCCTTGTCTGCTTCATATTCACAAACCGCGAGAGCGGCATCGTAATGCTCTAAAGCGATAGCGGTATTGCAATCTTCATTTTGAAGACTGCTATTTACTTCTGCGTAAGACACACCTGATACCAAAAGAGCGGTACTAACGAAACTGATAATGTTTTTTCTTACAGACATATAATTTAAAATCCGTCAAAAAAGGAAATCCCAATAATAATGTACATTTTTTTGCTAAAAATTTCTTTAACTTAAATAATAGAATTAGAAATAATTAGCGCGAGAAAGGAAATTTTTGAAAAAATCTGAAAATAGGAAAAATTTAGAAATTTAAGAAGATTTCGGACCTGGTACCAAGAGAGGGACTTGAACCCTCACGGTATCGCTACCGGTGGATTTTGAATCCACTGCGTCTACCAATTCCGCCATCCTGGCCCGAAACGAGGCATAGTATACAAGAAAGAATGTCTAATGCAAAGTTTTTTTTGCAATATCAGTGTAGAAGAGCAAAAGTTCTCTCTATTTCAAGTTTTTCTGGTAACCTAAATATTCTAGAGAGAACACAAAAACATTAGTTACGCTTTTTAAGAAGGTAGATACCAATGCCAAACATGATAATCGTTGGTGCTGTAGCCCCAATGATGGCAGGAATACCATAAAAGACAGTAAATGGCGCTAAGATTTCGTTTACTGCATAGAAGGTAAAGCCTACGACAATACCTACCACGATTCTCGCTCCCATAGTAGCACTACGAAGCGGTCCAAAAATAGTGCTCGCTGCAAGTAATAGAATCACGAGAGTCATAAATGGAGTAATAAATTTTCTATAAAGATCCAAATAATAGCGATCAGCTTTTTGACCATTTTGGGTTATATAGTCAATATAACTTAATAAACCACGAATAGAGAATTCATCGGCACCTACACCTACTACATCCAACTTATCTGGAGTTAAATGCAGTTTCCAATCCACAGATGCTAAAAAGCCTGACTTAATTTCATCGTGACCATAGTTGTTGTACCATATTTCAGTCATGTGCCAATGGTCTTTGTCCCACACACCGCCACGAGCAATATAAGAGGACTGTAAGGTCTTAGGGTGGTTTTCAGAAAAATCATACCGAAAAACCATATCTAAGGAGCCATCACTAAGCACACGAGAAATATTGATAAAGGAATTTCCTTCACGAAACCAAATACCACGGCTAGTTACTGCAAGCTGGCCACTAGAGATCGCTTCGGTTCTCACGCTTTCAGCTTTCTTTTCTGCTTCAGGAACCGCAAATTCACCAAGACAAAAAACCAAGGCCACGGCAGGTAAGAGCCAAGTACAGGCACTAAGAACGATGCCCAGTCGAGACTTACCAAGGCTTTGCATCACGATAAGTTCGGAACTGGACGCGAGGTTACCTAAGGCGAGAACAGTACCTAAAAGTACGCCTAAAGGGAAAAACATACAAACTTGGCTTGGGACAGTCCAAGAAACATATTCAAGTATCGTATAGGCATCGTAATCGCCTCTACCCACGTTTCTTAACTGATCCACAAATTTAATAAGAGACGAAAGCGCCACAAGTCCAAAGGTGCACCCCAAAGACCAAGCTAGAACATTACGTCCTACGTAATTATCAACAACCTTAAACATTTGGAGCCTTTCTCTTCTTCATGCGATAACGGAGGCGATTACACCACTCGGTATCTAAGAGGTTAAATGGAATCACCATAAATATAGTGTAAAGAACCGGTATTAGCATGATTCCTGGAAATAGTGGGAAATGCTCACGGGAAATACTGGACTTTAAACCAAAGGCAAAGAGGTAATAGCTAAGATAAATCATGATAGCTGGAAGTAGTTTCGCAAAGCGTCCCTGTCTTGGATTCACCATCGAAAGAGGTACCACCAGGAGAGCTAACACGATAACGCTAAAAGGTTGCACAATACGCCACTCTAATTCGGCTTTTTCAGGAGCACCGGCTTTGTCTGACATGAGCTCTTTGGTAGACTTTGCGGAAACCTTACTTGGTTCATAACGCTTACTACCTTCAGGAACTAGAGCCGTATATTCATCAAAGTAAGAACACCTGAATTGCTTTTTATTATTAGGACCTTCGTATCGAATGCCACGATTCAAAGTCAACCACAAAAGATCATTACTGTCGTAATGTACATTGCCTTCATTAGCAATGGTTACTGATGGCGGAATATTTTTATTAGCATCCCCTTGAGACAAAATATAGATTTGTTTCATAAGATCTCCAGACTTACTTTTTTTGATATGGTCTGGAACATTAGAAACCGAGTCCTTAGAATCTTCCATATCCTCGATATACACCACAGTATCCATCAAAGATAAGAAGCGTCCGCTGTCTAAGGAAAACATAGCCGGATCACTTTTAGCACTATCTATAAGCTCTAAGGATTTCGCTTCACACCAAGGAGCTAAAACAAGGGTACAAGCACCATTTACGATAGCCGTTATCAAACTTAGAAAAAACACCATGGAGAGGATACGGTTTCTAGAGTAACCTGCAGAACGCATCACAACCATTTCACTTTGAGAGCATAAAGATCCCATGGTAAGGAGGATGGCCAAAAATAGCGATAATGGCAACATAAAGTTCGCCATAGATGGCACAGATAAACTCATAAGCTGAGTTACTAGTTCTGTAGGAATCTTTCCTCTTGAGGCTCTACTTATGAAAGAGATAAACGATTGGCTCATAAAAATCAGCATCAAAATGCTGAAAATTACCACCTGAGTTTTTATGGTAGCTTTTAGTATATATTTCGAGATGGTTTTCACGGCGGCAACACTTATAAACATTACAGAACCGGTACTAATGAAAGTACCGGTTCTTATTTTAGCATGATTTAAAATGGGTACAGATATTCACAATATCATCTATGACTCAGATCTTTTATCTTAGCTTCTCAATCCTAATAAAAAGCTATTTTTTTCTGAATACTAGATCCGTATTTTCTTAAGAGCGCCCTACTAGAATACTTATCCAAGATATCATTTGTAACCTTTGAATAAGAGAAATCTTCATGCCTGGCACTTTCTTGAGTGCTATTAAACGCCCTTGCGCTTCTTTTAGAGAATCCACATCGATTTCGGCAATCTTGTTCACTAAATCAGGATAAGCCCCAAGAAGGCAAAGTAATTCCTTGTGGCCACCATTTTCAATAACCATAGCATCGCGAATTACGGTGTATAAGAAGCTATAGATATATTCACTTTCAGAAAGAGAATCCACCAAGAAATCCGCTAAATCGCTTTCGAGAGCTTGACCTAAAAAGACGCGGTTTAATAACTCAGCACCTTCGCGAAACTTATCCCCGATACCATCATTTACAAAAGACAAGGCTTTTAATGGGGAGTTTCCACTGATAAAGATCTCTAACCGATAATCTTGATTCTTCCCTGTTGCATTAACAATGAAATCGTTCATCTCTTTTAGAGGTGGGATAACTACTGGGATTCTCATGGTTCTACTCATGATGGTCGGTAGTAGAGAACGTACATTACCCGAACTTAAAATCAAGAGTGAAGACTCTGGCGGTTCTTCGAGAGTTTTTAAAAGAGCATTCTGAGCTGCGATAGTCATGGTTTCGGCTTCATTTATATAAAGCACCTTACCATGATTATTAGCGGGAGTTTTTTCTAAGATCTGGGTACCCTTACGCACCTCATCGATACCGATACTAGAACCATCACCACGAGACAGCTCTAAAAAGTCGGAATGGGTACCAGCTTTAAGCATGGAACAACTATGACAAGTGCAATTATCAGCATGGTTTTCTTGGCAAAGATAGCGGCGGGAAATTTCCCGGGCAAGATCGCTACCCCCAAGACCATCAGCAGCACAGATCAATAAGGCATGCGGAACGCGGCTTTGTTCCTGCATTTCAGAAAATATATTTAGTGCTGGAATCAGCCAATTATACATGAGGACTCCAAAACTTTTCTTAGCATCGCAGTAACCTCTGAAACAGGAGGTTCGGCATTGATAATCTTGATGCGATCAGGATTCTTTTTGGCTTCTTCAAGGAATACCGCCCGGACTCTTTGGAAAAAATCGATTTTTTCTTGTTCAAAGCGGTCAAAAGCTCCACGCTTACCTGCTCTTTCAAGACCAATTTTCTGGTCTAAGTCCATAAGCAAGGTGAGATCTGGGTAAAAGTCACCTAAAACCGCATTTCTGATAGTAGAAATTTGGGTTCTTGAAATACCGCGGCCGCCACCTTGGTAAGCCACGGTAGAAAGATCATGGCGATCACCGATAACATATTTACCGCTATTAAGAGCTGGAATAATCACGGTATTAACCAACTGGACACGGGCCGCATACATCAAAAGGAGTTCCGACTCTGGGCAAAGTACATCTCTTTCATCGATTTCCTTAAGGATATTACGCATCTTTTCTGCAAGAGGGGTCCCGCCAGGTTCTCTGGTTAAAATAATATTTTCCTCAGAAACTCCATGTTCCATAAGATATTTTTTAACTTCATTCACCATGGTGCTTTTACCTGCACCTTCGCTACCTTCGATAACGATAAATTTTCCCTTGCTCATGTTGTAATTCCCACAAATTCTAGCTGATAACCTAACTACTTAATCTCAATTTCCGAATTTAAAGGTGCCTCTTTAGATGGAGATTCAGTTTCCGTTTTAACAGCATCTTTGGATTTAACTTCACCTTCAGATTTATTTTTATCTTCGGCTTTAGTATCAACTTCGGTTTTAGACTTATCTTCGACCTCTACATTAGCCTCAGATTTACTTTCAGCTTCGGATTTTGCCTTATCTTCAGGTTTGGTTTCGTCTTTAGGCTTAGCACCTTCTTCTGTTTTTAATTTATTGGTAGTAGCTGGATTTAACAAGCTCTCCTTATATTCTTTTACAGATTTGCGGTAATCTAAAACCGCTTTCTGATGCTCGATATCTGTTTCAGAAAACACATGCCCTTCTCTACTATCAGGTCCCTTCGCCACAAAATATAAATAAGGCGTGTCATCAGGATGAAGAGCTGCATCTATGGCATCTCTACCAGGAGCCGCAATCGGGGTTGGGGGAAGTCCCTGTATTACATAAGTATTATAAGGATTCACATCCGTTAAAAAGCTCTTATAAATCTTGCCCTTGTAACGATCTTTCACTCCATAGATCACGGTAGGATCTGTTTGGAGCTTCATGCCCTTACGAAGTCTATTCACAAATACCGAGGCTACTTGCGGGCGTTCTGAAGCCACTGCAGATTCTTTTTCAATAATAGAAGCCATTATCAAAGCTTCATAAGAAGAGGCATACGGCAAATTCTCTGCCCGTTTTTTATAGGCCACCTCAAGATAATCCTTTTCAGCTTTATAAGCTCTTTTAAGGATGGATAAATCTGTATCCCCGATACTAAAGGTATAGGTATCAGGTAAAAAGAGACCTTCCAGATTTTTATGACCATCGAGGTCTAGAAGCTTTGCAAGGTCAGTTTCGGTAGTACCTTCAGGGATCTCATGCTTTAAATTTTGATTATTTTTCAAGGTCTCTAGCATATCGCTTACTCGAGTACCTTCAAGTAAAGTTATCTGATAGGATTTGGTTTTACCAGATATAAAAAGTTCCAAGATGGTTCTTACTTGAGCGTGAGCTGGGATTTCATAAATACCAGCCTTAAGGCCTAGTAAATTCGGATTTTGACGCATCCATAGCTTCAAAATATGTGGTTCAAAGCTATTTTCAAAAATATTCTGAAGAACAGCTCCAGCGCGATCACCTTTCTTTACTTCAAATAATGTAGGTGTCTCGATAGTAGTTTTTGCTGTTTCAATTTTCCAAAAGTGGAAGCCTAAAAAGGCGGCTCCTACCACACTGAAACAGAAGATAAGAATAATCAGAAAACCCGATATGTATCTCATGGTCACTCCGATACAAAGTGCTTGATACTAGTAATTTACCTAAAAGCTTTTTTGAAAAAAAGAGCGGGTACCCCCGCTCCTTTATTAGACATTAAAGATTATAAGCTTTCAATAACCTTTTTCTGTTCCAAAAGCTTAGCCAGGCTTGCTTCAAAGCCAGGAAGCTTTTCTTTTTCCTTTGCAATAACTGCTTCAGGAGCTTTTGAGGTAAACGCTGGATTTGCAAGCTTGTTGTTAACTCTTGCAATTTCATCATTCACATGCTTAATTTCCTTTTCCAGTCTTGCAAGTTCCGCTTCCTTATCAAGAACGCCAGCCATTGGGAACAAGATTTCACTGTTACCAACGATGACCGCAATTGATGGAGGAAGTTCTGACTCTACAGGAACTACTGCTTCAAGATTTGCTAATACATCAACGAAACCTGAGTTTCTGTTGATGATATCCATCTCTTCAGAAGAACCTCTCATATAAGGAGTAAGTTTCTTAGCTGGAGAAAGGTTCTTTTCCGCACGGAAATTACGTACCGCAACAATGAAGTCCTTAATGTAGTTCTGCTCTCTTAAAGCTACTTCATCAACACTATAGTCGGTAACTTCAGGATAGCTCTGAAGCATAATAGTGTCACCATCCTTGTAATCTCTTACTAAAGGAGCAATAGACTTGTAAATTTCCTCAGTAATGTAAGGCATTATTGGGTGCGCAAGACGAAGAGTAACTTCAAGCACTTCAAGAAGGTTATAAATGGTAGCGTTCTTTTGCTTACTGGTTACTGAACCATTCTTACTATTAAGAACAGGCTTAGTGAGCTCAATGTACCAGTCACAGAGTTCATTCCAAATAAACTCATATAAAGCGCTAGCAGCGAGGTCAAAACGATAACCATCGAAAGCTACCCTCACATCCTTAATGCAGAGAGCCAACTTACTTCTGATATAACGATCCGGAAGGGAATAGTCTTCTTCTAAAGGCTTGGTTATTTCAAGACCTTCGGCATTCATCAAAGCATATCTACTTGCGTTCCAAAGCTTATTACAGAAGTTTCTATAGCCTTCAAGACGCTTCATATCCCAATTGATATCACGACCGGTAGAAGCTAAAGCTGCAAGGGTGAAACGTAAAGCATCAGTACCATGAGCTTCGATACCATTAGGGAACTGCTTTTCAGTTCTCTTGGCAATCTTAGCAGCCTTCTGAGGTTGCATCATGTTCTTGGTACGTTTACCTAAGAGTCCTTCAAGAGAAATACCATCGATCATATCAAGAGGATCGAGGACATTACCCTTAGACTTACTCATCTTCTGACCTTCTTCATCTCTGATAAGGCCAGTAACGTAAACGGTACGGAAAGGAACTTGAGGTTTACCATCTTTATCCTTGATAAAGTGCATGGTCATCATGATCATTCTAGCAACCCAGAAGAAAATGATATCGAAACCAGTTACAAGGACATTGGTAGGATGGAACATTTCAAGTTCAGGAGTCTTCTTAGGCCAACCTAATGTTGAGAAAGTCCATAGACCAGATGAAAACCAGGTATCAAGAACGTCTTCGTCTTGCTTTAATACAACATCAGGTCCTAAATGGTTCTGGCTTCTAACTTCTTCTTCGTTATGAGCTACATAAACCTTTCCATTTTGGTCGTACCAAGCAGGAATTCTATGCCCCCACCAAAGCTGACGAGAAATACACCAATCGCGGATATCACGCATCCAAGAGAAGTACATGTTTTCATACTGCTTTGGAACAAAGGTGATATCGCCATTTTCAACAGCTTCAATAGCAGGCTTTGCGAGAATGCCAGCACGAACATACCATTGGTCAGTTAGCATTGGTTCAATAGGTACGCCACCTCTATCACCATATGGCTGCATTAGAGTATGGTCTTCAATTTTTACCAAATAACCGGCTTCTTTAAGATCCTGAACCATAACGTCACGGGCTTCGTAACGATCAAGTCCCTGATACTTTTCAGGAATTTCCGAACTATAGATATCAGAAGCTTCGCCGTTAGTGTTGAATACTTCAGCTTCTTTTCTGATATGAGCATCTTCGGTAAGTACGTTGATCATTGGTAAAGCATGGCGTTTACCAACTTCATTATCATTAAAGTCATGTGCAGGAGTAATCTTCACACAACCAGTACCCTTAGTCATATCAGCGTGTTCATCGCCGATAACAGGGATTTCACGACCAACTAACGGAATAATAACCTTAGAGCCAATAAGATCACGATATCTTGGATCTGCACTGTTAACAGCAACTGCAGTATCACCTAAAAGGGTTTCTGGACGTGTAGTCGCTACTACTAGGTAATCTAAACCTTCAGAAGTCTTCTTACCACCGGCAAGAGGATAGCGGATATGCCACATGCTCCCCTTAACTTCCTTGTTTTCAACTTCCAGGTCACTTATCGCTGTGCGTAACTTTGGATCCCAGTTTACGAGTCTCTTACCACGATAAATTAAGTCTTCGTTGTATAAACGAATGAATACTTCCTGAACGGCTTCAGAAAGACCTTCATCCATGGTAAAACGTTCACGATCCCAATCTACAGAATCACCTAAACGGCGCATCTGTCTTGTAATGGTGCCACCTGATTCTTCTTTCCAGGCCCAAATCTTATCAATAAAGGCATCACGACCATAATCAAGACGAGTCTTACCTTCTTCAGCAGCAATCTTTCTTTCCACAACCATCTGAGTTGCAATACCAGCGTGATCGGTACCAGCCTGCCAAAGAGTATTATCGCCCTGCATTCTATGATAACGAATCAAGATATCCATGATGGTCTGTTGGAACGCATGCCCCATATGAAGTGAACCGGTAACATTCGGTGGAGGCAAACATATGCAATATGATGGGCGAGTCGGATCCATGTTAGGTTTAAAGAATCCTGATTTTTCCCAGGTCTGATAAATGGCCTGTTCTATCGCATTAGGGTTATATGTCTTTTCCATTATGATCTTCTTTATGCTACATATTCAAACAGCACAGCTTCCCACTGATGCATAAAAGCAATTCGGAATTTCTATGTCTGCTGATGCCTTGATCTTTTACTCAAGGCTCATTAAAAACAATTTTATGGGTATTTTACTCTAAAAGTAGCGCAAAATCACGTAACACTGAAGATAGGCACTTAAGACGAAAAAAGGAGCATCGCTGCTCCTTTTATTAAAATTAAAACAATCTCTTTAAATTAGTAAAGCTTAATCCAAGAAGATGTTCTAGTGCTTGGAAGTGTAGATGGGATTACATCTGTAGCAACTGGAGTTGCGCCATCTCTAGTTTGATCAGTATCATCAAGAGGAATATTTACTACAGGTTTTCCATCATGAATGGTCAAAACAGGAGACTTAGCAATTGCCTTATAAGTGGTTTCCTTCATAAGTCTACCTGCAACCCAATCCATTTCTATTGCAGAAGATGTACCGCCACCGCTACAAGCGTCACCGATATTAGGAGTATTGGTAGTCATGTAAAGCATATTACCAACTACTAATGGATCGGTGTAAGCACGTTCGCCAGTATCTCTCTTTTCATCTCCTTTAGTATCAAAGGAAACAAGATCAAAATACCAACCAAAATTCTTGGTAGCAGTATAACTAGAAGAAACCCTAGCGGTTCTTGTGTAAGTGGTATTACCTTCAGAATCAGTATTAGCAACTTTACTTATAACAAGTGGTTTCAAACAGTTCACAGTCACACTAGAATCACAACGTTTAACAGGCTGTTTTGACCTTGCCATATCAGATACAGAGGCACTACCAAGATCTCTCAACATATAAATAGTCTGAGTATCATTATATTTGAAAGATACATCGTCAGAGTCATAGGTATATGTATATGAACCTGTACCAAAAATCAAACCAATACCATCTCCGTTAAAGTATCCAGCACCTGGAGTACCAGTAATCATCTGAGCACGACCATTTGCGTCAACAGCATTGAAAATCACACTTGGATTTGGATTAAAGGCTTTTGTTTTTGAAGCACATGTTTCATTACCCCAGCATCTAACCTTACTTTCCAATGCATTATTATTTAGATCGATCTTCCAGAAGTTTCCGAAGGTATCACCAAAATAAAGTGCTTGATAAAAACCATTAGTGTTCAAAGAAACAGCTTCGATCTTGGTCATGTCAGCCTTTCTGCCAGTACCCCAAGGATCAGAAGCTAACTTTTCATTTGCGGACATATCAGCATATGTTACAACACAAGGCTGTCTACCTTCTTGTAAAGTAGACTTATCAGCTTCATCTCCGAAACTACCATCAGCTTTCATCACATAGCACTTTTCATCAGCATCATTACCACGATAAAGCATATTGACAGCAAAGAAACCAGCTTTCTCAGCTCCAATACCGCTACTGAAAAGTAGGTAAGGAACCGTTTCAGCGCTGTCACTTGAAGTACTAACTTCTACTAAAGTAGGTGCATATTTATAGCTACCTGCAAATGGAACACCAATCTTTTCACCATCATGTTCGCCATTTTCGAGAGTACGAGGTTCAGAAAGTTCCCATTTAAGCATATTTCTAGCAAAAGAAAGTTTTTCCTCTGGAGTCTGACTTGAAACGTCTGAAATTCCAGTAACATCAAGGAGGTAGCCACCTTTAATACCTGTTCCAAAGGTACCATAGAGGTAAGTCTTTGTTTGATTGTTGTTATTCTTTCCTATGTACACATTAGGCGTGCTATCAAAATACGGATAATGACCGTAATCTTGAAGGGTTATCTTCTTAATCTCTGGAAGTACCTGTGATGGCAAGTAAGAAATTACAGGAGTCATGTCAGATGCTGATAGTATATGAAGCATACCATCATTGGCACCTACAGCCACAAAACTAGAATTGCCATCAGTAAATGCTACGGCATCTGAGTTAACAATATCGCCAAGGATAAAGTGTTCGCCTGCAGCATCTTTTCTTTCACGTAGAGGAGTACCTTGAGAACCACGTCCACCACTAGTATTCAACGGAATACGTTTTGCACTATTTTCCTCGGTATTTAATCCCTCATAGGTATCATCACCAGCCATCCAACGGGCAAAGGCATTCATATACTGATATGATTCAGCATTATTCTGGCTATAATCATCACTTGATATTGAGCTACAAGAACCATCTTTAAGAATGTCACTTATGATGCCACATGACAAGTTCTTAAATGCCGTACCTTCAGCACTAGTATCGCTATTATCTTTTGAATATAAACGATATACCTCGTTAGCATTTGGGTCATAGGTAAAGATGAATCTATCATCAACCTCTACACTTGCAAAGCCATCTGAAGCTCTTTTGGTACTTGAAGAAGTTATAGATTCATAATTATAACCACCATCAGAACCTACTTTGGCAGCTATTACATCACCCTTCCAAACAGATGGATCGTAAGTGGTTGCATATACAGTAGAACCAGTAGTAGTATTCTTTGTAACAGTAGAGAATCCTGAACCAGAATGTCCTGTCTTGTTAATTTGGTTAAGCATCTTCGCAACACCATCACGAAGTTTACTCATATTGGTTACTAGGAAGTAGTTAGATGGATCAGTTGTATCGCTAGCATCAACCTTACCACCTAAGCCATACTTAGCAGCATACCAAAGAGGGCTCTTTAACCAATAGTTACCAGAATCAGAACTGGAAACCTTGAAAACACGACTAGAAATAGAGTTTCCATCAAGATATGTTTTGCGGTAATAGTCGCCCATCAATCTAAGAGAAGCAGTAAAGTTCCAAGTACTAGAAAAACGGGAATCCTTATCATGTCTTAACGTGCCTCTGCTTGCATAATATACTTCTTCTACAGGTTTTACATAATTTTTATAATAATCACTTATATTATTACTACTAATTGAGCTTCCATTTATTCTAAAATCATCAGGTCTCAATAATCCCGAAGGGTATCTACACCCTTCTGTTGACTTATCAAAAGAGCGATTTGTAAATTGCTGACCTCTTGGGCAATTTATTAAAGACGAATCGTTTACTATGGTATCTAGCTCATATACATTATAGTAATTATTAGCAGAATTTTCCGCTGTGGTTTTAGCTAAATCTACATAAACACCTGTATGGTCGACACCCGTTATCAAATAACCTGCATGTTGAGGAGCATACTTATCTCCATCGACATGTCTTAAAGTCACGCGAACGTAATCGCCATCAGATCCTTTTAAAATTCTGTAACGATATTCAACCACCCAATCCATATCATAATCAGAACCATATTGGAAATCTTCATAATTGATTCTGAAAACACCTTCTTCATTATTTAAACTTTCAATATAAAAGTCTGCAACTTGATTGGTAGATATTACCTTACGAGCATTGGTATCATCACCGCTACCATCACCTACAGTTTTAGCAAAAGGAATAATTGTAACATTTTTACCATTGACATCTATGTTAATTTCTGGAAGGTTTGGTTTCATTGCCACAACATAGGTTTGCATCTTAGGATCTACTGAAACACCTGTTGAAGGGTTTTTAAGATCTGATCTTAATGAATTTGATGCATAATATGATGCAACACCTGCAACGTTATAACTACCATGGCTGAAAGCTGCTGCTGGTGCAATACCTTCCACATCAGCTAAGTTATTTATATGCTTTAATGATGGAACATAAACATATGGATCTTGAGATTCGTCTACTCCGCCTACTTTTCCGACAATATATTCTCCCGCCTTAAGACCTTGCGAAACCTTATTTTTTAGCTCATCTGTAATTGTGGTTGTATCGCTATCGAACGGACTCGCACCACCCCATCGACTGTCGTAATCAAATGAGACATTCTCATCTGCAATTAATAAGCTAACTGGCTTAGAACAATACTCAATGCCTAATGTTGTATACGGATCATTTGCCGTTACGTGCCCAATCCTCAAGCCAGTAGTAGTGTTTTTTTCATCACTCAAAAATCGACTTTTACTATTTAGAGTCCCTTTAAAATATTGTGCACTTGCATATAGTAACTTAGATACTGGATTTCCCCAATCCTTACATTTGCCATTTTCCATTTTAGCAATGCGCTCACCTGCAAAATCTCGAGGGCAATCAGTGTATACACCGTCACCTGCATTACCATCATTTTTTTGCGCAATAGCCATTCTATCAATTGTTTTTATAAAACCACAATTTAAGTTAGAGTTTTCACACAAGACTTTATTATAAACAAAGTCCCCCAACACTTTATTGCTGCCATCACTTTCAGAAAGGTTAATTTCTTTACCAAAGTCATCTACTTCGGCACGCAAACCTGCTCCGGTTAAATTATTTGCCCAACTTCCTGTGATAAGTCCAAAACGAATTCTTGGAGAGGCACCTTCACCATACTGTTGTAAAAGGCCTACTGGTTGCCATGAAGGATTATCTCTTGTACCATAATTTTTACAGTCATCACTAGAATGGAATTCTGTAGTACAGACAACAACGTTCAAATCGGCTTGACGTATTTTTTTATAATCTGAATATCTCTCATCCCAACTAACACCTTGTCCTCCAGAAAGTGTTCTTAAGTGTTTTCCTACATCATCAAATGGTACCCAATTGATTTTTGTACTTAAATTTCCACTTCCGCTATAGTCAGGACCTGCAATACCAACTGTATCTGCCATTGTTTGACGGCTAACCCAGTCCCAAATATAATTTTTAGAAGTATCACCATTGGACTCAATACCAGGCATACCGGCATTTGCCACTAGACCGACTCTGAAGTAATTTGATTGTTGAATACCATTACCATCATATGATGCTAAAGCAAAAAAGTATGCCTGTTCGCCTCTAGTATCAGGTAATCCTGTAAAATCAGATACCTTAAATTGCTCTTCATACATTTTTCCACTAAGCACTTTTCCCCAAGCATGAGAGTCTCTCAATACTCGAGAATGCTTTAAAATAGTTGCATAACGCTCTGTCCCTGAGGAGTCCGTATAAACATATCTTGTAGGAATACTGCTAGAAGTTGGAAGTGCATTATTTACAAGTCTCGCACCACCATAAAGAACTTTTCTAATGGCATCTATTCGAGTAGTTGACATGTAATTTAAAAAATTACCTAACCATTGTTCTCCAGCATTACAAATTTTTACAGTTTTACTTTGGCCATCCCAAATTTTCAATGAGCCACTTTTGTCGGCAGCATGGCTAACAGGACGCCAATAGCCAAAATGCATCAACCCTGTCTCACTGTTTTTTTCTTCTGGAGCATTAATTAAATTTTCTCTTCCTCCTTGATAAACGTAACAAAAATCAGGGTCAAAAATACCTTCATACCTAATAGAAGGATCGTACATAATATCTAAGGTACTATTTCCATCGATATCCGTTGTATCATCGTATGCTTCTGAAAATAACCCGTGCTCACGACCTAGTACAATCATTACCGACGGTGCTACAGTCATACCTGCAACATTCATAGGTCCTGTTGCTACAGTACCATTTTGAATTTTAGATGTTTCGTCTGCTGTCATCTCAGCGGTGGCATAACTAGCCACACCGAGTCCCATAATCCCTGACAGCATGGCTAATCCCATATGCCATGAAAGTTTTGATAGCTTAAACATCTTGATCTCCTAACTGGAATATCTTTTTCATCTTGCAGATCACAATACCGTACCCGAGCGGTAATAAACGCCCAAAATCCCATCTATAGAGTTTAGTTCAGAACTGTACGTACGGCTAATTTTTAGCAGTTTTTTTTTGCTCAAATTTTAACTATCTCACAAGGATAAAAAAGTAATTAGAATATATAAATCTTTGGTAATACAAAAAAATTTTTGGGGACTTACTCCCCGTAGAAAAACAATCTTTTAATCGATCCGAGACACTAAAAATAAGTAACAAATCGGATTTACGACGTAAATTAACAGTTAAAAGCTCGTTTCCAAACAAACTTTGTAAACACGAGCCTTAATAACTAAAAGCCCAGATAAATTCAGATTAATTTTCTAAAGCATCCGGTAACTTAAAACGCTGGTTTTCAGTTTTTTCACCGAGATGATGAATATCATTAAAACCTTTGGTTTTCAAAAACCCTAAAAGGTCATTTAAAAGATATTCTGGTGCTGAAGCGCCCCCCGTAACCCCAACGTTTTTAACACCTTGAAGCATTTCATCTTCTACTTCAGTGTAATCATTTACAAGAAAAGCTTTTGTGCCACACTGCTCAGAAACTTCACGAAGTCTATTGGAGTTAGAAGAGTTTTTAGAACCTACCACTAAAACCACATCCGCAACTTCCGCAAGCTCCTTCACCGCATTTTGTCTATTTTGTGTAGCATAACAGATATCATTTACACCAGGACCTGAAATACCAGGAAACTTCTTTCGTAGTTCTTCAATACAGTTCTTAGTTTCATCTACACTAAGGGTAGTTTGGGTTACGAAACTTATATTGTCAGTATTCTTCACTGACAAAAGAGGAATATCCTTTTCATTTATGATGAGGTTCATCGAGCCATGAACATTGTCATATTGCCCTAAAGTGCCCGCAACTTCTTGATGCCCCGCATGTCCTATCATAATAACATCCGCACCTAAGGCAGACATTTTTCTCACCCTACGGTGTACCCTTTCCACAATCGGACAAGTCGCATCAAAAATTCGTAAATGGCGTCTCTCAGCTTTGGCCACTACCTTCTGAGACACTCCGTGAGCAGAAAACACCACAATACTGTTTTCAGGAATCTCAGAAAGGTGATCCGTAAAAACCGCCCCTTTATCACTGAGATCCTGCACCACATGCTGGTTATGCACAACTTCGTGGAGGACATACACCGTCTCATTCGGAAATCTTTCTAGAACTTTCTTTACTGTCGCTATAGCCCTACTAACACCAGCACAAAAGCCATGTGGATTTGCCACAATTACTTTTTTGCTTGAATTTTGAGAATCTTTTTCTAAAACAGGAGCCACCATTACGCTTCGTTTTCCTTATTTTTTGATGAGAATAATTCACAGAAAAAAAATATTGCTACACCAACACAAATTGCACAATCAGCAATATTAAAGGCTGGATAATGATGTTCCCCAGTATCTGTGGTAATAAAAAAATCTAAAAAATCCACCACGTAACCTAAAGACATACGATCCCATAGGTTTCCAAGAGCGCCACCAATTATTAAAGCATAGGCAGTATTTCTAAACCATTTATCTCTAGGAGTCCTAATAAGTAAGCAGGTTAAAAAAACACTTACTACTACGGCAACACCACCAAAAATCCATTGTTGCCAACCTGGATATTGAGAAAGAAAGCTAAATGCCGCTCCTTCATTATGCACATGCACTATTCTAAAAAAGCCAGGAATTACCTGAATAAAATCTGAAAAATTATAAGCTTCAACATTATTCATAATCCATTGCTTAGATATAAAGTCAAAAGCAAAGGCAAAAACAGCTAGCAGAAGATACCAAATTCCTGATTTTTTTAAGGGAACTGACATAAAAACTCCTGTATGAAAAAGGCCAGTAAATACCGGCCTTATATTTTATCTAAAATCTATCCCAAAAGGATCTAATAAGCACTAAGCGAACTTACGAACTTCACCTTCGCCATCAATATTTGTAACACAGCGTGAACAAATATCTTCATGACCTGGGATAGTGCCCACAGAGTCTTCAAAGTGCCAGCAACGGGTACACTTGCAAGCGGTGCTATGCTTAACTTCAATAGCAAGACCAGCTATATCAGCATCCTTGGCATTTTCAGTCTTTTCAGAAAGTGGGAGTACCTTTGAGTGAGAAACAATTAACACATAGTTAAGTTCACCCTCAAGTTTATCAAGAACTGCCTTCTTGTCAGCATCTGCATAAATTACAACATCTGCTTCCAGTGGGCTTCCGATAACCTTGTCGTTTCTTGCGTCTTCCAACTTCTTATAAACTTCATCACGAACGTTCTTAACTTCGTGCCAGAAAGCATCATTGAATGCTGCGTTTTCATCAAGTTCAGAAAGATTCTGATACCATTCAGCGGTGAATACATACTTGTCACGCTTGCCTGGTAAAGAACTCCAAGTTTCCTGAGCAGTAAAGCTTAGAACTGGTGCAAACCAACGTACGAGAGCTTCGGCAATATGATAAAGAGCACTCTGACAAGATCTTCTTGCAAGGCTATCTGACTTCGCAGTGTACTGTCTATCCTTGATAATATCGAGATAGAAAGAACCCATTTCTACAGAGCAGAACTCCATAATCTTTTGCACTACAGTATGGAAATCAAAGGCATCATAAGCCTTGATAATATCCTTTTGGAAGTTTGCAGCACATGAAACTGCCCACTGATCCAAAGCCACCATCTTGTCAAACGGTACAAGATTCTTTTCCGGATCAAAGCCATTTAGGTTAGCAAGTAAGAATCTTGTGGTATTTCTGATTCTACGGTAAGCATCCGCACTACGCTTAAAGATTTCATCAGAAACAGTCATTTCACCGGTATAGTCGGTAGAAGCCACCCACAAACGAAGTACATCCGCACCAAGTTTCTTAATTACATCCTGTGGGCTTACAACGTTGCCGATAGACTTAGACATCTTACGGCCTTGACCATCAACGGTAAAGCCATGAGTAAGAACTGTCTTATAAGGAGCAGTGCCTCTAATAGCAGTACTGAGCATAAGTGAAGACATGAACCAACCTCTATGCTGGTCAGAACCTTCAAGGTACATATCCGCACTATTGCCATGGTATTCTGGACGTTTATCCACAATGGTGAAACTAGTTGAACCAGAGTCAAACCACACATCAAGGGTATCCTTAACCTTAACATATTGCTTCTGTTCTTCTTCGGTCAAAACTTCAGCAGGATCAAGATCCCACCAAGCTTGGATACCTTTTTCTTCAACTCTCTTAGCAACTTCTTCAATAAGTTCCTGAGTTCTTGGGTGGAGTGCAGAGGTGTCTTTATCTACGAATAAGGCGATTGGCACACCCCAGGTACGCTGTCTTGAAATACACCAGTCTGGACGGTTAGTAACCATCGCTTCAATACGGTTCTGGCCCCAAGATGGTACCCATTTAACCTGCTTGATTTCTTCAAGTGACTTCTTACGAAGATCACGGTCATCCATGCTGATAAACCACTGGGCAGTAGCACGGAAAATCACAGGTGACTTATGACGCCAGCAGCAAGGATAGGAGTGCTTAATATGACCTAAAGCTACTAAAGCGTGCTTTTCTTGAAGTTTTTCAATAACTTTCTTGTTAGCATCAAAAACATTCATTCCTGCGAAGAATTCTACATTAGGTAGGAACTTACCATCAGGTCCTACAGGGCATTCCACAGGAAGGTTGTACTTAGTACCAACCATGTAGTCGTCGAGACCATGAGCAGGAGCAGTATGTACGGCACCAGTACCAGAATCATCGGTTACGTGAGCGCCTAAAATGATTGCTACATTGCGATCAAGGAAAGGATGGTGGAAAGCTAAGTTTTCAAGATTTTCACCTTTAGTCTCAGCGAGAACTTCGTATTCCTGTACCTGATAACGCTGTAAAGCAGATTCTGCAAGGCTAGATGCAAGAATAAGTCTCTCAACCTTTGGAGCCTTAACTTGAATAAGTTGG
Organism: Succinimonas sp.; assembly: GCA_963628765.1. Lineage (GTDB taxonomy): Bacteria > Pseudomonadota > Gammaproteobacteria > Enterobacterales > Succinivibrionaceae > Succinimonas. The sequence goes on from CAVGFV010000099.1 coordinate 33,645, forward strand.
TATACAAAGTCCTTGTTAAGACAAATAGCCTGGTTAGCAGGTAAAGTCCAAGGAGTGGTGGTCCAAATTACAGCACTGATAGTGCCTTCACCATTGTCGCAACCGAAAGCCTTTAGTACTGCATTTTCATCTACAGCATTAAAGCGAACGTCAATTGCATATGAATCAAGATCAGCATATTCAACTTCTGCTTCGGCTAAAGCACTTCCGCAGTCGATACACCAGTGAACTGGCTTAAAGCCCTTTACAAGGTGACCATTAGCAGCAACTTTACCAAGAGCCCTGATAATATTAGCTTCGGTATCAAAGTTCATGGTGAGATAAGGTTTATCCCAACTACCTAAAACGCCAAGACGCTTAAAGTCTGCCATCTGAGCGGCAATTTGAGTCTTTGCGTATTTACGGCATTCTTCTCTAAATTGTGCTGGAGTTACCTTCTGACCTGGCTTACCAACAAGACCTTCTACCTTAAGTTCGATAGGAAGACCGTGGCAGTCCCAACCTGGAATATAAGGGGCATCATAGCCAGACATGGTCTTAGACTTAATAATGATATCTTTGAGAATTTTATTTACAGAATGGCCAAGGTGAATATTACCATTTGCATATGGAGGGCCATCGTGAAGAATAAATGACTTGCGGCCTTTTCTGGCTTCACGAATTTGTCCATAAACGTCATCCTTGTACCATGCTTCGAGCATTTCAGGTTCACGTTTAGCCAGATTACCACGCATTGGAAATGCTGTTTCTGGCAGATTCAGAGTATCTTTATAGTCTGTCATTTTAATTACTTACCATGTCTCGCCCTTGCGAAGCAAAAAACTTCCGGGCATTTTCTTCATCTAGTGAAATTTGTGCCTTTAACTCATTTAGATTCGCAAACTTTCGTTCATCGCGCATCTTCATAAGAAAAGAAACTTTAATCTGTTGATAATATATATTTTGATGAAAATTAAAAATATATACTTCAAGTCGAGGAATTTTGCCATTTACTGTCGGACACAAGCCTACATTAGCAATTCCCTGTTTAACCGTGTTATTGGGTAGCTCTACCTCTACGGCATATACGCCTGATAAAGGTACAGCCCGCCTATTTAAATTAATATTGGCTGTTGGAAAATTAATGGTTCTCCCAAGCTCTCTACCGTGGCTTACCTTGCCTCTGATAAAGAAATTTTCACCTAAAAGAGGTTTTACAGCCTCAAGGTCACCTAGAGCCAAATATTTTCTTATTCTAGTTGAGCTTATGCGTTCATGGTCATTTTCAAAAGTATCTAGGCTTTCTACTTCAAAACCAGCTTTTTGGGCACTTGATTTTAAAAAATCATAATCGCCTTTACCACCAGCTCCGAAACGAAAGTCATCACCAATAACGATGTACTTAACATTAAGCTTTTTATTAAGAATATCGCTTACAAAACTTTCCGGGCTTAAGGAAACGAAATCTTTATCGAAACGCAGGCAGTACATTACCTCAATTCCGATATTCTTAAAGCCGATAAATTTATCCCGAAAGCGACTCAACCTTGCAGGAACACTTCCAGTACCGAAAAATTCCTTCGGTTGTGGCTCAAAACACATTACAGCAGGTATAAGTCCGCGGTTTTTCGCTCCCGTAAGAAGCTTCTTTAAAACTGACTTATGCCCTAAATGAAGACCATCAAAATTACCAATCGTCAAAGCGATGCCTTGATTTTTTGATTCATAATTTTGTAGGCTTCTAACAAGCAACATGTTTAGATATTCTCAACTTTTGCATCTTTTTAAAAACAATGACCGATTATATCAGAAAAAAGCACTTAACTAATAACATGCAAGCACCCACCAACTGACATAATCATTCTAGCCACGTAACTCTCTTGGTCTTACACCTAAAATAATAAGCACCAAACCATATATTAAAGCACCAGAACCAATTAAAAGTGCCAAATATAAAATAGCAGAAAAGAGATCCAAAGAAGCCCAAGATTCCATACCGGAACATAAATAATTCTTTAAAAAGGTTACAGCTACCGCCATTAAAACGGCTCCTATAATGAGCTTAATAATGAATTTAATGGTTCCGAAGCTTAAGCGATAAATATTTTTGGTATGAAGGCCGTGTAGGAGAAGACTTACGTTCACCACCGCAGCAAGGGCTGTGGATAAAGCAAGCCCCACATAACCAATATTCCAAAAATGTTCTAAGGGCCAAACTATAATCAAGTTAAAACAAAGATTGGAAAGCATAGAAATAATGCCATAACGTACCGGAGTTTTGGTATCCATCCTGGCATTAAAAGCCGGTACTAAAACACGTACTAACATGATGGCCCAAAGACCAGATACGGAAGCAATAAGGCTATACGAAGAACATATAGCATCACTTACCCCATAGCTACCTCTTAAAAATAACACTCTTATGATAGGTTCGCGAAGAGAAATCATGCCAAGCATAGCGGGAATTCCTAGGGTAAGCACGAGTTTTACGCCCCAATCCATAGTTCTCGTAAAACCTGCCTCATCATTAGTTACCTTGACCTTAGATAAAGCGGGCAGTATCACAGTACCAATAGCTACGGCAAAAATTCCAATAGGAAACTCTAAGAGTCTATCCGAGTAATAAAGATAGCTAATGGCTCCTGTCGCTAAAAAAGAAGCCAGCATGGTATTAACAAGAAGGTTAAGCTGGCTTACAGAAACGCCAAAGAGTGCTGGGAGCATTAGGGTACGAATCTTTTTTACACCTTCATGGTTCCAGCCCCATTTAGGCCATACGAGCTTATGAAGTTTTCTTAAAAAAGGAAATTGGAAAATAAACTGTACGATACCGCCTATAAGAACACCTAAGGCTAAGGCTGTATTAGGATCCGCCATATGAGGTGCTAACCAAATACAGCAGGCGATCATGGAAAGATTCATAAGACAAGGAGTTATCGCTGGTACTAAAAAACGTCCATAGGTGTTTAGCACAGCTCCCGAAACAGCCGTAAGAGTTATAAAAAATAGGTATGGGAAAGTAAGCTTTAACAAGAATGAAGCTTGTTCAAACTTTATCGCTTCCGGGCCAGAGTGGTACCATTCCATAAACCAGCCCCAGCCAAATAAAGCGGTAATCACCGCACTTCCTAGCATACCTATTACTGTAACTAAAAAGACAACGGCTCCCAAAGTACCAGAAGTCTTAGAAAGTAATTCGTTTACTTCCTCTTCAGAACGGTTTTCTTTAAATTCCGTCATTACTGGAACAAAAGCAGAACTAAAAGCACCTTCGGCAAAAAGTCTTCTTAAAAAGTTCGGAATGCGGTTTGCAAAAAAGAACACATCCGCACTCATTCCGGCACCTAAAAGGTGGGCAATAAAAATATCTCTTACCAGTCCTAATATACGTGATAAAAATGTAGCTCCAGAAGTAATAAGTCCAGAGCGAAAAAGTTTAGCCATAAAAATGCACTCCAGTAATCGCACTGGAATTATAAATAATGTATTAAGTAATTAACACAATAAAAAAATACGAAACGCCTTATTCAAATAAAGCTATTTTAGAAGTCAAAAAAAAATGACAAATACGTTATTAAGTTATAAAATACTGCCGGTTTATTGTCCTACAACGGACTCTGGCAGCATGAATTTCTGAAAAGAAGTGTCTCTTTGTGCCGCTGGTCAATACATAGAGCTATCAGAATTAGGAGTTTCTCCTGCGGCGGATTCTGATAAGTCTGTATCTGTGTTGTTTTTTTATAACGCGAACATTATAATTGCGCGTAACTTGGTCTTAATTATATAGACCTTAGAAAATGATACAGAAACGGTACGATAAATTATTTTAGTTTATCCTTACACTTAAAAGATTTTTAGGAGTTTACTTTGGCAAATATCAAGTCTGCAAAGAAGCGTGTTATCACCTCTGAAAGAAATCGCGTTCACAATGTTGCTAAGCGTTCTGAAATGCGTACTGCTGTTAAAAAGGTTCTAGCTCTTGTTCAAGCTGGTGATAAAGAAGGTGCAAAGGCTGCATTCGTTAGAGCAGAAGTTCTTCTTGACCGCGCTGCTACTAAAGGCCTTATCCACATCAACAAGGCTGCACGTCATAAATCAAATCTCAGCAAGGCTATCAAAGCTTTAGCTTAAGACTCTGATATAAGTATCTATTCTAAAGGCTTCCTGCGGGAAGCTTTTTTTATTTCCAAAATTCTCACGGAACTCTTTAAAATTACTAATAACAGCTCCGAAATTGTACAAATGTGAAAAAGATCAAAAAATCTCACATTAATTTTATTTTTTTAACGTCCTCCAAAGCCTTACAAATAAACGTTTTCCAAAAAAACATCCCAAATTTCTTAAAAAAATATTAAAAATCACTGAACTTTTTTATTAGGTTCTTATCTAAATAAACAGATTAGGACGTGAATCTCATATCTTAGTCTCCTTCATAATATATTTTCTTCGCCCATATACTTGTATATGGGTTTTTTCTTTCTATATTCTTCAATTTCAAAATTTTCCCACCAAAAAAATTGCTGATCCTTTTCAAATAACTACTTCAAGGTTTAGCCAAAACGCGATTTATATCAAAATTTAAGATTTTTTATATTTTTAATGAACTTTTTACATGTTTTATACTCTAAACTAATACCTGCGAAACGAAGATTTTATCTTTGTTTTTCATTCCGTGTTTTTCGGTCATCTGTAAAGGTGACCGCTTTTTAGCGCGGTTTCTCCACGACTAGTCTAAGCCCTAGAATAAATTAACTTTTGCGGTATGTAGTGAATAACCGCACAGGACTAAACTATTAAAACGACAATATTTTGAGTTTTACCATTGCCATCCTCTTGTGCTACAAGAGGATGGCTTTTCGTTTGTACCAAGACAAACTTATCCAAAAGAATTATTTATCACTAACAACTTTTGTGCGGAATTAAGGTTAGAGGAAACTCTAAATTCAAAAACAAAAAAAGCTTCGTTATTTTATTTTTCTATACATTCCAAGTTATCTTAGCAGTAACCGTACTGCATAAGTCTGTTATAACGGTTTTCTAGAAGCTGTTCTGCAGATTCTAGCTTAAGTTGGCTAAGATCTGTAACAATACGGCTCTTTAAGTTTTGTGCCATCTTCTTATAGTCTCGATGTGCGCCACCGAGAGGTTCTTCTACAATATTGTCGATAAGCTTAAGTTTCTTAAGATCCTTGGCTGTGATATTCATAGCTTCAGCAGCTAAAGGAGCCTTATCAGCACTCTTCCAAAGAATAGAAGCACAACCTTCTGGAGAAATTACTGAATAGGTAGCATATTGAAGCATGTTCACGCGGTCACCCACACCAATGGCTAAAGCACCACCAGAACCACCTTCGCCAATAACTGTACACACAATAGGTACACGAAGAGAGCTCATAACCTTAAGGTTTCTCGCAATAGCTTCTGCTTGACCTCTTTCTTCTGCACCAACACCTGGATATGCACCCGGGGTATCAATAAAGGTAATGATAGGCATTTTGAATTTTTCAGCAAGTTGCATTAATCTCAAAGCCTTACGATAACCTTCTGGGCGTGGCATACCAAAATTACGCATGGTACGAGTTTGTACATCTCTACCCTTTTGATGTCCGATAACCATTACGGATTCACCCTCAAGACGTGCAATACCACCAACTATAGCACTATCATCGGCATAAGCACGATCGCCATGAAGCTCTTCAAAATCAGTAAAAATTTCCTTGATATAATCAAGAGTATACGGACGTAGCGGGTGACGAGATAGTCTTGAAATCTGCCAAGCACCAAGATCTGTAAAGGTCTTCTTGGTCATTTCTTCTGCTTTCTTTTCAAGAGACTTTATCTCATCTGAAAAATCTACACTTTCACCGATATTGTTGCTGACATGCTTGAGCTCCTCAATATGAGCTAAAAGCTCTGCTATAGGTTGCTCAAAATCCAAATAATCAATATTCATGCATAAACTCCATCATCGGATGAAACATTAAACCACCATATTTTACTCTATGCTGTCTAAAAATTCGAGACAAGGTGAAACATTATGCAAATTCCTCACAAAATCATAGAGTTTGGTAAGCCACTGCCGCTTGCCCATTTAAAATATATTTAAGGTCATCAAGTAATTCATCACAAGGCTCAACGCAAATTTTGCTTGGTATAACCATAGCTCCCGCATTGGTCTCATAAAGAACTTCAATCGGCATTTTTCCAGGGTAGCGCTCTAAAATCTTATGTATTTCTGAGACACCTCCGCATTTCTTAAGCACATTATCACTGAGCTTAAGGCGCAATGATTTCCCATATCTTTCACGGGCTTGGATAACGTCAATTATTTCATTTACAAAAATTTTGTTCTTTTTGTTGTAGTTATCGTAGCCCACAGAACCTTGAACCACCACGAGCATATCATCGTGGAGGATATCCTTGTACTTTTCATAATCGTCGCGCCAAAGGGAGAACATAAGTTCCCCGGTAAAGTCGACGATATCCCCTTGCATAAACTTCTGCCCAGACTTTGTGGTTCTAAATTCCAAATGGTTTACCACACCTACTGCGGTAACGCGGTGTCTATCCTCATTTCCAAAACCCCGCGCTTCTGGTCTTAAATCATTAATACAAGAAGTACTGAAGTTTAAAGCCTCTTCTCGGTAGCGATTCATAGGGTGTCCAGTAAGGTAAAGACCTAAAGTTTCAATCTCACCATCTAAATTTACTTTATCAGGGTACGGTTTTACCTTGGGATATGGAGGATCGTTAAAGGCATCGAAATTACCGCCACCAAAAAGATCCATTTCCCCCGTTGCACGGTCTTGGGTGGCTTGGCTATTTAATTTAATTGCCGAGTCTACACAAGCCATCAATGCCGCTCTATGAGGACCGATCTTATCTAAAGCTCCCGCTTTAATAAGAGCTTCTAGAACTCTTCTTGTCATATAACGGCCATCAATGCGACGGCAAAGGTCAAAGATACTGGTAAATGGACGTTTTTTACGTTCTTCCATAATAGCTGTAACAGGAGCTTCACCAACCCCCTTTATAGCACCAAGGCTGAAAACCACATGTCCTTCCTTATTAACAATAAAGTGAACTTCACCTTCATTGATATTAGGAGGAACTACTGGAATTCCTAATCTCCGGCATTCGTTTACATAAACCACTACCTTATCAGTGATTTCCTTATCGGCTGTCATCATCGCAGCTAAGAATTCCGCAGGGAAGTGGGTCTTAAGCCAGAGGGTTTGGAAGCACACTAACGCATAAGCCGCCGAGTGGGATTTATTAAAGCCGTATTTTGCGAACTTTTCCACCATGTCGAAGATCTTCATTGCAAGATCGCCGTCGATGCCTTTATCCTCAGCACCCTTACGGAATTTGGCACGTTGTTTCTGCATCACGTCCATCTGCTTTTTACCCATAGCACGACGGAGAATATCTGCACCGCCTAAGCTGTAGCCCGCCATGGCTTGAGCAATTTGCATTACCTGTTCCTGGTAAATAATTACACCATAGGTAGGTTTTAAAATAGGCTCTAAGCACTTATGCTCAAATTTAGGGTCTGGGTAAGCGATTTTTTCTTTACCGTGCTTTCGGTTTACGAAGTTATCCACAAGTCCACAACCTAAAGGACCTGGGCGGTACAGAGCCACCAACGCAATGATATCTTCAAAGCAGTCTGGTTGAAGCTTACCTATAAGTTCACGCATGCCCTTAGATTCAAGCTGGAACACCGCTGTAGTTTCTGTGGATTTTAAGACCTCATAAGACTCATGGTCGGCAAGGTCGATTCTCCTTATATCCACTTCTGGCTTACCTTCGCGTTTCATTCTCTCGTTAATCATGTCGAGAGCCCATTTAATAATGGTTAAGGTACGAAGGCCCAAGAAGTCGAATTTTACAAGACCAGCTTCTTCAACGTCGTGCTTATCGAATTCAGTCTTAAAATCGAGACCTTGTTCGTCACACATAAGTGGGGCAAAATCCGTAATCACTGAAGGCGAAATTACCACACCACCAGCGTGTTTACCGTGTGAGGTGGTTAAACCTTCTACGCGCATGGCGATATCTACAACGCTTCTGATCTCTTCATCCTTGGCATAACGCTCACGAAATTCCTTCGCAGCATCATCATTAGGATCTTTTGGTTCCGAAAGAGCTTCTTTTAAGGTGTAATCCAGCTTATCGTTTACCTTCTTAGGTAGCATCTTGGCGAGCATGTCGCCAAAGCTATAGCTCTTCCCCATAACACGGGCCACCGCCTTCACAGAGGCTTTGGCGGCTAAGGTACCAAAGGTAATAATCTGTGATACCGATTGTCTCCCGTAGAGATCCGCTACGTGCTGAATAACAAGACCACGGTTATCCATACAGAAGTCCACGTCGAAGTCCGGCATGGAAACACGCTCTGGGTTTAAGAATCTTTCGAAAAGGAGATCGTAAGGTAACGGATCGAAATCGGTAATTTTAATAGCGTAGGCAACTAAAGAGCCACCACCAGAACCGCGTCCTGGCCCTACTGGAATACCGTGAGCTTTAGACCATTGAATGAACTCCATCACGATAAGGAAGTAACCCGGGAAGTCCATCTGAATAATTACTTTTAGTTCTTTTTCAAGACGCTCAAGATAACGTGGGCGTACCTCGGCCCGCTTTACAGGATCCGGATACAAAAAGTTTAAACGTTTTTCAAGGCCTAAATAGGATTCCTTCTTTAAGAATTCAGCATCGGTAAGACCACCTGTTGGAAACTTCGGAAGATAGTTTTTACCAAGATGCATGTGTACGTTACAGCGTTCCGCAAGGTACACCGTATTTTCAATCGCTTCAGGAATATCCTTAAAGAGCTCGATCATTTCCTCCTGAGAACGGAGATACATCTTAGGAGTATAAGGAGGATTCCAGTTGGTATCCGCGAGAGTGACCTTATCTTGAATGGCTACACGAATTCTATGAATCTCAAAATCTTCTTCCTTCGCAAATTCCACACAGTTTGTGGCAATCACAGGAACATCAGCCTTATTCGCTAAAACTAAAGCTTCCTTGATGTACTTTTCTTCCCCATTTCTACCAATACGGCTTAATTCAAGATAATAGGAATCAGGATAATACTTCTTATAGAAGGCGATACGCTCTAAAGCTAAATCACTACGATTATTTAAGATGAAATGGCCAATATCGCCATCGACGCCACCTGATAGAACAGCCACCCCTTCACAATACTTTTTAAGCCAAGAAAATTTCACACAGAAATTGTAGTCAATGGTCCCTTGACGGTAGCCATCCGCTTGAAGTTCTACAATATTGCGATAGCCGACCTCATTCAAAGCAAGCATAACCAGGGTAAAAAATTCTTTTTTACCACGGTTAACAGTATCGTCTAAAACACAGAGCTCGATACCAAAAATTGGCTTCATTCCCACTTTAAGGGCACACTCATAGAGCTTTACGGAGTTACACTGATTCATATGGTCCGTAATTGCGAGTGCTGGCATGCCTAATGCTGCAGCCTTATTTACTACATTCTTGACATCCAAAAGGCCATCACGAATGGAGTAATCGGTATGAACGTGGAGATGCACGTATCTCAAATCAGCCATTATCCTTTCTCCTAAAAAAGCTCACCACTTTTTCCAGAAATTAATACTTCGTCCACAAAATGCCCAGCATTCTTAGCGAGAATCTCTTGCACCGGGCGGTAACTCCTTCGGTAGCATTTCAAAACGCCATACTTTTGAATAGCCTCTAAATGCGCTTGGGTAGGATACCCTTTATGTTTTGCAAAGCCATAATTTGGAAATTCCGTATCGAGTTTCTTAAGCTCACGATCCCGGGTGACCTTAGCTAAGATAGAAGCCGCACTTATTTCCGGAACTCTTGCATCGCCTTTTACTACCGCAAGAGCTGGTATCCCGAGATTTTTCGGAACCTTATTACCATCTACTAGCACCATGCCTGGCTTTACTGAGAGAGCTTTAACTGCACGTTCCATGGCGAGCATAGAGGCCCACAAAATATTAAGGTTATCGATTTCTTCAGGAGTCGCTTCCCCAATACCAAATGCTAATGCTTTTTCACAAATTTCCTCAAAAAGCATCTCGCGCTTCTTTTCAGAAAGCTTTTTAGAATCATTTAATCCTTGAATAGGACGCTTAGGATCTAGAATTACTGCTCCCGCCACCACATTACCCACCAAGGGGCCACGTCCAGCTTCATCAGTTCCAGCAAACATTAATCCCGAATCTAATGGAGGATATTCAAAGGGAGGAAAAATTATAGATGACACACAAGCTCCTTGAAAGCAAAAATCCAAAGGAAGTTCTCGATCTTAAATTGTTTTCACAAATAGGTAAAGGAAATAAATTAGCTGTTATTTTTCAGCTTGTTGAATTACAGCTTCCGCAGCAAGAACATCGGAATTGATACGGAGCTTACGATGGATCTTAGAAAATTCCAACATCTGATCGCGGTTTTCACTTGTATAAATGCGTCTTACTTCTTCACAGATATTGTCCGGTGTGCAATCATCTTGAATGAGTTCAGGAACAATACGTCTACCTGCTAAAAGATTTGGAAGGGAATAGTTATCAACCTTAAGAACACGACGCCCGATCATAGCAGTCACTCTACTTACTATGTAGCAAACTACCATACGTTTCTTTAATAGCATGGCTTCAAGAGTGGCTGTTCCGGAAGCTAAAATTACCGCATTAGATGCCGCCATAACCTCTTGGGACTTACCGATCCAAATATTAAGAGGGATATTAGGAGCATGTTCCTTCCAAAGTTTACTTATAAGCTTGGCTTTTTCTAAACTAGTAGCCGCACAGATAAAACGCATCACGGGGAAGGTTTTTTGTAAAAGATACGCTGCTTCGGCAAATTCAGGTGTTAGGAAGGTGATTTCGGCAGTTCGGCTACCTGGCATAATTGCAGTAACCTGGTTGCTCTTAAAGGCATCTTCTGTAAATCCCAAAGCAATTCTTGCTGCAGTCATGGAGGATTCCATCGGAATCTCACGCGCGAGACGGTGCCCTACATAGGTACAAGGAGCATCGTATTTATCGTAAAACTCTTTTTCAAAAGGCAGGATAGAAAGCACCATATCGGTAGCTTCTTTGATTTTAAAGATTCTCCCAGTACGCCAAGCCCAAACAGATGGACTCACGTAATGCACAGTATGAATACCGGCTTTCTTTAGAAAAAGCTCCACATCCAAATTAAAGTCGGGAGCATCAATACCCACAAAGACATCTGGGTGGACTTCAAGGATCTGCTTTTTGAAAATTTTTCTGAGTTTTAGAAGTCTAAATAAGGATTTTAGAACTTCCCCTATTCCCATAACAGAAAGCTCCTCCATATCGTAGAGTTGCATTCCTCTGCTACCCACCGCATCTCGAATTAGAGGTCCAAAAATACCAATAAAGGTCGCTTTAGGATCTCTTACGAGAATTTCACGTATAAGCCCAGCTCCTAGAGCGTCTCCAGAAGCTTCACAGGCTGCTAGTGCATAAATATGGGAACGGTTTTCTGTTGTCATTTATCTGCAGATACCACGGGTGCTTTCTTTAAGGAAATCCACAAGAAGCTGAACAGATGGCTCTTGTTCAACAAGAGGAGCAAGCTTTTCAATAGCTTCTTCAATGGTCTTACTTTCCTTGTAGACTACCATATATGCGTGACGAATTATAGAAATTGCTTCTGGAGAAAAGCCACGTCTCTTAAGACCTTCCTTATTGATACCAAATGGCTTGGCATAATGACCTGCAGCCATTACAAAAGGAGGTACGTCTTGGTTAAGAGCTGCCATTCCAGCGATAAATGCATGATCACCTACACGACCAAACTGATGGATTGCCGCAAGGCCACCAAAAATTACCCAATTACCGATAGTAACGTGTCCAGCAAGGGTAGCATTATTAGCGAAAATACAGTCATCACCAACCTGACAGTCATGAGCTACGTGTACATTAACCATCAAAAGGTTTCTACTACCAACACGAGTTACAGTAGAGCCTTGAACAGTGCCTCTATGTAAAGTACAGTGTTCACGGATTACATTGTCATCGCCAACTTCAAGATAGGTTCTTTCACCGTTATATTTCTTGTCTTGGCAATCTTCACCCAAAGTAGCGAATTGGAAAATCTTGTTTCTCTTGCCAAGCTTCATAGGACCACGTAGCACACAATGTGACGCAATCTGGGTATCGGCACCAATTTCAACTTCCGGGCCAATCCAAGTCCAAGGTCCAACTTTTACCCCCGGTCCTATAATAGCATCGGGACTAACAATAGCTTCTGGATGAATAACAGCAGTGCTGTCGATCATAAGAAACTCCCCCTACTCAAATCTTAATCACGACGCTTAGCACACATAAGTTCTGCAGAGCAGACTTCGTGGCCATCAACTGAAGCAACTCCAGTAAATTTAGCGATGCCGCGACGTTCTTTCAAATATTCTACGTCTAGGATCAACTGGTCACCTGGTAATACAGGACGCTTAAAACGTGCATGATCAATTGAAGCAAAATAATAAAGTTCGTCAGGTTGTGGCTTACCAACCATGGTAAAAGCTAAAATACCTGTAGCTTGCGCCATAGCTTCAAGAATAAGAACTCCAGGAAGAACTGGCTTTCCTGGGAAGTGTCCCTGGAAAAACGGCTCATTGATAGATACATTCTTTAATCCACGTAAAGTCTTATGTTCGCCTTCGATGTTATAGCTTAATACGCGATCCACCAAAAGAAACGGATAACGATGCGGAAGTAAATTAAGAATTTGTTGAATATTCAAATCCAAAGCAGGGGTATTAGTATCGCTCACTTCTCTTATTCCTTACTTTTATCACTTTTTTTCGTCTGTATTTTTTGCATCATTTGGAAGTAAAGAGCCGATTTTCTTCTCTAAAGCTACCAAACGATTATAAATATCGCCAATTTGGTACAATCTTACTAGTGTACGCCACCATTTAGAGGCCTCCATTACTGGGAGGAAGGAATGGTATTTACCAGGTTTATCAATATCGCTTCCTACTTGACCTAATACCTGAACGCCATCACACACCTTAAGATGTCCATTAAATACTGAAGTACCACCTACAATACAGTATTTACCAAGTTCTACACTGCCGGCTAGCACTGTGGCACCAGCAATGGCTGTACCATAGCCAATCTTATCATTATGGGCAATTTGTACTTGGTTGTCTATTATAACATTGTCCGCAATAACGGTATCGTCGACAGCACCACGATCCACTGTTGTGGAGGCACCGATTTCTACGCGGTTACCTATTACTACGCGACCGAGCTGAGGGATCTTTACCCACTCACCTCTTTCATTGGCATAACCAAAGCCATCAGAACCAATAACACAACCTGATTGGAAGAGGCAGTTATCACCTACCACGCAGTCATGGTAAATTGAAACATTGGCCCATAATTTGGTATTTTTGCCAATTACAGTATTCTTTCCTACAAAGCAGTTTGGTCCAATTTGAGCACCAGAACCAATCTTTGCACCAGCTTCAATCACAGCATTAGCTCCAATAGCAGCATCTGGCGCTATTTCAGAGCTAGGATCTACAACAGCTGAAGGATGTATCCCTATAGCTGCACTTCTCGGAGTCGTATCAAACATCTGTGCAACTTTTGCAAAAGCTACATAAGGATCTGACACCACTATATAGTTAATCTTTACATCAGGTAGCACATCGTTCTCTTTTACAAGAACTGCACCTGCCTTAGTGGAGGCAAGATATTTCAGCATTTTTTTATCGGACAAAAAACTTATTTCGTCAGGATTAGCAGTGTGAAGATTCGCAATCTTATTCACAACTGTTTCATCATTACCGATGATTTTGCCACCTAATTTTTCAGCAATATCTTTAATTAGCATGCTCATATCTTGCCCCTTAAGCCAACAAAATTACTTTGACTTGCTTACGATGCTGATTACTTCATCAGAAATTTCGAGAGATTCATCTCCAAGATATACAGCACCTTCTGAACGTAAAACTACAGAAAGATTCTTCTTCTTAGCAACTTCATCAATAGCGCTCTGAACAGTCTTATTGATTTCAGCCTGTTCTTTAGCAGTGAGCTTCTGTTCTGCTTCACGGAATTCAGAAACTTTAACCTTCATTTCTGCATCGAGCATCTGAAGTTCACGCTGCTTCTTTAAAGAATCATTCTGGCTAATCTTTGGATCAGAAAGAGCCTTCTGGATTGCCTTGTAATCATTTTCCATCTTTTCTAAAGCGCGTCTCTTAGAATCAAGAGCACTCTGAATCTTATTCTGTGCAGCCTTGGTCTGAGGGATCTTTGACATTACGTAGCCGTAATTGAAAAGACCAATATTGATATCCTTAGCTTCTGCTGATACTGAACCAGCGATTAAAGCTGCAGAAACAAGTGCAGAAGTTAGTAATTTCTTCATTGCAATTTCCTTTTATAATAACGTGCAGAAAGAACTGCATTTTTTACTAAAATAGGTATGTTAAACTGCAACATTCCTAATTTTTTGCCTTTAAGTAAAAGTGAGAATTTGTATCCTCACCTCCACTAATTTTATAAAGCCTAACTTAGTTAACGCAAATTCATATTATACACATGAATATAGGCTTTATATGATCTTGTATCTTTGGCATTGCGATACAAGATCAAGTTCTAACTAAAATGTCTTACCTAAACTGAAACTAAAGAATTCGGTACGGTCACCATCCTGTTTCTTAAGAGGACGTGCCAAGGTGAAACCGATAGGCCCCATAGGAGACACCCAAATAAGGGTAGCACCCGCAGACATTCTGTACTTCATAGGATCTGAGAAGTCGTAAATATAGTTACAACGTCCGAAACACTGACCAATAGCATCCTTGTCATAGGAGGTATCCCAAACGGAACCCACATCGAGGAACAAGGTAGTTCTTAGTGAGGTTTCATAACCTTCAGAGGCAAAAGGAGTCGGCACTACGAGCTGGAGACTTCCTGCAACAATTGCGTTACCACCCACGGCTTCTCTAGTACCCATAACACCCATATTACCCATCATAAAGGTATTATAAAGTGCCTTAGGCCCCGCAGAGTTATATTTAAAGCCTCGGAGCCATTCATCACCGCCCACATAATAGTTTTCAAAGAATGGGAAGATTTCATCTTTACCATCTTTCTTACCATAACCATTACCATAGCCCGCTTTCGCACGGAAATTAATTATGTAGTGGCGCTCTTTATCTAGAGGGAAGAAGTGGGTGGTATCGGCACCGGCCTTATAAAACTTGGTATCAGAGCCTGGTACAGCAATAGTGCCATAAACACTTTGACGACTACCATCGGTTGGTAAAATAGCACGGTCTAAGTAATTTCTACTGTAGCTAATACCAGCCTTATAGTTTTGGAAAATAACCTTACCATTCTTGGTATTGTCAGAAGCGTATAAATCCCAGAATTTCTGTACTTGAATATAGGAGTTAGTCTGAGAAAGACGGTTATGTTCATATCCCAGGCTGTAACTTATGAAATTATGTTCATCTAGAGGGTAACCTAGGGTTAAACTACCACCAAATTTTTCATTGGTATAGTCAACGATATTAGCATCACCCGCTTCGAATTTTTCATAAAAGATATTACCACCAAGACTAACCCCATCTACAGTAAAGTAAGGTTCATTGTAGTTAAGGTCAATCTTTTGGTCATACTTATTGGTATTGATGGCAATACTAGCGCGGCCACCGTAACCCAAGAAGTTATCCTGAGAAATTTCACCATTAAGGTTAATACCAGTTTCAGTACCAAAACCAATACCAGCCTTAATAGAACCCGTAGGACGTTCCTTCACAGTGGTAACTACTTCAACGGTATCGCCATCGGTACCAGTTTTTTGGGTGGTGATATCTACTTTTTCAAAGAAGCCTAACTGATCCAATCTTCTCTTAGAAGTATTGATAGCTTCGTTAGAAAGCCAAGTGCCATCCATTTGACGCATTTCACGACGAATAACTTCGTCGGTAGTTACGGTATTACCAACAATCTTCACATCGGTAACATAAACTCTGCGGCCTGGTTCTACTGCAAAATTCAGCGATACCAACTTGTTTTCATCATCGATCACAGGAATGGCATGCACCTTGGTATAGGCATAACCAAACTTACCCATGTAATTGGTCAAAAGCTCTTCGGTGTGAGAAACCTGAGCCGCATCGTAAGTTTCACCAGATTCTAGAGGAATAAGTTTTTCCATTTCCTCTTTGTGGCCATAGGTCTCGCCGATAACTTGGAATTTATCAAAGTTATATTGGTCACCTTCGTTGATAGCGATACTTAAATAGATACCTTTTCTATCAGGAGTTACTTCAACTCTAGTAGAATCAACCTTAAAACGTACATAACCACGATTCATGTAATATGAGCGTAAGGTTTCTAAGTCACCATTAAATTTCTGTGCCTGGAAGGTTCTATCTGCAATAAAGTTCCACCAAGGCACATGATCTCTAAGTTCTAGTTGGGCTAACAGTTTTTCTTCTGGGAAACTCTTGTTACCCACAATGTTGATCTGTTCAATCTTGGCACTCACTCCTTCAGTGAAATTAAACTTTACATCCACACGGTTACGTGGCAAGTACACTAGGATGGTACTAACCTTGGCTTGATAGCGACCGGTACTGGTGTAGTAATCTTCCAAAGAGCTTTCAAGCTCTTTAAGATTTTCTACATTAAGGATTTCACCTGTTTTAACGTTCTGAGCTTTAATGATTTCATCAAGCTGTTCTTCTTTAATCGCAGAGTTACCAGCATAAGTAACGTTAACGATAGTTGGACGTTCTTTAACGTTAATAACTAGGGTGCCATTATCTTTATAAGAAGCACTAACATCATCGAAGTTATTAGTCTTAAAAACCTTTTTCAGCGCAAGTGAGATATCTTCCTTAGTAACATCATCACCAGCCTGTATCGGAAGTGCTAATAAAACAGCTCCCTTAGTAACACGATAAAGACCTTTTACTTCAATATCATTTATATGCATGAGAGCTGGTACTGACTGTGAAACAGAAGCACCTGTTCCATTCGACGAATCCTGAGCATTTGCGGCATAAGCAAATGTTCCCGTCATTGCAATACATAACCCCAAGGCCAGCTTAGTAAGCGACATACTTTAAATTACCACGAAAAATATAGATCATTGAAAACTGCCAATGCCATAAGCGAGAAGAGAAGAATCATCCCAATAATCATCAACTTATTCAATAGCGCTTCAGGAAGAGGTTTACCGGCAATGGCTTCAACTGTATAGAAGAACAGATGCCCACCATCCAATACCGGAACCGGCAGTAAATTAAGAATACCTAAGTTTACACTTATAAGAGCCATAAAGCTCAAAAAAAATGTGAATCCCATTCTAGCAGTTAATCCTGCTCCCTTGGCAATGCCTACCGGACCAGAAATATTTTTAGGAGAGATATCACCTGAGATAAACTTTTTCATAAAGCGTAAGGTAACTACGCTCATATCCCAAGTCTTGAACCAACTCCCAGTAACTGCATCTAAGAAATCGTATTTTCTAACAAAGGAAACGCCAGGGACCTCATCAATATTAGGCATAATTCCCGCATAGCCCTTAACCTTTCCTTCAGAATCGGTTTTAGAACTTGGAACTAAAGTGAGATCAACGTTTCCAGTAGCTCTCTTTACCTTAAGCTGAATTGCTTTTTCAGGATGGGTTTTAATATGTTGACTAAAGTCATCCCAGCTTTTGTAAGGAGTATCGTCATAGCTTAAGATTTCATCGTCAGCCTGAAGTCCAGCTTTTTCAGCAGCCGATCCTGATTCTACCAAGTTAATACGAGCAGAAACGCTATAGGTCATTGGCTTTAGACCAATAGACTCAAAGAGCTTACGATCACCAGGTTCTAGCTTCCAATCTGATAAAGAAATGGAAAGATTTCGTTCTGCCTCTACACCTTTGTTACCAGAAACCACAATAGGAACATTCGCATCCCCGATATGGCTTATTAAAGCATAGAGAGATTCTTCAATATCGACAGTCTTACTACCATCAACCTCGAGAATAAGGTCTCCAGTTTTAAAACCGGACTTCTCGGCAATACTGTCAGGAATAATCTCAAAAACCGGCTTTAAATCAGGAATTCCCATTACAAAAACAGTGCAATAAAGAATCCAGGCTAAGACAATATTATTAAAAGGTCCCGCAAAAACAATCAAAAATCTTTGCCATACCTTTTTGGAACAGAAAGCTTCGTGCTCACGCCCCTTTTCTAAGTTATCCTTAGATTCACCGTACATTTTCACATAGCCACCAAAAGGCAACAATGACAAAGAATACTCCGTGCCATTCTTACCCTTGACGGTAAAAAGTCTTGGTCCAAAGCCTAAGGAAAATCTTTCGACATATACACCCATAAGGCGAGCCATAAAGAAATGCCCCGCCTCATGAATAGCAATCAGAATTCCAAGAGCTACGCAGAAATAAAAAATGTTACCTAGAATATCCATGTCTTAGGTTTATCCTACAAGAGTATTTAAGATGCTAAAGGCTTTACTTCTAGCAGCTAAATCGATGTTTAGGATATCTTCTAAGCTTTCTGATGGTGCTAAGCCAAAGGCTTCAGATGTCTTAGCTACTACGTTGTAGATATCTGTGAACTTTAAGCGTCCATCAATAAAAGCTTGCACTGCTACTTCGTTAGCTGCATTCACAGCAGTAGTTAGAGCTTGGGAGGTTCTACAAGCATCAATAGCTAACTTAAGGCAAGGATAACGTACAAAATCAGGCTTTCTAAAGGTATGTGTGCCTAATTCTGTGAAATCTAATGGAGCGACGCCACTTTCAATACGGTCTGGCCAAGCAAGAGCTCTCGCAATAGGAGTACGCATATCAGGAGCACCTAATTGTGCAAGGACAGCGCCATCTTTGTATTTCACCATAGAATGAATCACAGATTCTGGATGAATAACTACTTCAATGTCATCCGGATCTGCATTGAAAAGCCAACGAGCTTCAATGAATTCAAAACCTTTGTTCATCATAGTCGCACTATCGACACTGATCTTGGCACCCATACTCCAATTAGGATGGTTTATGGCTTCCTCTGGAGTAACGCTATCTAAAGTTGTTAAATCACGATCGCGGAATGGACCACCTGAACCAGTAAGAACAATCTTGGTGATTCCCGCATCTTTGAGCTTGCAGCAGCCAATTCTGTTTTGTTCACTTTCAGGTAAGCACTGGAAAATTGCATTGTGTTCACTATCCACAGGAATAATTCTAGCTTTATAACGTCTTGCGGCATCTACAAAGATATGACCACTCATAACAAGAGATTCTTTGTTAGCAAGATAAACGGTCTTACCCATGGTTAAAGCAGCCAATGTTGGCTTAAGACCAGCAGCTCCTACAATAGCAGACATAACGCTATCGCATTCTTCACTTGCGGCTACTGAAGAAATTGCTTCAACACCACTTAAAACTTCAGTCTTTAAATTCTCTTCTTTTACGGCTTCTTTTAGGATATCAGCAGCATTTTTATCAGCCATTACCGCTACTTCAGGATGGAACTCTCTAATAATACCGAGCATTTTGGCGTGGTTACTAGAAGCGGTAACTGCGTATAACTTATAAAGATCACTGTTTCTTCTGATGACATCTAGAGTACTTGATCCAATAGAACCAGTAGCACCAAGAATAGTTATATTATTCATAGTTAAACCTTCTATATAAATTTTCCCGGATATAAACCAGAACTATTATCTATTTAAACAATAAACTCAAAATCGCATAGCATACCAGGAAGAATGGTACTGCTGCTGATAGAGAATCCACTCTATCAATCATGCCACCGTGTCCTGGGAAAATAATTCCCGAATCCTTTATGCCAGCATATCTCTTAAACATACTCTCAGTAAGATCACCGAATATGGAAATGATAATGGTTAAGAAAGCCGTTACTATCAAAACAGGGAAATTCGCATAATGGAGGGAGTACCAACCAAAGTGTTCGAGAATGAAAAAAGCCACCATCGCGAGTACAACACCACCGACAAGACCTTCCCAGGTTTTATTAGGACTTACGTGTGGGCTCATATGATGTTTACCTAATAATCTCCCGGTGAAGTAAGCACCAGAATCGGCACACCATACCAAAATCATTACCGAGATAAGAATCTTCGCACCTACATAAGGATTATCAATAAGATTGATATAACGTAGCCATTCAAGCGCCAAAGCAAAAGGCACCATAGTGAAATAGCCGGCTAAGCCACGGAAAACTTTGAAACTAAGAACAGCTTGGGAACGTGGATATAAGATCACTAAAATAGAGGCTAAAATCCACCAAATGAACCCACCAATAAACCAAAAGAGTTCGCCATTAGAAGCATTTCTAAAAAGCAAAGCAGGACGAGCCCAACTTAGCATGTCAGGGACGTTGCCTACAGCTCTATAACAAATAATGCCCCCAAGAACATAAATCGCCCTTTCGCCAATTAGTATTATATCAGCAAGTGTTTTATTTTTAGGAGCTGACTCTATTGGGGAATTATTTTTAAATATGAATTGTGAAAATTCCCAAAGACCGAAGGCCACAATAACAAGCACACCGGTAGAAAATATCTTCACAAAACTTATAGGATTAAGGGGAAACCAATCAGTTGATGGCGGGAATAACCATAACCCTGCCACTATCAAAAGGATAATACCTGTTATTATTCTCGTTAGCATAAACGTTAGTTTTTAAACTCCTGATTCTGTACCTGTTCACTAGTACAGCCAAATCTTCTCTCACGTCCCGCAAAATAATCTAATGCCATTTGAAAAACATGCTCATCAAAATCAGGCCAAAGGACATCGGAAATAAAGATCTCACTATAGGCAAGCTGCCAGAGTAAGAAATTTGAAATACGATGCTCCCCACCGGTACGTATCATAAGATCAACATCCATAGGTTCATCAAGATACGAGGTAAGTGTAGCCTCGGAAATATCCTCTTCCTTGAGAAGATTGTTTTTCAAATCCTTAGAAATTTTTCGCACTGCTTGCACAATGTCCCAACGGCCACCGTAATTTGCAGCAACGACAAGACTCATGCCAGTATTCTTACTAGTATCAGCTTCGGCTTTTTTAATGGCGTTTTGAAGGCGCTCTGAAAAACGAGAAACATCACCAATAATGCGTAAGGAAATGTTATTTTCAGAAAGCTTTCTAACTTCTTTAGACAACGCCCATACAAAAAGTTCCATAAGGCCCGAAACCTCATCAACTGGACGCTTCCAATTTTCGGAAGAAAAAGCAAAAAGAGTGAGCTTTTTGATACCTTTACGAGCAGCAAATTCAACGGTTTTACGGACAGAACGCACCCCGGCTCTGTGCCCGAAAAGGCGCACATAGCCTTGCTTTTTTGCCCAACGGCCATTACCGTCCATTATGATGGCAACATGAGAGGGGAGTTGAGATTGAGTCTCAATCCCCTTTGTTCGAGCGTCAGATAGATTCGACAAAGAATTAGATCTCCATCAATTCTTTTTCTTTTTCAGCCATTAACTTGTCCATTTCTTTAATGCTACTGTCAGTTAATTTCTGAATTTCGTCCTGAGCTCTCTTATCTTCATCTTCAGAGATTTCTTTAGCCTTGGTAAGAGCCTTGATATCGTTGTTGCAGTCACGACGAATGTTACGTACTTCAACTTTACCTTGTTCGATTTCGCCACGTACAACCTTGATAAGTTCCTTACGACGATCTTCGGTAAGTGGTGGTAAAGGTACACGGATAGAGGTGCCTGCAGAAACTGGGTTTAAACCAAGATCGCTATCACGAATAGCTTTTTCAACAGCACTTGCAGCGCTTCTATCAAATACGCTAATTGATAGGGTACGTGAATCAGCAACGTTGATGGAGGCAACCTGATTAAGCGGAGTTTTACTACCGTAATAATCAACCATAATACCATCCAAAAGTGCTGGCTGAGCTCTTCCGGTTCTAACCTTTGACAAACGATTCTTCATCGCTTCAACTGCCTTGGTCATTTTTTCTTTGGCTGTTTTTTTAATATCGTTAAGTGCCATTTTTTACTCCATGCGTAAAAGCATAAATGTTGAAATTATCTTACTATGGTGCCTTCATTCTCACCAGAAATTACCTTCTGAAGAGCACCTGGGCGATTCATGTTAAATACCATAATTGGCATCTTATGATCTCTTGCAAGAACAAAAGCTGACAAGTCCATAACTTTTAGTTCTTTTTCCATTACCTGTTGGTAGGTAAGTTCGTGGTAAAGAGTTGCATCTGGGTGGGTTACAGGATCTGCGCTATAGATACCGTCAACCTTAGTCCCCTTGATTACAGCATCTGCTTGAATCTCGATTGCTCTTAAGCAAGCTGCACTATCGGTGGTGAAAAATGGATTACCGGTACCAGCAGCCATAATTACTACACGTCCGCCAGAAAGAGCATGGATAGCATCTGTCCAGCTATAAGGAGTACAAATACCTTGCATTGGTATTGCTGACATTAAAGTAGCAGGAATACCAGCTCTATAGAGGGCATCACGCATTGCAAGACCGTTCATGACAGTTGCAAGCATACCCATGTGGTCACCTACCACGCGGTTCATACCAGCTTCAGCAAGCTTAGCGCCACGGAAGATATTTCCGCCACCCAGCACAAGACCAACTTCAACGCCAGAACTTACCACAGCTCCAATTTCGCCAGCCATGCGTGCCAAAACTTCTGGATCAATACCGAAATCTTCCTTTCCTTCCAGGGCTTCGCCACTAAGTTTTAAAAGTACTCGTTTAAAATTTTTATGACTGCTCATGTCATCCACCGTTAATTGTTTTTCACTTAGTTCCATTTGAAACTGTGTGAACACGCACCCTATAAGAGTGCCTTTTATTAAGTCTCAAACTCTTTAATATGTTTGCTATCTAGTTTTCAAGGCAGCAAATAAATTCAAATTTTTAAGGCGTGTTTAGAGCGCCTTAACGTCTTTTATTAAAAAAACTTCGTTACTTTTAAGTAAAAATCTAAGTCTCTCAAGGCTACATGCCCTACTACTTTTTGGTAGTAAGTTTTCCACTTAAAAGTATATAAAATCGGGTAATTATAGTATAGATCTGACCATTTCCGCAAAAATACCCGAGATTTGTATTTTCTTGATATGACAACAATAAAATATTTTTCAGAAATTGCCTTTTTCTGAAATTTTTATAAAAAGAATGTCATCCCCAATTTAGATAATTTCTAGTTACCAAAATTCCATTTTTAAGACACAAAAAAACGCCACATAGAGTGGCGTTTTCGTAATTAAAAGTAACTTAAAAGATTACTTACCCTGTGCAGCAGCAACCTGAGCAGCTACTTCAGCAGCAAAGTCAACGGTATTCTTTTCGATACCTTCACCAACCTTGATACGAATGAACTTCTTAACAGTTGCCTTGTTTTCCTTAAGAAGATCACCAACCTTCTTAGAACCATCTTTAACGAAGTCTTGGTTAACAAGAGAAAGTTCTTCGAAACGCTTGTTGATACGACCTTCGATAATGTGAGCAAGAACCTGAGCTGGTTTTGCCTTCTTACCATTAGCTTCAGCTTCAGCTTCTTCCTTATTGGTGATTTCAGTCTGAATCTGACGTTCGTGTTCGATCTGTTCCTGTGGAACTTCTTCCTTGGTAACATAAAGTGGAGCAGATGCACAGATATGCATAGCAATATCGTGTGAAAGCTGTTCGTCACCGCCTTCAAGATCTGCGATTACACCGATGAGCTTGTTGCTGTGAATGTAAAGACCAAGATTTGAGCCTTCCATTGCAGCGATACGGCGAATTGACATGTTTTCGCCAATCTTTGCAATGAGGTTATTTAAAGTGGTCTGAACTGAATCAGCGCTACCTGGGAAAGCTTCGTTCTTAAGAACTTCAACATCAGTAATGTTCTTATCAAGAGCAAGCTTAGCAACAGTATTACAGAAATCGTTAAAGCCCTTATCCTTTGCTACGAAGTCAGTTTCGCAGTTTACTTCAACAACGAGAGCCTTGCCTGGAGCAGTAGCGTAAGCAATAACACCTTCAGCGGTTACACGGCCAGCCTTCTTTGCAGCCTTTGCCTGACCATTCTTACGCATGTTGTCAATAGCAACTTCAATATCACCATCAGCTGCAACGAGTGCTTTTTTGCAATCCATCATGCCAGCGCCGGTGCGTTCACGGAGCTCTTTAACAAGAGCAGCAGTTACGTTTGCCATTTATTTATTCCTTTTTAAAATTATTAGAATAAAAGACCGGAGACAATAGTCCCCGGCCTTTACTTCAAATTATTCAGCCTGTTCTTCAGCTGGAGCAGCAGCTTCTTCAGAACGAGCGTTAGTCAAAGACTCACGAGCATCGTTGATAGTGCTTGATACAGCCTTGAGGTAAAGAGCGATTGCACGGATAGCATCGTCGTTACCAGGAATTACATAGTTAACACCATCTGGGCTAGAGTTGGTATCAACAACTGCAACTACAGGGATACCGAGCTTGTTAGCTTCATCGATTGCAATGTGTTCAACTTCTGCATCGATTACGAAAAGAACGTCAGGGATAGAACCAAGATCCTTGATACCACCGAAGCTCTTTTCAAGCTTAGCGATTTCACGGGTACGGAGAAGAACTTCCTTCTTGGTGAGCTTATCAAAAGTACCATCGGTAGACTGAGTTTCAAGTTCTTTGTAATGCTTGATTGACTGTCTAACAGTCTTCCAGTTGGTAAGAAGACCACCGAGCCAACGGTGATTTACATAATACTGACCACAGCTTAGAGCAGCTTCCTTAACTTGTTCAGATGCAGCACGCTTAGTACCTACAAAAAGAACCTTACCCTTCTTGCTTACTTTGCTGCTGAGGAAGTTGAGAGCTTCGTCGAGGCTGGTAACAGTCTTATCAAGATTGATGATATGTACACCATTGCGTGAACCATAGATATACTGCTTCATCTTAGGGTTCCAGTAACGGGTCTGATGGCCGAAGTGTACGCCAGCGTCGAGCATTTCGCTCATAGTAACATTAGACATGTTGAAATTTCCTTATTGGGGTTAAGCCTCCACCGCACTGTTTATGAGACCTTGTGGCACCCCACATAAACATTGTTGTAACGGTGTGTGTATTAGAAATGAACCGCTTTAATTTGAAGAATTTTATTTTTCAAAAACAGCAGTACCCCGGTACCTCCGAGGTACACGCATTATATAGATATCTCCTCATAAAAACAACCCTTAAATCACACCTAAATACACAACTTATCAGCAAAAACTCGGGAGCCATTCATGGTGTTATAATGAGCCCATTAAAGTGTTTATAAGAAGTAGAAAAATGAGAAAAATTTCAAATATAACCATCAAATCCCCTGAAACTATTGCCAAAATGCGTATTGCAGGCAAACTTGCAGGTGACGTATTAACCATGATCGAGCCACACGTACAGGCGGGAGTAACTACCCTTGAACTTGACAACATCATGCTCGATTACATCGAAAATACCCAGCACGCTATTTCTGCTTGCCTAGGCTATGAAGGTTATCCTAAAGCCACCTGTATTTCTGTAAACGAAGAAGTTTGCCACGGTATTCCAGGTGCTAGAAAACTTCATAATGGCGATATTGTGAATATTGATGTAACTGTCATCAAAGATGGCGTTCACGGCGATACCAGTAAAATGTATGTTGTTGGTGGTCATACCGCTCAAAGAAACCAAGAGCTTGTGGATGTAACTAGACAATCTCTTTATGAAGCTATAAAGGCTGTTGGTCCTGGCAAGGATCTCACTATTGTGGGTAGCACCATTCAAAAGATCATTAACAGAACATCTTTCTCCATAGTAAGAGACTTCTGTGGTCACGGCATTGGCGAAGGCTTCCACGAAGAACCACAGGTACTTCATTACGCAAATGATTTCCACGTTCTTCTTGAACCCGGCATGACTTTCACAATTGAACCTATGATCAACTGTGGAACTTGGAAATGCAAAATCAACCATAAAAATGGTTGGACCGCTACCACTGCTGATAAACAACCTTCTGCACAGTTCGAACACACTCTTCTTATAACTGAAGACGGTGTAGAAATTCTCACCTACAGAGATGAGGAAGAAGGACTTATCGACAGAGTTATCCACAATTCTTAAATAAAAAAAGGAACACACTCTATGCAGGAAGCGGCCACTTTCATTCCCGAAGAAGCTATAACAATGGAAAATGGTCGCGAGGCCATTAAAAAGCATTTTGATTATTTGGCTACCTGTTTTACGGAGGGGGTTCCTGTCTCAGAGCTCGTGCAACATCGCACGGAATTCATAGATAACCTTCTTAGAAAAATTTGGAAACAATTTGGACTTGATACCTTTTCGAATCTTGCACTTATTGCAGTAGGTGGCTATGGTAGAGGGGATCTCCAACCACATTCCGATATTGATATTCTTATTTTGTCTTCCGATCTTCTTGAAGATAAGATTAAAGAAATTATCCCAACATTTTCCAGCTTACTTTGGGATCTCAAATTAGATTTAGGGCAGTCCGTAAGAACTATTGCGGAGTGCCTTACCGAAGGTAGAAAAGACGTTACTATTGCGACTAACCTTCTAGAAACACGCCTTATTACAGGCAACAGTCAAACCTACGACAAGCTAAGGGAAGCCGTTAACGATCCTAATTTTTGGCCGGCCAAAGAATTTTTTCAGGCAAAACTTGATGAGCAAAATGGAAGACACCATTACTATAAAGATACTGTCTACATGCTAGAGCCTGATATCAAGAATAATCCCGGGGGACTTCGTGATATCCAAACTATGCTTTGGGTAGCACGAAAGGCCTATGGGGTTACTAGTATTCGTGAGCTTATGGAAAAGAAGCTCCTAAACCGTATTGAGTGCTATGAGCTTACAAGTTGCCAAGATTTTCTCTGGCGCGTAAGATTCGCTCTCCACCTTATCCTCACCCGCCCTGATAACCGCCTAACCTTTGATAGACAAAGAAGTATTGCCATTAATCTTGGCTATGCAGGAGATGGTAACACTCCAGTAGAAACCCTAATGAAACGTTTCTACCAAACCACTCATACAGTCCATGAGTTAAATGAAATCTTCATGCAAATTATGGAAAACAATCTTTTCCCTGAAAAGATTCCTCCTGTTGTAGCCATGAATCAATATTTCATTTTCCGGGGCACCTTAATTGATGTTCAAGATCGCAACATCTTCATCAGAAAACCAGAAGTTATTTTGGAGCTCTTTTTAACCTACACAAAGCACGAAGAGCTAACCGGTGTCTATACCGAATGTATTCGCAATCTCAGAATTGCAAGAAGAAGCCTTAACCATTACCTTTCAGAACTCCCGGAATGCCGGGAAATCTTCCGGGAAATTATTGCGGATCCTCGCTCTCTCATAAGAGCCTTCCCAATAATGCATAAGCACCAGATCTTTGCCATGTATATTCCAAGATGGAATGAAATCCTAGGTCTTATGCAATTCGATATGTTCCATCAATACACAGTGGATGAACATACCTTACGTGTTTTAGAGAGCATCTATAAATTCACCCATAGCACTGATGAAAAATACGCTCTCTACCAGCAAATATATAACAGCATCGATAAGCCAGAGCTCTTATTCATAGCAGCCCTCTTCCACGATATTGCAAAGGGACGCGGGGGACATCATGCGGACTTAGGTGCTCCTGATGCTTTGTACTTTTGTAAACTTCACGGTTATAACCGCTATGAAAGTAGACTCGTGTCCTGGGTTGTTAAAAAACACCTTTATATGTCTATTGTGGCCCAAAGACGCGATATTTCCGATCCTGATGTGGTAGCGGATTTTGCGAAGAATGTAGGCGATGAAAGCTATCTAAATTACCTTTACTGTCTCACTGTAGCTGATATAAACGCCACCAATGATACAGAATGGAATAGCTACAAGGATTCATTATTTAGGACCCTTTATTTTGCAACTCGTGATGCTCTCCGTAAAGGTCTAGAAAATCCTCCTGATCTTAGACTTCACGTAAGAGAAAACCAGCAACGAGCTCTTGCCATTTTAGTAAAAATTGGACTCTCTCCTCTTTCGGTATTTCGAATTTGGAGTAACTTCAAAATTGATTACTTCATTCGTTACCTACCAGAGCAAATAGCTTGGCACACACAAAATATCATTGCCCATAAATGGACCGATAGTCCATTAATCCTATTTGCCCAAAACACCAAAACAGGTTGCACTGAACTATTTGTCTATTTAAAGGATACAGCAGGAATTTTTGCGAAAGTATGTAGCATACTCGGCTCTAAAAAGCTCAATATAATGTCCGCAACCATTTCCAACACTAATGAAAACTATGCTCTCGATACCTTTGCCTTTGTGAAACAAGATGGGCATCAGCTTCCTGTAGATAGAATGGGGTCCATTCGTAAAGCTATTCTATCAGCCCTCACCAGTGCAGAATACACCTACCCTAAGATGCCTGAAGTACCAAAACAGCTCAAGCTCTTTAGAGTACCTACCCATGTGCACTTTTTGCCAAATAACGAAAGAAAAACTTCGGAACTAGAGATCTCTACCTTGGATCTTCCAGGGATTTTGGCAAGAATAAGCATTATTTTCCAAAAGCATAACCTCTCACTCCATGCGGCCAAAATCACCACTACAGGTGAAAGAGTAGATGACTTTTTCTCCCTTACCAAAAGCGATGGTTCTCTTATCTCCGAAAAGGATAAACAGCTTATTGAATACGATCTCGTAAATGAGCTTAAACTGTAACGATATAAATTTAGGTATGTAATTTAATTACTAATCTTACGAAACCACT
>CAVGFV010000100.1:0-7732 GCA_963628765.1 Succinimonas sp.
AAAGTTCCTGATAGCTGTAAAGCAACAGCCATTGATAACTCTCAAGATCAAAATGGGTCTTGCTAAGACTTCGAAGATCTACTCAAGAAAAATTCAATACGCCGTTTGCAAATACGCTTACGGTAATCCTCATTTTAACTCTTTTTATCAAAAAATACGATTATTTTTTGTATTTATTAAATAAAAAAGTCTCTGTTTGATAACAGGGACTTTTTCTATTGATATTTCAAGCTTTAAAATTAGCTAGCTATTTCTGAGCTTGTTTAAAAAGAGGATCTATATCGCGAAGACTGATTCCTGCCTTTTGAAGCTCTGCCATTACAGATTTAAAGAGTAGGGCACCATTTTCTAAACTAGAAGTCTCTTTAAATTGCTTAACAGCTTTATCAAGGTCTTGCTGAGTTTCTTTACTTGCATCGTAAAGTGCAATATTTGATGCTTCGAGAGGTAAATGTCCATCAAAGCAACTAGTATTGCCAAGATGGCAAGTAGGTCCTATTGGATCAGCAGCTACCAAAAGGCAATCAGAATCGCAATCGGTAGTGATCGCTTTAAGGTGTAACCAGTGATGTGACTCTTCACCTTTGGTCCAAAGGCGCTGTTTGGTGCGGCTAAAGAAGGTTACCTTGCCTATTTCAAGAGTCTTTTCTAAGGCATCACGGTTCATAAAACCTTGCATTAGCACTAAGCCAGAACGATAGTTTTGTACTATTACAGGAATCATACCCTGGCATTTTTCCCAATCGAGGCTGTCAGGCGTGAAGTTAATGTTATATTTTTCAGTCACGAACTGCTACTCCTTCATTTCTAAGGTAGGATCTGAGTTCTGGGATATGAATAAGACCTTTGTGGAAGACAGAAGCTGCGAGGCATCCATCAACGTGAGCTAGTTTAAAACCATCTCTAAAGTGTTCCATAGTGCCAGCACCACCAGAAGCAATAAGAGGTACGTGTGTTAAGCTACGAATGAGTTTTAATTGTTCAATGTCATAGCCTTTACGCATGCCATCTTGGTTCATCATGTTGAGAACAATTTCGCCACAACCACGTTTTTGAACTTCTTGTACCCAATCAGGTGTAGTCCAATTAGTTACCAGTGTACGCTTTTCATCGCCAGTGTACTGTTTTACCCAATATTTACCAGAATTAGCATCAAAGTAAGAATCAATACCGCATACAACACATTGCACACCGAACTTATCAGCAAGTCTGCTTATAAGATCAGGATCTGCAAGAGCAGGGGAATTAATAGAGATCTTGTCGGCACCAAATTCCAAAATACGACGAGCATCTTCAACACTCTTGATACCACCAGCAACGCAGAATGGAATGTCTATAACTTCTGCAACTTTGCTAACCCAGCTTTTATCTACAACACGAGAGTCAGATGATGCAGTGATGTCATAGAATACTAATTCATCTGCACCTTCTTCAGCATAACGGCGTGCTAAATCAACAATGCTGCCCATAACTTCATGGTTACGGAACTGTACTCCCTTTACTACGACACCGTTCTTAACGTCTAAGCAAGGAATTATTCGTTTGGCCAGCATGCTATAGCCTCCTTTACAGTAAATTTGCCTTCGAGAAGAGCACGTCCGAGAACAACGCCACCAGCACCGCTAGTGCTGACGTTTTTAACATCATCAATAGATCCAATCCCACCTGATGCAATGAAATAAAGCTCAGGGAATTCTTTGCTGAGATCTTGATAAAGTTCTACGTTTGACCCTTTAAGAGTGCCATCGCGACTTATATCAGTACAAAGAACATAACGTAGTCCAACATCTTGATAGATCTTAATGAGATCTTCAATGGTAATACCGCTATCTTCTTGCCATCCTTTTACTGCGATAAAGCGTTTCTTAGTTTTAGGATCGATATTGATATCAAGAGCAAGAACAATATGTTGTGCTCCAAATTCTTGAAACCATTTCTTAACTTCATTTGGAGATTTAACAGCAGTTGAACCAATAACAACTCGCTCCGCACCGATATCAAGAAGAGCTTTTACATCTTCTCTAGTTCTAATACCACCACCAATTTCAATTGGGACAGGAGTATTTTTAATTAAAGATGCAATTACAGAAAGCTGTCTTTTGGTTGTATCTTTAGCGCCATCTAAATCTACAAGATGAAGAAACTTAGCGCCTTCTTTAACATATAGATCGAATCTTTCTTGAGGATCTGCACTATATTCAGTCTTTTTGTTGTAATCACCTTGGTAGAGACGAACAAGTTTTCCGCCAATAAGATCTATTGCAGGAATGATCATGTCTTACTCCTAAATATCAAGAAAGTTTCTAAGTAGCTGAGCGCCAAGAGCCCCTGATTTTTCAGGGTGGAATTGGGTGCCATAAAAGTTATTGTGTTGTACTACGGATGTGAATTGTTCTCCGTACTCAGAAGTAGCTAAAGTATCCTCAGTTATTTCTAGAGCATAGGAATGCACAAAGTAGAAGTAAGCTCTATTAGGAATATTCTTAAATAAAGGGGAATCTTTTTTTTGAAATACCTGATTCCATCCCATATGAGGGAGTGTTAGACCTTGAGACTTTAAAAGTTTTACAGCACCTTTGGTAATATTTAGGCACGGAACAACTTGAGTGCTATTCGCCATGTTTTCTTGAGATTCTTTTCCAAGCATTTGCATACCAAGGCAAATACCTAAAACAGGTTGCTCTAAAGTTGGTATTAGAGTATCAAGTTTTCTTTCTTTAAGTAGGGCCATTGCAGCTGAAGCAGTGCCTACACCTGGAAGGATTAACTTATCTGAAGATCTAATAACATCTGCATCTTGAGATATTTCTGTTTTTACACCAAGGCGATTAAAGGCAAAAACTACAGAAGTGAGATTAGCACTTCCTGTATCGATGACAGTGATTTTTTGAGTCATTTATAAAACCCCTTTGCTTGATGGAAGTTCGTTGCCTTCTTTTTTAAGTGCTGTACGCATGGCTCTTCCGAATGCCTTAAATAAGGATTCTACTTGATGATGAGTATTACCTTTAGTTACTGAAAGATGTAGTGTCAATCCTAAAGCATAAGCTAGGCTATGGAAGAAATGAGGTACCATTTCAGTTGCCATTTCACCAACATTCTGTCTTTGGAAATCGGCATCACAACTAAAGACAGTGTAAGGGCGACCAGAAATATCAAGACAAGCTTCAACCTTATGGTTAATTAGAGAGTCATCTGGTAGACCTTCAATTTTAGCTTCAACTTCGTCCATTGCGAGAGCAAAGCCAAAACGACCAATACCACGCTTATCACCAAGAGCTTTTTTAATAGCTTCGCCTAAGGCAATACCAACATCTTCAATGCTATGGTGCTCATCAACATTTAAATCACCGTCGCATTTAAGTTTCATTGTAAAGGCACCGTGTGTGGCTATTTGATCAAGCATATGATCAAAGAAAGCAATACCAGTATCAATTTCAGAATGGCCCGGGTGATCAAGATCTACGTAAACCTTAATCTTGGTTTCTTTAGTATTTCTTTCAATGGTTGCAGTACGTGGTTTGGTTAAAATTGCATCTGCAATATTTACCCAATTCATGGTATCACGGTTGTACTTTATACCTGTGATGCCCATGTTGTTAGCCATTTCGATGTCGGTATCGCGATCTCCGATAAAATAGCTATTTTCCGTATCCATAACGTTTGGTTTTAAGTAATTCATTACTAGGCCAATTTTAGGTTTTCTGCAAGAACAACCTTCGTTTGGAAAGTGTGGGCAAATAAGAACATCATCAAAGGTAACATCCTCTGATGCGAAAATGTTCATCATAAGATCGTGAGGACCTTGGAACGCTTCTTTAGGAAGTGAGGCGGTTCCGAGGCCGTCTTGATTTGTTACCATGACGAGATGCCAACCAGCATCAATGAGACGCTTGAGAGAGCTTATTACGTGCGGTTCGAATTTTAAAAGTTCGAAAGCATCAACTTGTTCGCTAGGTTGAGGCTCATCGATAAGAGTACCGTCGCGGTCCAAAAATAAATATTTCTGCATAGTGTCTTGTTACCGGATGAATGGCGGAAAAGTTATTTCCGCCTTGATTATATTTACTGCTTTATTGAATTTAATACGGTAAGTACTTCTTGCATTTCCTGTTCGCTACCGATTGTAATTCTGACGCAGTTTTTGAGGCGCGGTTTGTCGTTGAAATCACGAAGAATGATTCCATGGCGTACGCATTCGCTAAAGAGTGCTTCACCATCATGGAAACGGAACAATACATAGTTAGGTTTAGTATCGAAAACCTCTTCTACGTATGGAAGTTTCTTTACTTCGGATACAAAACGTTCTTTTCTTTCGTTGATCTCTTTAACACGATCTTGCATTATCTGAAGCCCATTTTTAGATAGTGCTTGAATAGCAATCTGAGCTACAGGATCACATACTGGGTATGGATCAATTACCTTCAAAAGTAATTTTATTATTTCAGAGTTAGCTAGAGTAAATCCGCAACGAATACCTGCTAGACCGAAGGCTTTTGAAAGAGTACGTGTGATGACAAGATTTGTGTATTCTGAAAGAAGCTTTATTTTTGTTTCGTTAGAACAAAATTCAATATATGCTTCATCAACTACTACTAAAGCTCTACCGTTAGTTGCCTTTAAGATAGGTAACAAATCATTATCAGAAAGAGTGTTTCCAGTTGGATTATTAGGTGAACAAAGGAACACTAACTTGATACTGTTGTCATTATTTAAAGCATTAACGACAGCTTCAGAGTCTGTGCTGAAATCATCACGTGGAGGTACTGTTACAATTTTAGCACCATTAGTTTCGGCACTTACACTGTACATACCATAGGTAGGAGGGCAGATAAGAATACTGTCTTTCTCTTCTTCGCAGAATGTTCTGATGAGAAGTCCAATAGCTTCGTCACTACCACGTGATACCATAACTTGTTCAGGTTTAACACCAGCATAGTCAGCATAGGCTTCAAAAAGTTCTGGTGGTTGACATTCTGGATAACGATTAAGGCTCTGTGAACTCATCAAAAATGAGGCACTGGATGGCGCTTCATTAGCATTTAAAAATGTATGACCCTGTCCACCAATTCTGCGAGCTGACAAGTATGGTTTTAATTTTTGAACTCTTGGTTTTGCGAGTTCATTAAATGTTTTAGCCATGTTATTTTGCCTCTTTATTAAGAGCTTCCATTCGGATAGTTACTGCACGTTTATGAGCAGTGAGGCCTTCCGCATCTGCCATTTGTTCAATAGCTGGAGCAATGATTGCCAATCCTTGTGGTGTAGCTTCTTGTACAGTGTAGCGACGAAGATAGTCTGCTAAGCCAAGAGATGAGTATGTCTTTGCATATCCATAAGTTGGAAGAGTGTGGTTTGTACCACTTGCATAGTCTCCCGCAGATTCAGGAGTGAAGGCACCAACGAAGATTGAGCCAACATTTCTTATTTTGGGAAGAAGAGCTCTCGGATCTTTGGTTTCTACAATTAAATGTTCTGGAGCGTAACGGCAAGCAATTTCGCAAGCTTCATCGAGATTATCGCATACAATTGCAGTACTCTTATCGAGAGCTTGTACTGCGATCTTTTCACGTGAAAGTACAGCTACTTGCTTTTCAACTTCGGCAACTACTTCATTACCATAGTTAGGATTGGTTGAAAGAAGAATTACCTGTGAATCTGGACCGTGTTCTGCCTGTGATAAAAGGTCAGAAGCAGCGAAAGCTGGATTTGCAGTTTCATCAGCTATTACCATAACTTCAGATGGACCAGCAGGCATATCGATTGAGGCACCTTTAAAATCAGAAGAAACCTGCTTTTTAGCTTCGGTTACAAATGAATTACCTGGCCCAAAGATCTTATTAACCTTAGGAACAGTTTCAGTGCCATATGCCATAGCAGCAATTGCTTGAGCTCCACCTACTGTATAAATATCAGTTACACCGCAAAGATCAGCAACATAAACGATAGCATCAGAAACAGGAGGTGGGGAGCAGAGAATAACTTTGTTACAACCAGCAATTCTTGCAGGAACAGCAAGCATTAATACTGTACTTACAAGAGGAGCACTGCCACCAGGAACATAAAGACCTACAGTATCAATAGCATGAGTGTGAAGTTCACATTTAACGCCAGGCTGAGTTTCAACAGAAATTACTTCTGGTTTTTGAGCACTATGAAAGTTATACAGATTGTCATAAGACATCTGAAGTGCTTTCTTTAAATCTTCAGAAACACGGCTTTTAGCAGCTTCAATTTCATCTTTTGTGAGCT
This sequence comes from Succinimonas sp., assembly GCA_963628765.1. Lineage (GTDB taxonomy): Bacteria > Pseudomonadota > Gammaproteobacteria > Enterobacterales > Succinivibrionaceae > Succinimonas. The sequence continues at coordinate 6,253 of CAVGFV010000100.1, forward strand.
TTAAGTGATCACCTGTGAATCTATCAAATTTCTTTGAATATTCATTAAGTGCTTTGTCGCCATTATTTCTGATATTAGCAATGATATCTGAAACAATTTTTGCCTTTTCACCATTATCTGATGTAGCAGGACGTGAGAGAGTTGCAATCTGCTCCTGTTCAGACAGATCACTCCATTTAACGATTTTCATGAATTGCCTCTGCAAATTACTTAAGCATTTTTTCAATAGGTAGAACTAGAATTGAACTAGCTCCTAAAGCCTTGAGTTTTTCCATTGTTTCCCAAAAGAGATTTTCGGTTGAAACAACATGCATTGCAACGTGAGTTGGATTGCCTTCAAGTTGGAGTAGGGTTGGGCTTTCAGCTCCTGGAAGTAAAGCAGTTATCTCTTCAACCTTGTCTTTTGGAGCATGGAGCATGATGTATTTAGAACCATGTGCCTGCATCATGCCGTCAATACGACTGATTAATTTTTCAGCAATTTCTGCTTTTTCAGGGTAAAGTTCTTGGCTTCTTTGGAGAAGTACAGCTTGAGATCTGTAAACAACTTGTACTTCTTTAAGACCATTAGCTTCAAGTGTTGCACCAGAACTTACGAGATCGCAAATGGCATCAGCAAGACCAGCTCGAGGAGCAACTTCTACTGAACCGGTGAGGTGAACAACTTTGAACTTAACACCTTGTTCGTCGAGATAACGTTTAGTGAGGTTTGGATATGTGGTAGCTATCTTAAGGCCTTCGAGACTTTGAACACCTTTCCATTCTTGTTCAACAGGGATAGCAAGTGATAATCTACAGCCACCGAAATCAAGTTTGCGAACCATCTTGTAATCTACTGGCAGACCATCTTGAATACGTTCAATTGTGGTTTCTTCAAGTACGTCTTGACCAACGATACCCCAGTCAACAACATGATCCATTACGAGGCCAGGAATATCGTCGTCACGAACTCTAAGAAGGTCAATTTCCATATTTTCAACATGGGCAATCAAACGATCTTCGCGACTATTAATTTTAAGACCGCAGCTCTTGAATAGATCTGTAGTATCAATGCTTAATCTGCCTTTCTTTTGCATTGCTATGCGAAATTTCTTGGTGGTGCTCATTTGTTTCCAATTATCCTCATAAATTAAAAAACCCCTGGAAGTATTTTATTCTTCCAAGGGTCTCAGAATCGTCTGTACGGCAACTCACTGGAAGAATAGCGTCTTCCAGAATTCATCCTCCTGAAAGACTATTTCGGGTGATGATGGTGTTGATGAAATGATAGGTACTCTGTACAAAGGTACATAATGTATTAACCCTTGATGCCGTTTAAAAATGTGATGCCATTATACACCTTTAATTAACTTGTGGTATTTTTTTATTTACAGGAACAGAGAAGATCTTTTTCACAAAATGATGATTTTATTTTAGTTTTTATTTTTCCCGTCTTTAGACTTTCTCACTATTAATCTTTAGCTTTCAAAATTTCAAAATC
>CAVGFV010000101.1:0-2018 GCA_963628765.1 Succinimonas sp.
GGATCTTATGTGGGCTCTATGAAAATTTAAATACGACGATTGCGAATACGCTTACAAAATGAAAAATTTAATCACTTTTACTATTGATTTTTTGTTATTTTTCAAAGATTTCATGTAAAATCTATCTGATTTAGGAGAATACCATATGCCGAAACCAGTAGAAAACGTTGTACTTTTCAGCAAGATTCAAAATCTTTCCGTTGCAGGAACCTTAAGAGCTATTTCTTCATTTCTTGAATGTCGTGGCAAAAAGGTTTGGATGGAAAGCGAAACAGCGTGTCGTATGAACGAAAAAGAAAAAGCGATCGATATTAACGACATGAAAGGCAATATAGACCTTATTATTGTTGTTGGTGGAGATGGTGCTTTTCTAGGAGCGAGTAGAGCTATTGGTATGGCTGGTGTTCCGATGCTCGGCATTAATACAGGACATCTAGGCTTTCTCACTGATATAAACCCACATAGTTTTGCGCGCCCACTCGAAAAAATTCTCAATGGGGAATATATTCTCGAACAACGTTTTATGCTTTCAGCTTCAATACTTGAAGGTGATATTACAACACAATCATCCTTGGCTCTTAACGAAACAGTCATTCAAGGTAGCATGGCTGCTCATATGATTGATTTTTCAGTGTATGTAGACGATACATTCATGTACACAATGAAAGCAGACGGTCTCATCATATCAACACCAACTGGTTCTACAGCATATAATTTATCAGCAGGTGGTCCTATCGTTGAACCATCTCTTAATGTGATCGTTCTTGTACCTATGTTCCCTCATTCATTAAACTGCAGACCATGTGTATTCCGTGCAGAAAGTGATATCAGAATTTGTTTTGAAATGCCTGATGATGTCCAGGAAGATATAGTTGTAAGTTGTGATGGACAAGTAGTTATGAATACCAAGAGTACTTCATCAATTGTCGTTAGGAAAAATCCTGAAAATCTTCAAGTATGTCATCCTAGAACCTATGATTACTTTGATGTACTGAGAAATAAAATTGGTTTTGGAGAACCAATAAGACACCCAGATCGTGCATCCCAAAAGGTTAAATAACGATCAATAAAAAAACAAAGCAAAACTAAAAGCTTCCGCTAAACAAGAGTATTCAAATCTTTGTTTTTATATTCAATGGAAGCTTGTCCTCGTTATCTAACCAAATTTTTATTTGGTTAGATTAAAACTTACTTTTAAGAAATTAAGTAAATCTAAATCTGAAATCTTGTCATCTAATGTTACCGAAATCCAATGTTTGTGATTCATATGATAACCAGGGAAAATGCCTTCCCTTTCACATAACACTAAAGATGTTTCAGGCTTAATTTTTAAATTCACAATATCCACATTTTCGTCTTTGGCATCACTTAAAAGAACGCGCCTATTTACGTTCATGATTAGAGCAAACCATTTATTATTTTCTTGGTGCCTAAACACACCATAACTTTGATACTGGCTCTGTTCCCAAGGAAAATCTGGATTCACGGAATAGTTAGCTATGATGGACTTAGTTAGTCTGTTTGCCTGATCTGAAGCAAAAAGCACATCATTACAACAAGTATCAGCTACGTGCTGTAATAACTCGTAATAAGCCGTACGAACAGAATTAACATATTCTCCTTCAAATCCTAATATTCTTAGAGGCGTATATTCTTCGTTTGTTAATTTATCGATAACTTTACCTGCTAATTTCCCTTTTTTATCAACTGTTAAAATCGCTTTAAAATTACCATTCAGTAGATCTGACTCAAAGGAATAACATTTTTTGTTTTTATCAAAAACAAAGTTTTGCATTCTATTTTCTACGAAACGTTTACGTTGAAATATTTTGTCTTCAATTCCCATAAAAGTGTTAGCCATATTTTCAATTATCGCTCTTTAATTTTAGCTTACATTCCTTCAAACATAAGGAGATAACTTCCGTTGTATCCATAAAAAAGCCACCACCCAAATTGGGTGATGCCGTAATTCTGTCATTTTAAACATACACAGAAAAAAAGTTTAAGGAAGTTGTAGA
>CAVGFV010000102.1:0-2296 GCA_963628765.1 Succinimonas sp.
AAATAAATTCGGTACCTCAGGAGAGAAATACCGAATTTGAAGTGCGAAATGTAGGCTATAATTACCATGAGTAAATCTAAAATCTCCTACGTATATCGTATCAACGTGTTAAATTACGAGAACCAAAACTAATGAATACCTTAATTACATTTATTGGACGTGGCTCTTATGTTATTAATAGCGATTGCTATCAAGAGTCTACCTACACCTTCCCTGATGGCTGTGAAGTTGAAAAATGCACCTACTTAGGAACTACCCTTTTTGAAAAGTTTGCTCCAGAAAAGTTTGTAGTCATAGGTACTTCAACAAGCCATTGGTATTACCTAATCGATTACTTTAGCAACGTGCTAGAAGAAAATGAAGAGCTCGCCAATCGAATTATTTCAGAAAAAATAATAACAACTGAAATATTGTCAGAACTTGAAAATTCTCTCAATAAACTCTACCCAGAAACAAACTTTGTGTTACGCATTGTTTCGGATCTAGAAAAAGAAGATGATCAGCAGAGCATCTTTTCATCATTAGTAGGATGTATTAGTAAAGGAGATACAGTAAGTATCGATATTACTCATGGCTTTAGATATATGCCTATTTTTTCAATAATGAGCCTACAGTTTCTATCATTATCACAACAGGTAGAAGTGAAGGATATTTACTATACGACTTACAATAACAGTACTCATAGTGGCCGTGTATTAAAGCTAAATTACATCTATGAAATGTATAAATGGTCTCAGTCATTCAACCTTTATGATAAAACAGGTAATCTCGAATTCTTAAATGAGCGATTAAAGGCAACTAGTGGCATTTCCTCTAAGCAAATTGATGATTTTTCCAAGTTTTCCTACTACGAAAATTTGTTAAAGATAAAAGCATCTAGTTCTTATTATGGATTGGTCAAAAGCTTCACTAGTGACGATCCTGTATATAAAAGCATTAAGAATGAAATACTTGAGAGAGTGTCTTGGTCAACAAAAACACGTGTTTATGCAAGGTTTGCTTATTTGGCTTGCAAATACTTAGAACAAAAAAGCTACGTTCTCGCTGTTATCTGTGCTTTTGAAACTATCAGAAAAAAATATATCTTCGATTATGAAAATGCAAATAGCGATTCTGTTAAGTACGAAGATATGACAAGGGAAGATAGAGAGTTATTGGATGGTGATTTTAAAATAGATAAAGGTATTTATAGCGCCAATTCTGATCTAGAAAAGAAAGCATTCCCTCTCTTGAAGCAACTTCGAAATATGTTAGCTCATGGTGAAATGGATGAGACTGCAACAAGTGATGCAAGCTACACACAAAAAATCCTAAAAGACAAAATTGATAAAGCTATAAAGAACGAAGAAGAATTCCAAAAATTAATTAATTCTTGCTTTAAAGATCTGCATATTTTTGAAATGGCCAATGAAAAGTAGCCAATAGCATCTCATTACCAATGTACTAGAAACACTCGTCAGTACCTAAGCTTACGAGTGCTTTTGAAAATAGTGATTAGGTTATTATTTTCCGAGAGTTTTTCTCGCATCTTCAATTCCACCTAAATTTACTACTTTAGAGAAGCCGTTATTTTTGAGTTCAGCTTCGGCAATACCTGCACGATGACCGGATCTGCAGTATAAGTAGATACTGTCATCTTTACTTATGTTATGCTGGGTAACACCTACCATAATATTTTGATACTCAATGTTTAAGGCATTATCAATATGATCTGCTGTAAATTCTTGAGGAGTTCTCACATCAATTAGATATGTATTTGCTAAAGCTTGTGGTGCTGCAAAAATAGCAGCAGTTGAAAACAAAGCGCAACAATAAGCCCTTCTCATTCTCATAAATTCACTCCTTAGGCATTGTTCAATAAAACACTTAATGAATTATAGCCTAGAGAAGATACAGAAATGATAAATACCTACAGTATTCCTTGTAAGGTGCAAAAAATAATCACTTATTAAACAAAAGCCTCACCACTTAAAAGTGATGAGGCTTGTTCTATTGATAAAAATCTTAAAGAGCGTCAGCGATACCAGAGGTAAGGGTTGACGTACCAACATCGAAGGTAACGTCGCCAGTGTTTTCCATCTTATCAGCATTATCGACTGAGTAGTTTTCAGTAATCTCAGTGTATGAAAGGCTAAAGGTTTCAGTTGGAACACCATCTTCTTCAGCTTCGATGGAGTAGTCTGAGATCATTACCTTATCAAGGCGGATTTCAAAGAACTTAACCATACCCTCACCAGTAGGTGCTTCTTTAGTGAATGCAAGTTCCACCTTAACGCCTTTATCACCTGGTTTAAAG
>CAVGFV010000103.1:0-11902 GCA_963628765.1 Succinimonas sp.
TTTTCATATATTATAAACTATTTATATATTTAACACAACTGTTATTAACCCTTTTAGGGTTAAAACCCGCATAAAAATTTTTTATAATTTTCCTAGAGATTTAAGAACCACGAATTACCTACCAAACTCAAAGGATACAAAATAAGAATCTTAAAAATTGCATTTTTAGCCTGTCTTTTAGTTGGTAACTTTGCACTTAGCGAAGTCGCTTTCGCCAAAACCCAGACTTCCGACTTAGAAAGGGCCTGTAAAAATAGAGATAGCCGTAGCTGTGTTTCTCTCGGATCCTTTTACTACTTTGACCAATATATAAGTCACGACTATAAGAAAGCCGTTAACTTTTTTGATAAAGCCTGTAAGCTCAATAACGGAGATGGCTGTGCATTACTAGGCCTCGCTTATTCCGAAGGTAAAGGAGTAAGAGTGAAATTCCGTAACGCCAGAGATTATTTCAAGAAGGCTTGTAATCTTAATAGCGGTATCGGCTGTGCTAACCTTAGTACCTTCTATATGGAAGGCAGAGGTGGCGAACAAGACTACAATAAAGCCAAAACCTATGCCGAAAAGGCTTGTAACCTCAATGATAGCCAGGGATGCTACGTTCTCGGAACCATCTAGCTGACGGAAGCTGGGTACGAAGCGACCGAAGAAAGGCGAAACAGTACTTTAATAAGTCTTGCTACTTAGGTAACTTAGAGAGCTGTGATTACTATAAACAGCTTAATGGCAGGTACTAACTGTTAATCTCTACTTCAAAAACTAGAGTATTTTGCGAAGACCTATCCTAAGGAATAGGCCTTCTATTTCGGGCTTACAAGATAACTTCTAAGAATCCTTTGGAGAGCTCCCAAAGCCCTAAATCTTACACTTTATATAGTTACTCTATAGTTTTTATATATTCCTTATATAAACTTCCCAAAATCTCCTAAAGTTACCGCCTTTATAAAAATTTTTCCTTTTTTTTCAAAAAAATTTCTTTTCCTACCACAAAGCGATACCAAATGGACCAAGTTTGAAATTTTTCCTAGGTAGCATAAGACCAACACACCAAAAAAGGAGTTTTGTCATGCTAAAGCTATGGGAGAATCTTAAAGGCCTCTTTCCAAAGGCAGAGAAGACTCATGCCCTAGAAGAACCTACCCAAGCTCCGCATAAAAGCTACCGTTTTATTCCGAGTTACCCGGAACCTAAAAAGGGTATTCCCTTACACACAGTTCCCGATATCTACGAGACTCAGGAAGAAAGACTCATAAATCCCCTTTTTAAGGCCTTAGGTCTTACCAATAAGGAAAACCAAAAGTACCTGGTGCCGGTAATCCAAAACTACATTAAGTACGTGCACCTTCTCCCAGGTTCCAGGGCCGATCACCATTCGGGGCTGGGTGGTCTCTTTTACCATGGTCTAGATACCGCCCTATATGCGGTGAAGTTTTCAGAAGGGTATATGCCCTATGAAGGTGCTAATCCCGGTCTTAAAGCCCAGTACGAAAAACAATGGCGGGTGGCAGTAGCCCTCGCAGCCCTCCTTCACGATATCGGAAAACCCGTAACCGACATGATCATAAGTTCCCTAGATGGCAAGAAGGAATGGAATCCCAGCGTGGCCTCCCTCTTTGATTGGGGTGTCCAAAATGAGCTTTACTACTACCTTATTACCTATCGAAGCCATAGGGCTTTTCTTCATGAAAATATCTCCATCATAGCCTCTATGGCCACGAAGATCGTACCTCAAGACACAATCGCCATGATTACCAGGAATGGTTTTCGGGAAATTTGGGAGGAGGAATTCTTAGGATCCTTTGTGGAAGGTTCTAACTCCATTATTCGGAAGATCGTTCTCGAAGCCGACATGGCCTCCGTAAAAGAAGATACCGAAGCCCAGGTACAAGAAAACTCTCCTGCCTTTGGTATCTCGACCCACCTTATGTTTGCAAGAGTCCTAAAGGATCTTTTAGAAGACCACCGTCATGGCTTTTCCTGGAAACTTAATGATGCGAGAGGTCAGGTCTTTTACTCCGACGTAACCGGTGCTACGGGAGACAAGGCACCCCTCTATATTACCTGGGTAAGACAAGAACTTAAGGCTTTCTATAAGATTGTGGCTCAGGAAAGAGAGGAACTTGAGGGTTTTCCCGAGGATATCCAAAGGCTTTCCCAAGTGCTCGCCGATAAACTCTATATTAAGAGTAAAGAAAATACTTCTAAGGTGGCTTTTAGGAGAGTTATTCGGAGTCTTTCGGAAAGCGACTCTCCTGTAAGAGAAAGAATCCTTAATGCCGAAAAGGCTCTTAAAAACCTTTCTCCTTCTGACAAGGAAGACCTTTTAACTCTCAATGTTCTTCTAAAGTCCCAGGGACTTGAGAGCCTTCCTTGTATTCAGTTTTTAAGAACGGACCTGGTCTTTGAAGCAAAGCCGGAAGCTAGTGAGGTATTTTTCTTAGACAAAACCGAAGATGGCTTTGCGATTACTCCTGAAAACTCTCCGCTCCGCCCTGAAAGCACAGCTCTTGAAGTAGCGCCTTTGTTAGAAGAAAAGTCATCCCAGGAAATACCCGAAGAGTTAGCCTCTCTTGAAAGAGAAGATCTTATGAAGCTCGCTTTAAAAGATCCTCTAGAAGAGACTTCGCAAGATACCGCTGAAGCCTTAAAAGAAGCTTCGATGCCTCCTTCCCAGGAAGAAGAACCTTCAAAGACCGAAGCCCCAGTGCCTTTTTCCTTTATGACCGAAGTGTCTTCCCAGGAGTCCCATAAAGAAGTCCCAAAAGCTAAAGAATCTCCTAAACCTTCCGAGAGATTCTATAAGCCGGATCTTGAGGTCCAAAAGGCGCTCCAAAAGAGCCTCACCGTAAACCCAGATGGCATCCATATGCTCCCAAAAAAGCCAACTTGTAGCTCTGAAGATTCCAAAATTGTTAAGGCGCCTCTTACAGAAGATCTTAAGGTTTTTAAAAAGGAACTCCAAAAAGGCATCAAAGCCTATGCGGGTAAAACCGCCCTTACTAAAGAGGAATACTGTGCTAAAAACGGCATTGTGATCTTAAAGAAGGCAGAGCCAGTCACGAAAGAAAGTAAAGAAGCCCAAAAGGAAGCCTACCTTAAAACTATAAGTAAGCTTCCTCAAGAGATCCGGGAACTCTTTGCCCCGCTTCTTAGGGGTGAAGACACGATTTCGTCTGACATGCTCGTTACCGATGGCACCCTCTATGGCTTTGATCTTAAAAAGCTCTGGGAGTTTGGCCTCTATTTGGAAGTTAAGAGTAAAGAGGAACTTTTAGACTACCTTTTAAATAATGCGGTTATTCAGAAGGATCCTAGTAATCCTGCTTCCTTTAATACCCAAATTGGCACTAAGACCTGTCTTTGTCTTAAGGGAAGTCTCACGGAAGCTTTAAGAGGGATACCCGTAAAGATAACGCCCCTTACTAAAGAGGCGATCTTAAAAGCCCAGGAAGGCGCTTCTCAGTACCTTGAGAGTCTAAAACCGGAACCTCCAAAGAAAGCTTTAGAAGTAAAGCCTCTTAAGTTTTCAGAAGAGGGAGACATGGAGACCGCATTTGAGGTCTTAGTTTCGGAATTCCTTGAAGGCGGGGGACCTATTTTGGGTAAAGTCCAGGAGACCCCACAAGGTTGGGAAAGCCTTGAGGAACTTCCTAAGATTTTTGAAAGGCTTTCTCTTACCTCTAAAGGCTTTATCTATAGCGTTTTTTGCCAAAAAATAAAAAGGTATGCCCCGACGAAGGCCCGGAAATTCTTACTTAAGCGTAACCAGATACTTTGTCTTCTTAAGACCCCAAGTTAGAGGTCCCAGGATCAAATATAACGCCTACGAATATAACCAACCCTTTCGTCCTAATTATGAAGGCATGCAGATCATGCTGTATCTCGGGGGCACTCTCGTGGCTTTTGCTACTAGTGTGGGAACTAGCATGCCAGGAGCTCCCTTTTGGTATATGGCGGGGATCTCTACCACTATGGCTCTCATAAAGGCGCCGGGAGCTTACCGCCTTTACAAGATTCAAAAGAATCTCGGAGGAAGAGAGCTTACCTTTATTACCCTGCCGAACCTTACCAAGATGATGAACAGCCATAAGGAAGACATGTGGCTCGGCTACGGTTTTACCTGGGAGCCCCGCCATGTGCAAAGAGTCTATGAGATCTCTAAAAGAGACTGGGCGCGGGAAGAACAAAGATACCGGGAGCCTCCTTTAAGGAGTTTTTACCGGATCTACCTTCAGGATCTGCCCTTTTTACCCCGCTTTTGTCCGAAATTTCAGGAGCCGGAAGCCACGATGGGGAAAGCCTGGATCCACGGTTTAGAGCCTCATGAAGAAACTATTTACCAGCCCCTGAAGCATATCGAGGGCCATACCCTTATTATTGGCACTACCGGCGCCGGTAAAACCCGTCTTTTTGACCTTTTAATAAGTCAATGTATCCTCCGAGACGAAACCGTGATTATTGTGGATCCTAAGGGGGATAAGGAGCTCGCGTTAAACGCGAAGCGGGCTTGTAAGGCTTTGAGTCTTCGGTTTAAAAAGATGGGGATAGAGAGACAAAAGGAATTTATTTACTTTAATCCGGCTTTTCCGGAAGAGTCCGCGCGCCTTAATCCTTTAAGAAACTTTTCCCGCGTCACGGAAGTCGCCTCCCGTATCTCCGCCCTTATGCAATCCGCTAATGGGGGCAATGATCCTTTTAAGGCTTTCTCCTGGCAAGCCCTTAATAATGTGGTGCAGGGGCTAGCCATGATCGAGGGGCGCCCTACGCTCATAAAAATTAAGCACTTTTTGGAAGGTGGTGCTCATGGTCTCGTCTGCGAGGCTATGGAGACCTTTATCCGTAAGAACCACATCGATCTTAATAAATATAAAAGGATCCTCCCTGATAATGGGCGCCTTCGCACTAATAAGAGCAATGTGGATTACAAACTTACCGAATGCACCGATAAAGAAAAGGCCGATGCCCTCGTAGATATCTATAACCTGTGTGGCATGTCCAAGGATTACCCGAATTCGGACTTAGAAGGTTTGGTCTCCATGTATGAGCATGACCAGACCCACTTTTCTAAAATGGTGGCGAATCTTCTCCCAATTCTGAACATGCTAACCTCCGGAGTTTTAGGCCCCCTCTTATCCCCGGATCCCAATGATGTGGAGGATAAAAGACCGGCTACCGATACCCAAAAGATCATTTCCCAAAAGGAGGTCGCCTATATTGGCTTAGACTCCCTTACCGATTCCATCGTGGGCTCCGCCATTGGCTCTATGATCCTTTCAGACCTTACAGCGGTGGCAGGACAACGTTACAACTATGGGGAAGATCTTAAGCCCGTCAATATCTTTGTCGACGAAGCTGCCGAGACCATTAATGAGCCCTTAATCGCCATGCTTAATAAAGGTCGTGGCGCTAAGATGCGCCTCTATGTCGCGACCCAGACCATTGCGGACTTTGCTTCCCGCCTCGGGAGTCAAGATAAAGCCATGCAGGTTCTTGGGAACGTCAATAACACCATCGCTCTTCGCACTCTCGATAAAAAGACCCAGGACTACATTGCTGAAACTATGCCGAAGACCCGCATTGAATATGTCATGCGGGGGCAAAGTCAAAATATGGATAGCGAAATGCCGGTTTTGCACTCCGGAGGCCAAAACGAAGTTTTAAGAGAAGAGGAAGCCGAAATGTTTCCGGGAGCTCTCTTAGGGGCTCTCCCAAACTTGGAATATATCGCCAAGATCTCGGGAGGCAAGATCATTAAGGGCCGTCTTCCTATTCTTATCGAGGATCCTGAGAGTGCTTCTGAGGAAGCCAAACTCGAGGCCTCTCGAAAAGCTCAAGAAAGTCATCTTCAAAAGAGTCTTCGAAAGGCTCTCCATCCGAACCCCTATAAAGTACCTACTTATGGGGAACACCGTACCACGAAATTTATAAATAAGGAGGTCTTATGACCGATCAATATCAAGCTTATCTCAAGAAATTCGAACGCTTAAGAAGGCTTTCCAATCGTTTTAGTCTTATAAGGGAGGTTAAGATTGCTATTGGCCGCGCTCTTCGCGAGGAGGGAAGTTTTTACAGATTTCAGATAGTTTTAAGACAGCTTAACGTGCTCATCCCTGTGTCTTTTGAGGTGGCCAAGGTGCTTAAGGACTATTTAAGGCTCACAGATAGGGAAAGCCTCGTAGCTTTTAAAAAGAGTGCTCTAGCTTTTAAGAAATACCATCGTGAGACCCCTTTTGACAAAAATGCGGCCCTCAGGTTTTTTGCGGGAGTTTTAATAGAAGAAGATCTCAAGGTGCTTAAGAAGGAGCCAGAGAAGGAGCTTTTAAAGGAAGTTCTGCAAAATCACCTTTGGGAATACTATGCCAAAGATAAGTATCTCCAAGAGGTTTTAGATTTTCGGACGGAAAGGATCCCCCCCAAAGGAAAGTACTGTAGTAGAGAGTCCTAAAGAGTCTGCTCATATCTTAAAGTTTCCAGAAAGTGATGCCTAACTTATGTTTAAAAATAAGTACTTATTTACCCTGTTTCTATTGATGCTGGAGCTTACTTTGGTAGTCTTTCTTTTTCCCTTAGAAACTGCCAAAGAGACTCTCGCAACGGAAAAGGCTGATATCCGGGACCTTATGGGGGAAAACACCTCGGAAGAGATCTACTCTTTTGCGAAAGAGAGCTATAAGGCCCTTCTTATCGACACCGGGCTTTATGGAGAGGTCTACCATTTTTTTGTGCCTACAGAGGAGGAAATTATGGCCTCAGGAGGTCTTGAGGCTCTGGGAACTCGGGAGGGATGGTTTTCTTGGATCGGAGGGAGGCTTGAGATGGCGTCCCTGGTATTTTATGAGTTCCTGGTAAGGTGGGGCTTTATCAAGGCCTGGCTTCCTTACCTTCTTATCCTTATGCTCCCCACCTTGGGAGTGGCATTTTAGAGCGCAAGATAAAGCAAAGTAACTTTGATTACGCCTCCCCCTTGGTGGCTAAATTGGCCTACAATTGCTTTATTTATATGGTTTTAGCCTTTTTTATGGTAATCTTTCTCCCCGTGGCATTTTCACCTTTGCTTGTACCTATTATAATGATGGCCCTTTGTATCCTGATGGGACACGCCATAGGCAACATTCAAAAAAGATTATAAAAATACATTTATGAAATTTAACAACTTGGACTTAAAGACAGCTCTTATCGGAATTGCGGTGCTCGGCATTGGGGCTTACCTCGCTTACTCTTATCATAGCGCCACCAATGAAATAGACGTACAGACCAAAACGATTCCTAGTAAAGAGCAGATTAAGACGCAAGATATCACTAAAGAAGCTTACAAGAAGGCTACCAAATCCGTACAGATTCACTATGATCCGGAATTTGACACCTATATTGAAAGTAAGCTTTTTATGGAAAGACCGAAAGGCGAAACCGAGAGAGAGCCGGACTTGTATGTTGATGGGATTCCGCAATACTTAAATAGTCCTACCTATATAGAAGATCTTGATCGGGAGCGCATGATTAAGATTTATGACCAATACTACTTCGATATCAATTCCACTTTGCCTCCAGAGGCGCCGGAGGGGTTAAAGGCGGACCAGATTTTGGGGTGGGACCTAGATAAAGATGGTACCCGTGACGATGTAGAAAGGTCTGTTATTTTAAAGTGGTATGAACCAAAGCATGAGCTTATCCGAATGGCTCTTCTTCAGCTGGCCCGGGATTATCAGCTTGCCATGTATGATTATGAGGCAAAGGATGAGGCCAAAATAGTTCGCGATAATCTTCGTATCCTTCAGGATCAAAAGTGTGTCAAAGACGTGTTTGGCTTTACATTTTCCCTTGAGCCACATAACTTCAACTATATGTATGAAATCAATGCTTTGGAGTCCCTGGTATTTGATACGAATGCACGCGTAAATATTTATACCGCACTTTATGACCGCCTCCCTATTGATGCTCAAGATAAGATGCTAGACGAGACCGGAAATTATTGTGAGTTCCCAATAGCGGGAGTGCCTTCGGAAAGAGAAGTTAAAAACTTCCGTATCGCCAAAAATAAAGGCTGGGAGCTTAAGGATGTGGACACTACAGCTAAGACAACTTCTCCAGATTCTAAAGAAGACAGCGGGAATATGAATTTTTCAGTTGGTGATTAAGAAGAGATTAAAGATGAATAAAAGAGACCTTGAACTTTTAAAACTTGGTAAAGAAAACCCACAGGCAATTGATCTTCTAATTAAGCTTAGTGATTTCTTAGAACAGTATTCTCCAGTCATGATTAAAACGAGAACTCTCGCGAAGAGTGCCAAGCTCACCATGAAGGCTACTGAAAATGCTCTTGAATCTATTAAGGGCCTACTTTCAGTAGAGATTGTGGGAGATTACTGCATTGTGTCTGATAAAGAACTTTCTTGGACTGAGGAAGATGAGTTTGAAGTCGTAAGACCTTACTTTTTCCGTCCAAAGGAAGATGATAATCAGGATAACGCTAAAGAAGCTAACTAATTTGGGTAAGTTTTCCTAAAGGGAAAGTTTCCATTTTTTTGTGCTTTCTAAAAAACAAAAAAGCTAGGCGCCCTTCTTGCGAAGTACCTAGCTTTCTTATATAGAAGGCTTAATCTACAAGTACGAGAGTATCCTTATCTGAAACCTTATTCTTGATACGAAAAGAGTTCAGTACAGGTGTTTCCTCCATAAGAGAGAGAATCATATAAGACGCCTTAGGATCAAATGCTAGGCGTTTATCCTCCTCTGAAGGTCGCGATGGAGACTCTGGATGTGAATGCCAGTTTCCAATAGGAACTAAACCGTGAGCACGCATATCTTTAATTGCTTGTACTTGCTCTTTAGGATCCATGGAAAAGTGTTCATTAGAAGCATCCAAGTTCTTTAAGAAATAAACCTTAAGCACTTCACGGCTATCGTCATCAGCAATTTTGCCGGCAATTAAGCCACAAGCCTCATTTGGAAGTTCAGATCTTGCGTAGCTTACAATGCTTTCAAAATCCTTTTTCTTTAAAGTTATCACGTCAGCCTCTAGAGCTTTAACTCACAAGTTGGAAGTTCGTAGTCGATTGGTTCAAGAATTGTAGGATGTTCACCACATACCGCACAGTTCTTATCCTGCTGAAGCTTGATCTTACGGAACTCCTGATTAATTGCATCATATGTAAGGAGATAACCTGTTAAGAGTTTACCCACACCCGCAATATACTTTATAGCTTCCATTGCTTGGAGACAACCAATTACGCCACCCATAGCGCCTACAACACCTGCTTGCTTACAGGTTGGTACAGCATCCTTTGGTGGTGGATTTTTAAATACGCAACGGTAGCAAGGTCCCTGACCTGGAACATAGGTCATAAGCTGACCTTTGAATCTGATAATACCAGCGTGTGAAAATGGCTTCTTTTCCAATACACAAGCATCGTTTATCAAAAACTTAGCTGGAAAGTTATCAGTACCATCAAGTATGAAATCGTAATCACGGATGATTTCACGTACATTACTTGCTTCAAGAAATTTCTGGTAAGTAATGACCTTAACATCCGGATTCATCTTATTGATGGTTTCTTCAGCAGACTTCACCTTAGGTTTACCAATGTCTTCGGTAGCATGGATAATCTGTCTCTGTAGGTTTGAAAGATCAACTACGTCCGCATCTACAATTCCGATAGTACCTACGCCAGCAGCGGCAAGGTACATCGCTGCAGGAGCACCAAGTCCACCTGCACCTACAATAAGAACCTTAGCGTTTAAGAGCTTCTTTTGGCCCTTAACACCAATTTCTTTCAAAATTATATGGCGTGAATAGCGATCAATTTGTTCATCAGTTAAGGCCATATGCGCCGCCTCCCATGAAATAAACAAATTCTACAACATCGCCATCTTGTAATACATGAGTAAACTTAGCTTCGCCATCGAGGAATTCGTCGTTGATAGATACAGAAACATATTCTGGAGTTTCAACTTTTTCTGATTCCATGAGTTCTTTGACAGTTAAACCGTCTTTAACTTCCTTCTTATGACCTGAAACAGTAATTTGCATATATCATCCTAATCAAAAATTATTTAAATTGTTATTTTTGATTCTGTAAGTTTGTTGCCTGCAGAATCAAAAAAATTAATCACCAACTTTACGAACAAAAAGAGTGTAAGTACCATCTTTATTGTCGTTAAGTTTCAATATTTTATGACCATCGTCCTTAATGCTACGAGGCACATTTTGGACCGGCTCGCCATCATTCATGCGAATTGCAATAACTTGGCCTTCATCAAGTTCGTCGATAGCTACTTTTGCTTTAACGAAAGTATTTGGGCAGACTTTGTCAGTAATATCAACTTCAGCGTCAAATTTAATATCAGCCACGATAGGCCTCCTTTATTACTTTATCGAATTCTTCAGTGCCAAGGCGCTCTAATGTTTGGCGGAAACGTTCACTTGGATTTGCGTGCTCTCCAAAGTACTTAATTGCAGCATCAGTAACTCTAAAGAGGGTTTCTTTATCCTTAATAATTGGCACTACAGACTTACCTTGATTAACGTGGTTACCAAACTGACCTGCAAAGTAGACCATATAGCCAGATGTACCAGTCCAAGCTTCGGAAGGACAAGCTTTTACGCAACGACCACAGTTATTACAGAGTCTGTTGTTCTTAATAATTTTACCTTCGTCAGTAAGAGTCAAGGCGCCAGAACGGCAGGCTTTTACGCAAACGCCGCAAGCAATACAGTTATCGTTATTATGACGGGTTATCATGCCACCCTTAATGCCGACGTCGTTTTCTTCTGCTTTAAGGCAGTTATTGCAACAACCGGTTACACCGAACTTAAACTTATGTGGAAGTTCATGTCCGAAGTAACGCTGGGACAATTCTTTAGCAATATCCTGAGAATCGATGCACCCGCTTGGGCAGACTTGATTACCTTGACAAGCGGTTACAGTACGTACTCTTGGTCCACATACACCTGGAGCTACTCCACCTTTAGCTAGATCAGCTTTAACATCGTCGATGTCATCTATATATATAAAAGGTATTTCAACACCTTGGCGAGCGGTTAGATGTACATAACCTTTACCGTACTTATCTGCTACATCAGAAACAGCACGAAGATTTTCAGTTGTTAAGTGACCGCCAACAACAGAAAGTCTTAGTGAAAAGTAGCCCTTCTGCTTTTGACGCATGAAGCCACCCTTTTTTAAGGCATTGTAATTAACTTCTTTCTTTTCAGACATAATGTCTTCCTTACTGCGCTAATGCAGAAATTGCTGAATCAAAGTCTTCAATAAGATCTTCTATATCTTCTATTCCAACGCTGATTCTAATGAGATCGTCATACACGCCAGATTTTTCACGTTCTTCTTGGGTGTTATGAAGAGTAATTGTAGATGCTGGGTGCAACACAAGTGTTTTGGTGTCACCGATGTTAGAAACAACATAAGCAAGCTTAAGTCCATCTATGAGTTTGAAAGCACGTTCCTGACTTCCGACACGGATAGTAATTACCGCACCAAAACCACCGTGAAAGAGTTTTTTAGCGATTTCGTGGAATGGGCTCGTTGCTAATCCTGGGTAATTAACCTGAAATTCTGGATGCTTTTCTTGAAACCACTTGGCAAGGCTCAACGCATTCTCACACTGTTTTGACATTCTTAAGCCAAGTGTTTCCATGCCCACCATATTTAAAAATGCTGTTTGAGGAGCTATAGTTGTACCGATGTGTGAAAACCAACCCTGGCGAAGTTTCGCAACAAAAGCTAAGCTTCCGAATTTTTTATAAGACTCGAAAGCAGGGAATTTTGCTAAGTCGTAGTTAAGTTTTTTCGCTGTGGTAAGAACACCGCTAATTGCACTACTATTACCATTAACTAAAACTTTCCCAATCAGTAGTACTATGCTAACTTTTTAGGTCTTCCACGTT
>CAVGFV010000104.1:0-14178 GCA_963628765.1 Succinimonas sp.
TAGAGTTGGTCAAGAGAAGTTCGTAAACTATGTCAACATCTGGATTCGTTTAACATTTCTAAAACACATCAAAAGTTTTTCAGAGCATTACATCAAATTAGAATATTGGTCTCAAGGATAATCTTCTAATAGTATAAAATAATGACCGTAGGCATCATTGCGAAAGAAATTTGAAAAGATGACAACCATATAAGAATGGTGAGTTCCTCTTATCATCTTTTGATAGTTAATTTCTACTTACAAAAATAAAAGGATTTAACTTATGAGTTTCTTAAAATTTTTGGATAAAATTGGTGCGTGTTGCACTTATGTGAGAAATTTTTTCCTAAATATATTTTTTTTCATATTTCTAGGTTTTCTAGCTATCACCTTATTAGGTTGTCTCGTAGCAATCTCAATACCTGACACAGAAACAACAGAAATCAAGAACCCTAATTCTCCTGTAATAATGATTAGCATTTCAGGAAATGTGCATGACGAGCCAGCATCAAATAGCATGGCACAAAAGCTCATTGATGCAATCAATAATGTATCTCCAGAAAATTATATTTTTTTACAAGATTTAAGAAAGTCTGTACAGAAAGCAACTAATGATAAAAACATAAGAGCGATTGTTTTAAAAATTAACTCAGAAGCTAACATCCGCACATCACAAATAAAAGCTTTAGGTAAAGATTTAGAAGCTTTTAAAAAAGCTGGTAAAAGGATTTTTGTATATGCCGATGAGTACTCAAAAGAAACATATCTCCTCGCTTCCTTCGGCGATTACATCTATGTAAATCCTTTAGGTGGTGTCTATATCGATGGTTATAGATTAGGAACACTGTACTACAAAGATTTGTTAGATAACATTCTCGTTTCTGTTTTCACACCAAAAGCTGGTACACATAAAAGTGCTGTGGAACCTTTTAACCTTAACGAAATGAGTCCGCAAATAAAGGAAGAATACCAAGGTATAGCTGACGATCTATGGGGTCAATATAAAGACACCGTAAACAGCAAACGCAAGGACATTGATATTCAAAAATCCGTCTTTGGTACCGATGAATACACTAATGACTTCCTTCGTAAAGGTGGTGATGCCGCTAAACTAGCTTTGGAAAATAAACTAGTTGATAAAATAGCAACCTACAATGAGTTTATTGAAGACTTTTCCACTAAAGCAAAAATTAAAACTGCAATTGATTCCGAAACATATAACAAGAATCTCAAAGCTATTACTTGGCAAGATTACCTTAAGAAGACTCCTATCAAAGAAGATAACGCAACAAATGCAATTGCCGTTGTCTTTGGCTTAGGGGAAATATCTTATTCATCTGAAGAAGTGAATGCTTTTACAGCAACTAATCTGATACCTCAGCTTAACAAAATTATCAAAAATAAAAATATCAAAGCTGTGGTTCTCTATTTAAACACTCCAGGTGGTGAAGTTTTTGCCTCTGAGTTAATAAGAGAAAAGCTCATTGAGCTTAAAAATAGTGGCAAGAAGATTATTGTTTACATGAGTGAAATGACAGCCTCTGGTGGTTTTTGGGTATCATCAAGTGCTGATTACCTCATTGCTGAACCAACATCTATAACTGGCTCAATAGGCGTATTAGCTATCACTGGTTCTGCAGAAAAACTTGCAGAAAAAATCGGCGTTCATGAAAGTGGTGTATCTAGTCCAAATACCCAGCCAATGTCATTATTCTCACCAATACCTGAAAATATTAAGGTTATTCTCCAGGTTGGAATAATGAATACCTATGAAAAGTTTTTAAGCCTCGTTGCTAATAACCGTAAAATGCCTGTTGATAAATTACGTCCTTTGGCAGAAGGCAAAATATACACAGGTAAAAAAGCTTTAGAACTAGGACTTATTGACGAATTAGGCGATTTTGATGCAGCTATAAACAAAGCAGAAGAATTGGCAAAACTTCAAAAAGGATCATATAAATTGATTTATTCACAACCTATTGTTGCTAACGAACTAAATCAATTAAGTTCTCTCCTTGTTTCAGCAGTAGCAGAAGTTAACAAACCTGCAGCATTAAAGATTCTTAACGAAATAGCTCCTGAAACTAAATCCATTAAGCTTCAAGGCCTTGATGAAAAGCCAAAGACTATTAGCATACTACCGGTCTATGTGAAATAAATTCCACAGTTTTAGACCATCGCAATTAGAAGACCTTTTTAGGTCTTCTAATTTTCTTTAGCAAGTAATTCAGCTTGCCTTACAGTAGTCGACAGAATATTTATTCTTTTTGTTCTTAAAGCTCCACGTAACACAGGAAATTCCACTTCGTCTGAAGCAAAAGCCCATACTGTGGAATTCTCTAACTCTGTAAGTTTCACTCCTACAGTACGTTTTTGAAGTTCTGGCTCGATTATTTCTCCATTTTCATTATAGAAAGAACAACAAACAATTCCGACGATATTCTGTTCTTTTAACACCTTGATATCATCTATCGTATAAGCACCACTTTTATATGAAGTTGCATTCTCATTTGTTGCTCCTATTCCCACCAAAGCAAGTTCAGAATCTTTTGCCTTATTTAATACATCACCTATTGTTGGATCTTCTGATATAAGTTTTGCTAATAATGAATTTTTCAAAATTACCGGAGCATTTAATGTTTCATAAAAACCATTGGTCTTTTCAGCAAGTACTCTTACAAGGTCATAAGCTTGTAAATGGTTATTAAAGGTGCCATAAAAACCTACTAAAGGATAAAAATTACCTTTGGTATTAAGATTATAAGGGAGAGCATCGATAACAGAGCCAACCGTCCTTCCACTCATAACGGATACGTTTTTATATTTTTTCAATTGCTGTGCTAAAAATTCTGCATGAAAATTAGCGAAATTAAGAGGACGCCCATCATTACAAAGATAGACTTCTTGTAAGCCATATTTTTCTTTAATAATTTCAGCTAAGCGCTCTTCATTTGCAAATGGGGAAGTAATAGTGATGCGAACTATACCACAGCGTCTCGCCTCCGCAAGCATACGGCAAACTTGGGATTTAGATAAACTTAATATTTCAGCAATTTCTTTTTGAGTCTTGTCTTGTTCATAAAATAGTCTTGCAACTTTCACAAGTAATTCTATATCACTGTTATTTGGCTTCATAACACCCTCAAAACAAAACTTTCAAATGTATTCGTACACAATATTACCAACTTTTTAGAAATAATTTGAAATTAATTTCAAATATTAAAATTAATTTCAAATTTTATTGATCATTTTTTGAATAAATGTGTAGAATGGAAAAAGTAATTTTGAGAAAAGCTCTGAATACACAAAATAAAAGGAATTTTTATGCAAAATAAAATGTACGGGGAATTTGGCGGACAATACGTAGCCGAACCCCTAATGCCTACTCTTATTGAGCTTGATAAAGCGTATCGTGAAGCCATACAGGATCCTGAATTCTGGAAAGAATTTGACTACTACATGAAAGAATATGTAGGTCGTGAAACCCCTCTATATTTTGCATCTAAACTTTCAGCTAAATATGGTCCAAAGATTTATCTCAAGAGAGAAGATCTTAACCATACCGGTGCTCATAAGATTAACAATGCTATTGGTCAAATAATGCTTGCTAAGAGAATGGGCAAAACCAAGGTTATTGCAGAAACCGGCGCTGGCCAGCACGGTGTAGCAACAGCTACCGCAGCTGCTTTATTTGGAATGAAATGCCGCGTTTTCATGGGTGCTGAAGACATGGAGCGCCAAAAGCTCAACGTTCTTAGAATGGAAATGCTTGGTGCTGAAGTAGTACCAGTTGTAGCTGGTACCAATACCTTAAAAGATGCTACCAACGAAGCTATAAGAACTTGGACTAAAGATGCAGAAGACACATTCTATGTAATTGGCTCTGCTGTTGGTCCTGCACCATATCCTGAAATGGTTAAACGCTTCCAAAGCATTATCAGTGAAGAAGCAAGAAGACAAATTCTTGAAAAAGAACACAAACTTCCTACCGCTGTTGTAGCTTGCGTTGGTGGTGGCTCAAATTCTATTGGTATATTTGCCCACTTCATCGATGACAAGGACGTTAAATTATACGGCATCGAAGCTGCTGGTAAAGGTATCAGCACAGGTGAACATGCTGCAGCTATGTCTGAAAAGACTGTGGGCATCCTTCATGGAATGCGTTCATATCTTCTTCAAACCCCTGAAGGAAATGTAAAACTAGCTTACTCAATTTCTGCTGGTTTGGACTATCCTGGCGTTGGTCCTGAACATGCTTACCTATGCAAGACAGGCAGAGCTACCTATGATTCCGTAACCGATGATGAAGCTATGGAAGCTCTTCTTGAATTGTGCAAACTTGAAGGTATTATTCCAGCAATTGAAAGCTCTCACGCTTTAGCGTATCTTCCAAAGCTATGCAAAACCTTAACTAAGGATGACATTGTTATTGTTAACCTTTCTGGTCGTGGTGACAAAGACGTTAACACCATTGCAAAGTATATGGAAGCTAAGAAGGGATTATAAAAATGAACAGAATTGAAGAAAGATTAAGTAATCTCAAAAATCGTGGTGAAAAAGCATTTGTAACCTATATGACTGCTGGCTTACCATCTTTTGCAGAATGTATTAATATCATCAAAGCTCAAGACGAAGCTGGAATCGATGTTATTGAACTCGGTATCCCATTTTCAGATCCAATTGCTGATGGTCCTTTAATTCAAGCCGCTTCTATCAAAGCTATTTCTCAAGGTGTTACTCTTGAAAAAGTTTTTGAGATGATGAAGGAACTCAGAAAGGATTGCCAGGTTCCTATCGTATTTATGATGTATTACAACACCATTAACCATTATGGAATCAAAAAGTTTGTTGAAACCTGTGCTGAATGTGGTGTAGATGGAGTTATTATTCCTGATGTTCCTTATGAAGAATCATTCGAAATTAAGGAATACCTCAACATCGAAAATGCTCCAATACTAATTCCTATGGTAGGTCCTATCTCTGGAGATAGAATTCCAATGCTTCTTAAAGACACTAGAGGATTCGTATATAGCGTATCATCAATGGGTGTAACTGGACAGGATGCTGCTTTCCATAAGAATACTCTCGAATATCTTGATAGGGTTAAGAAAGCATCAAAGATTCCAGTAATGCTTGGCTTTGGAATTAGAGAATTCGCAGACGTTAAACCATTCATCAACGAAATTGATGGTTGTGTAGTAGGTACTCACTTCATTAAAATCATGCAAGATAGTAACTACAACCTTAATGTAATCAAAAACTACATTAAGACCTTTAAGTCTGAAATGAATGCTAAATAACCAAAAGGGCTATCCTAATTGGGTAGCCCTTTAGTTATCTAATTTATTGCATTACTTATAAAAAAATCCAGTACTGTTAAAAGCACTGGATTTTTTATCACTGGTAGTAAACTAGCTTTTAAAAGAATTTATCTTTGTTTCCAAATTTAAATTTTTCGCCAGCATTCTTAAATCCAAACTTATCATCTACTAAACGACGCGCTGTTGTACGCATAGTTATAGATTTTATAACGAACTTTTCCTGCTTAGGTTCTTTCGAAACTACAGGCGCCGGAGCTTCTTTGTTTTTAAGAACTTTATTAAAATCAGCTATATCGTTGCCATCATCAACAATTTCTTTTAGCACTTTAACACTGCTTGAACAGCAAACAGGTCTTAGACCAGTCTTATCGCTGAATCTAAATGGAACACCATCTGCTTCGCAAGTATCAAGTATGGCAGACCAACGCTTGCCTTCTTGATTCTCTGGAAGGTGGAAACAGATATCGTAAGTACTAGCATTAAAAAGAATGAGGAAGCGATCTTCTGACGCACCTTTTGCACCAATATCCAACATGAATACCTGGGCAACAGGAGAATGCCAGTCATTATCAACTAGTGGGTAACCACTTGGGTGATACCAATTCACCTCATGAGGTTGACTGCTGGTAATTCTAAAATTGTCATCCTTTAAGCAAAGCTCTGTAAATACTCTGGAGCTCAATCTGATATTTATCAGATTCTTAACAAAGGCATTTAAAGCTTTCTTTTCAGGTGTTAGATTCCAATCAACCCAGCTGATTTCATTATCCTGACAGTAAGCATTATTATTACCCTTCTGAGTTCTACATATTTCGTCACCAGCAACGATATGTGGAATACCTTGAGACAGCATTACTGTAGCAAGCATGTTTCTCTTTATCTGCGCACGCTTTTCAAGAATACGCGGATTGGTTGTTGGACCTTCTTCGCCATAATTACATGAAACATTATTATTAGTTCCATCTTTGTTATCTTCTTTATTAGCTTCATTATGGCGATCGTTATAACTAACAACATCTTCCAAGGTAAAGCCATCATGATAGCTAACAAAGTTCACTGACGAATTAATAGATCTAATGTTCTTTGGATATAGATCTCGCGAACCTAAAAGGCGAGTTGCAAACTCTCCCATACAACCAGGATCGCCTCTCCAAAATGCTCTCACGGTATCGCGGTAGCGGTCATTTTGTTCACTCCACTTTGGAGGGAATTGACCAACTCTGTAACCAAAACCACCTATATCCCAAGGTTCACCAATTAAAAGAGCCTTGTTAATTATTGGGTCTGCATTAACTGCTTTAAAGAAAGTTCCGTGTGGTTCAAATGAATTGAATACATATGGAGTAGTTTCACGCGCTACAGTTACAGCTAAATCGAAACGGAAACCATCTACCTGCATTTCTGTTAGCCAGTAACGCAATGAATCCAAAATCATTCTAAGACCAGGCTCAGATGAGGCATTAAAGCTATTACCACAGCCTGTTACATTGGTTGTGGCTTCATAATTGAAGCCCTTTCCATCCTGAGTTCTTTCATAGACATAATAATTTCTATTATCAAAGCCTCGGAAAGACACATTAGGACCACCGTAACCACCTTCTGCGGTATGGTTATATACCACATCCAAAATTACCGCTATACCAGCTCTATGGAACTCACGAACCATAGTCTTGAATTCATTTACAGAATTTCCTGATGCATATGACGGTTCTGGAGCGAAGAAACATATTGGGTTATAACCCCAATAGTTACTTAATCCCATTTCAACAAGACGAGATTCGCTCATCTTGCTATAAATAGGCATCAATTGCACTACCGTAACCCCAAGGTCTTTAATATATTTAATAACCTCTGGGTGACATAAACCTAAATAAGTTCCTCTTAGGTTTTCAGGAATCTTATCCAATAGCTTTGTAAAACCTTTTACGTGAGTTTCGTAAATTACAGCTTTACCTCTAGTAATGCCAGGTTTTTTAACACCCTGCCAATCAAAGCTATCATCAACTACAACTGATTTACTGATAAAACGGGAGGAGTCATGAAGATATAAGTCGTAATTCCAAATTACAGTTCTGTTAAGTCTCTTGGCATAAGGATCAATCAAAAGTTTTTCAGGATCGAACGCTGTACCATTCTTTGGAGCATTTACGCCATCAACACTGTAGGCATAAAGCTGTCCTGCTTTTACACCTTCAACAAAACCGTACCATACACCATTATTTTTTTCAGGTAACACAAAACGACAAATCTCTTGCTCATCATTTGTATAAAGGATAAGTGTTACCTTAGTTGCTTCTGGTGCCCAAACGCTAAAATTACAGCCCCTATCACGCAAAGAGGCCCCTAAAGGGGCCTCAGTACCTGATATGAGCGTGAATACATCACTGCTCATAAATTGGTTTAATCTCCGATTCGTTTAATGAATACTGTTGCCAATGGAGGGAGATTAAGAACTATAGAGTTCTCTTGTCCATGCCATGATACATTGGTTGATTTGAATGTTTCACCGCCAACATCGAAATCACTACCCCAATAGTACTTGCTATCAGTATTCAATAATACCTTGTAAGTGCCACTTGTCGGTACGCCAAGACGGTATCCTTGATGAGGTGTAGGAGTGAAGTTACTAACAACAACAACCTTGTTTTCATTGTTTTCATCACTACGAACCAAAGCAAATATACTGTTCTGGTAATCGCTATGATCAAGCCACATAAATCCGCACTTGTCGTAATCAGCATTATATAACGCTGGTTCAGAAACATACAATTTGTTGAGATCCTGAATCAACTTTTTCTGACCACTGTGCTTGTCAAACTGTAACAACCACCATTGTAGCTGGCTGTCATGGTTCCATTCAGCAGTCTGAGCAAATTCAGTACCCATAAAGTTCAACTTCTTACCTGGGTGTGCATACATATATCCCATGTAAGCACGGAGGTTTGCAGCCTGCTGCCATTCATCACCTGGCATCTTATAGAGTAGAGAAAGTTTGCCGTGAACAACTTCATCGTGTGAAAGTGGGAGGATAAAGTTTTCATCATAAGCATAGATCATAGAGAAAGTCATTTCACTATGATGATACTTTCTGTAAATAGGATCCTTCTTCATGTACTCTAAAGTATCATGCATCCAGCCCATGTTCCACTTAAAGCCGAAGCCAAGACCACCATTATAGGTTGGACGTGAAACTGCTGGGAATGCAGTAGATTCTTCAGCGATGGTCATGCAATGTGGATAATTCTTATAAACTTCTTCATTGAACCATCTTAAGAGACTGATAGCTTCGTAGTTATGGTTACCACCATCTACGTTAGGAATCCATTCACCAGCCTTTCTTGAGTAGTCCCAATACAACATAGAAGCAACAGCATCTACACGGAGACCATCGATATGGTAGTGATCAAGCCAGAATAAAGCTGAAGCAACAAGGAACTGACGTACAGTGTCACGACCGAAATCGTAAATATAAGAGTTCCAATCTGGATGCCAGCCTCTTCTTGGGTCTTCGTATTCATATAGAGGAGTACCATCGAAACGAGCTAGACCGTGAGAATCTGATGGGAAGTGTGCAGGAACCCAATCGAGAATTACGCCTAAGTTAGCTTCGTGACATTTATCAACGAAGAATTTAAAGTCATCAGCTGTACCGAAACGGCTAGTAGGAGCAAAGAGCCCTACAGGTTGATACCCCCATGAACCTGAGAATGGGTGTTCCATAATAGGCATAAGTTCAATGTGGGTATATCCCATATCCTTAACATAAGGAATAAGGGTATCAGCCATTTCTTTGTAGCTTAAGCTACTACCATCTTCATGACGACGCCATGAACCAAAATGAAGTTCATAAATAGAGATTGGCTGTTTGAGCTTATCAGTATTCTGGCTCTTTATCCAATTAGCATCATTCCACTTATACTTCTTCTGATCATAAACAACAGAAGCAAATGATGGATACTGTTCAGCATAGAATCCAACAGGGTCTGCTTTATGAGGCAATCTATTACCCATTGGATCTTTTAATTCGTATTTATAACGATCGCCTTCCTTGATTCCTGGAACAAAGAGTACCCAGTGACCTAACATACTTCTTTCCATTGGGTGTCTGCGGCCATCCCAGAAGTTAAAGTCACCAATTACACTTACATTCTTTGCTGAAGGAGCATAAACAGCGAATCTTACGCCTTTAATCTTTACACCATCAACATTAAGTTCAACAAGCTGTGCACCTAAAGTACGATAAAGATTAGCAGCTTCGTTATGCATTGTAGAGAGGCCTTCAAAGGCTTCATTACGGAATTGATATGGATCAATTACTGAAACTGTAGAATCCTGATAACGAACATTGAAAGAATAATGGAATTCT
Source organism: Succinimonas sp. (assembly GCA_963628765.1). Classification (GTDB taxonomy): domain Bacteria; phylum Pseudomonadota; class Gammaproteobacteria; order Enterobacterales; family Succinivibrionaceae; genus Succinimonas. The sequence continues at coordinate 9,667 of CAVGFV010000104.1, forward strand.
TTTTCAGCCTTTGGAAAATCTAATTCAAAAAAACCTTCTTCGGCAACCTTATTCATGGTGCCTAATTTTTTCTTTCCATCTAATGAAAGTACTTCAACTTCCAATGCGCCAGGCAACCATGTTCTAAGCACATAACCGCTTTTGCCTTCTTCCTTTTGGAGACCAAAAGTTTCAAAAGGTTTTGCAAGACAAGCATTGTTTAATTCATCAATCAGCATCTAAACATTCCTTAGTAACTGTTCATATTCCTCTAAGCTTACTCAGCTTAATATGTGTAAAATATTACATACCACATTATCTATAAAGAACTCATGTCTTATTTTGCAGTTTGTATCATGATTTTACCCATAGTTTTTAAAATTTCACTAAAAATTGAAGTTTAATTTTTAATTGCTTTTAAAAATAAACAAAAAAAGGGGTGAAAACTCACCCCCTTTACTTAACTAAAAATCTTAGTTGTTTGAAGCGTTCTTTCTTGCTGCAGTCATCTTAGCAAGAAGATCTCTTACTGCTGGATCTGAGAAAATCTGATCCAAGTTCTTAGAAATCTTACGTCTCCAGTTAGGATACTCATCAGAAGTACCTGGAACATTTACAGGCTTATCCATACCAATCCAGTCTTCAATCTGAGTACTGAAAAGTGTGCAACTACCCTTGCACATATGAACCTGTAGTCCGTTCAATAGCTCAGGTGTAACTGGGCAATTACGGGCATCTCTTGATACAGAATCAGGTACAGAACCTAAACCATGTAAGCTATCCAAGATACGCTGTTGATCGTTATAACGAGCTTCACCTATATCGTGAGCTTGTTGATCATTGTAAAGGCCAAGTTTCTTACCGAGTTCTAGGTCATAATGATTCCACCAACCTACAATTGTTGGCATATCGTGAGTAGACAAAGCACTCATAGCCTGAACTTGATAATCCTGTGGAGCAATGTAGCCACCATCAGCAGCCTTCTCCCAGAAGAAAATTCTATAAGAATGGATACCTGATTCCTTCAAAATTACACGCATTTCATCAGGAACGGTTCCAAGGTCTTCGCCAATGATGAGACATTTGTTTCTCTGTGACTCAAGAGCGAGGATACCAACAATTTCATGTACACGATAATAAACGTATACACCATCAGTAGCTGGAGCCTCAGGCGGAACCCACCAAAGTCTATAAAGAGACATAGCGTGGTCAATACGAAGTGAACCACAGTGCTTCATGTTTGCTCTAAATAGATCAATTATTGGTTGATAGCGTTCATCAAGAAGCTTCTGAGGATCCATTGGTGGTAAACCCCAATTCTGTCCTAAAGGTCCTAATGGATCTGGTGGACAACCTACTGAAGCCTTTGTGCAGTAAATTGAGCCATTTGCCCAAATTTCTTCTGAACCACTTGAAACGCCTACAGCTAAGTCTCTGTAGATACCAACTGTCATACCACGTGATTTTGCTGCTTGGTTAGCAATTTCGAGCTGTTCGTCAGCAAGGAACTGCAAGAACATGTAGAACTGAATTTCATGTTCATGTTTTTCTTGCCAATTCTTTACAGAAACATTTGAATATTTCTGATAAATCACTGGCCAAACAGGCCAACCCCAAGCTTGCTTACCCTGCTGATATAATGTTTCCATTATTGCATCATAAGTAGCAAGTTGTCTTAAAGATTCACCACCTTCTGTGCAGAACTTGGTGAAAGTCTTACCTCTACGAGATCTACCATCTTTTATAGATGAGCCTTCAAAGAGTTTCTTCAAGATACTAAGTTTAAGAGCCATTACACCTGAATAGTTAACGTATTCAGCGGCTTTTAATTCGTTAATCTTTTGCTGGAAATCTAAAGAAGACACCTCACGGCGTACATCTTCATTTTCAGAAAATTCTTGAGTACCTTCAACATCAATGTAAATAACGTTTAGCCAACGGCGTGAAGAAGGACTATAAGGTGAAGCTGATTCCGGATTTGATGGGTATGCGGCGTGGATTGGGTTGATACCAACAAAACCCGCACCATAATCTGCTAGATATTTAATTAACTCGGTTAAATCGCCAAAGTCACCAATACCCCAGTTTTTTGTGCTTCTTAATGCATATAACTGAACACTTGGTCCCCAAACTTTTTCACCTTCAATAACCTTTTGTGGTTTATAGCAGGTCTTTGGACATACTATTAATCTTATTCCCTCAAGACTACGTTTCTTAGTCTGGATTTGGATTTCATGGTAACCAAGAGGTAGGTCAATTGGTATTTTTGCATCAAATTCAAAGAAGTATTGTCCATGTACTGCTCTTGAAGCACCCTTAGTGTCTTTATTAACTAGAACAGGACCTTGACATTTTGTGCCATCTTCTTTTGTAATTTCAAACTTGATATCATCAAGTTCATCTTCCATCAATCTAATTTTGAATGAAAGACCTTCATCTTCAAATGAAACTACAACTGGCTCTATTCCTTTCTCAAAAAGATCATCTTGTTGAGTATTAAATTGTCTAGCAAGAGTTGCTTCATCATTAACATCATACCCTAAAGCTTCAAGGCATTTGATTTTACTGTTGCGAGAGATTTCAACTCGTTTCCCGTCTGCAGCAATATAATCATCAGCAATACCTCTAGCATGGGCAATTTGCTCAATTAAATCTGACATATACTAACCATTTCCGGGCTGTCCGAATACAAAGCAACCACTGCCTTGTATATGTAACAGCTTAACTAAAATTTATTTACAAAGTGTAATGCTAAAAGAGATCAAGTATCTATGCAATATTTTTTGTAAATAAAAGCAGAATATTTCAAATTTTCACACAAATAAAATCATTACTTGCATTTTTTTTATGAATGGCATTTTTAGAGTACATGAATAGGCTATTTCATAAATAAATTGCTAAAAATCTCCTTTTTATTTTTTCATCATACAAAATCAATTTATTTTTATGCTTAAAACTCCTTGCATAAGAAGTTTTTTTTGAGTAAATTATCAGTGTTGTTTTTTTAAACTACTCAGAAACATATTTAGGTAATTAAATAATATGACTATCAAAGTTGGTATTAACGGTTTCGGCCGTATCGGTCGTTTTGTTTTCCGCGCTTCAGTTCTTAATCGCAACGACATCGAAGTTGTTGGTATTAATGACCTTTGCCCAGTTGACTATCTTGCTTACATGCTTAAGTTCGATACAATGCACGGCAAATTCCAGGGCGAAATTTCTGCTGATGTAGAAAAGAGCGAACTCATCGTTAACGGCAGACACATCCGTGTAACCGCTGAAAGAGATCCTGCAAATCTTGCTTGGGATAAAGTTGGCGCAGAATACGTTGTTGAATCAACTGGTCTTTTCCTTACCAAGGAAAAAGCACAGGCTCACATCAAGGCTGGTGCTAAGTACGTTGTAATGTCAGCTCCATCAAAGGACGACACCCCAATGTTCGTTTGCGGCGTTAACTTCGACAAGTATGTAAAGGGTACACAGTTCGTTTCTAACGCTTCTTGTACTACTAACTGCCTTGCTCCTATTGCTAAGGTTCTTAACGATAACTTCGGTATCGCTGATGGTCTTATGACTACCGTTCACTCAACCACTGCTACCCAGAAGACTGTTGACGGTCCATCACTCAAGGACTGGAGAGGTGGTCGTGCAGCTGCTGGCAACATTATCCCATCTTCTACTGGTGCTGCTAAGGCTGTAGGTAAGGTTATCCCAGAACTTAATGGTAAGCTCACTGGTATGTCAATGCGTGTTCCTACCCTTGACGTTTCAGTTGTTGACTTAACTGTTAACCTCAAGAAACCAGCTACCTATGCTCAAATCTGCGACGCTATGAAGAAGGCTTCTGAAGGCGAACTTAAGGGCGTATTAGGCTATACTGATGAAGCAGTTGTTTCTTCTGACTTCCTCGGCAACACCAACACCTCTATTTTCGATGCTAAGGCTGGTATTGCTTTAACTGATACTTTCGTTAAGGTTGTTTCTTGGTACGATAACGAAATCGGTTATTCAAACAAGGTTCTTGAACTCATTGCTCACATGGCAAAGGTTAACGGCTAATTTTTAACTAACAAGATATCCTAATTATTAAATAAAAGCTTGAAGTTAATGCTTCAAGCTTTTTTATTGTCTTCAATTTAGAAAAGTATCACCTAAACAATCCACTCCTCTTTAAGGTTTACCTAAAACTTGCTTTTGTTTCTAAAAGATACATACTAACTTTCCCTGTCCTATATACCAACAACTACCCAAAAGTCTAACAATCGAAGCGTAAACTGCTTTTAGTAAGCTATTCTATATATGATGAATACGCAAATTTTAGGGAAACCTATTTTAGATAGCATTGTGGCGGTAAAGAACCAACCAGGTTGTATAAAATACTGCAAATCAATTCTTAATTAGGCAATTAGAAATTACGATATTGAGGATTAGAATTGAAAATGAATGGAGTAGAGTGTCAGCTTTTAGAAATTTCACTCTAGGGGACTTCTATAAATTAAAAATTTTACAGAAAAAAGAAAGGGTTTCTTATGT
>CAVGFV010000105.1:0-9191 GCA_963628765.1 Succinimonas sp.
CTGAAAGCCCTTATTTACCGGGATTTTCTTGTATCAAAGACAGCGTTTACATAGACGATGGCTACAGCGGCACCAAGTTTAACCGCCCGGACTGGATTCGCCTTATGGCACTGGTGGACGATGGACAGGTCGGAACCATTATCGTAAAGGACATGAGCCGACTGGGACGAGATTACCTGCAGGTGGGAATGTACACGGAAGTGAAGTTCCCTAATGCAGACATTCGCTTTATAGCTGTGAACAACGGTGTTGACTCGGATAATGGGCAGGACAGCGACTTCACGCCATTCCTGAACATCATCAACGAGTGGTATGCCAAGGACACGAGCAAGAAGATTCGAGCTGTGTTCAAGGCAAAGGCAGACTCCGGCAAGCCGCTCACCACAAATCCACCATACGGATATTTGAAAGACCCGGAGGACAAGAATCACTGGATTGTGGATGAAAAAGCCGCTGCCATTGTAAAAGAAGCCTTTCAGCTCTGCGTGCAGGGCTACGGTCCGACTCAGATAGCACGGAAGCTTGAAGAACAGGGCTACATGAATCCTACGGCACACATCAAAAGTGTAGGAGGCACTACCTGCGATAATCGTATTCATGCCGGGGATTACACTTGGGACACAAGCACCGTGGTACATATTTTAGAGCGTATCGAGTACCTGGGGCACACGGTCAACGGCAGAACCTACCGCAAGTCCTACAAGAACAAGAAATCCGTTAAGCGTGACCGCTCTGAGTGGCAGATTTTTGAGAACACCCACGAGGTTATCATCGACCAGGAAACATTCGACATCGTGCAGCGCATCCGTGATGGCAGACGCAGGCTTACACCAATGGGCGAGATGCCGATTTTGTCCGGCATGGTATTCTGTGCCGACTGCAGCTCCAAGTTATACCAAGTCAGATGCCGTACCATGAATCAGAAGGAATATATGGTGTGCGCCAACTATCGCAAGAAGGGTAAGCACACCTGTACATCCCACCAGATTCGCAATGAGGTGATTGAGGAATTGCTCCTCGATTGCATCCGCAGCATCACGGCATTAGCCCGTGAGCACGAGGATGATTTTGTGAAGATGGTAACGCAGAAGTCACAGGCTGACCTTAACCGCAGCCAGCGCGACGGGAAGAAGGAATTGGAACAGGCACATCAGCGTATTGCCAAGCTGGACACCATTATCCAGAAACTCTACGAGGATAACATCGAGGGTAAGATTTCAGACGAGCGTTTTGCCAAGATGAGTGAAAACTACGAGGCAGAGCAGACATAGCTGAAAAGCCGTGTTACCGAGCTGGAACAGCTGCTGAGTGCCGAGAAGGACGATGCCATGAATGTGAATCAATTCCTTGCACTGGTAAAGAAGTACACCGATGTGCAGGAACTAACAGCTGAGATCATCCGGGAATTCGTAGAAAAGATTTATGTCTACCAAGCTGAGAAGGTTGATGGACACAGGGTTCAGAAAATCAAAGTAGTCTGGAACTACATCGGAGAACTGCCAAGCACCAACTCCGAGACATAAGAAAACGGCATAGCCGCTCATAACGACTATGCCGAATTTCTCAGGGATTAGAAAATCCCTAAGTTGAACTCTCTTTTTAGGGGCGCCTTTATTTTTCGATAAAATCCTTACCCAGTAATTAAAACATCAGGCATTAACAGAAAATTGAAGTAGCTAATTTCTTACTAAATTTTTTTGGAATAACTCTTAATCAAATCCTAAGATTTCAAAAATTTATCTAAAATTTTTTAATGTAGTAACGTTTTTAAGAAACATTTATGTAAATCTATGATTTACATTTCAGAATTTTTTTGCAAAAGTTATACATATGTTAAATTTTTGAAATATGTCTCATGTCTAAATTGGAATATTCCCATATGACGATCTAAAATTAATACATGGCATTCCACTGGAAAGACCATTTTAATATGCCCATTACCTTAATGGAAAATAATACGATACTATGCAAGTAAGAGATTTTTTGAGAAAATTTGAAGGCGAAATTCAGATTATTTTTAATGACGAAAAGCCTGTTCTTTTAAGTGAATATGACGGCTTTTATAATTTCTACGAAGTAGAGAGTTGGCACGTAGATATTAAGAATGAAACTGCATATCTAGTTATCACTGTTGAGTTTTCTTAAAACATTACTTTAAGCTTTAGAGTATTAGGAAAACTCTAAAGTTTTCTTATTGCCTAAATTTTCCACTTTTGGATTTTTGGGCAAGGAGGGTAATTATTTATCCCATTTCATTTTTTTTCCAAACTCATTATCCTAATCATGTCCCTTAGAATAATAAAAAAACAAAATCCTTATTTGTGATTCTTAAAGAATTCTACCTTTTTCTAGCTTTTAATGGTTACCTTTTAGGAAAACTACTCTTAGTAGGGCTCACACCTCTTTAGCCTTTATGTATCCTTTAGCCTTCGTAACTTTGGAAGTAAAGGATACTTCGGGGTTGAGTGAGCTTTTTTCCAAGCTTCTTTGATCGTAATTCTTTCCTACTTAGGTTGCTGATCTATAAGTAACGTCTTCATATTCAAGAACTTCTGGGTGATTCTTAAGAAGCCAATGCCAAACAAAAGCACATGCCTTGGTATCTTCTAATGCACCATGAGCGTTCTTTTCATATTCTTCGCCATATTTAGGATCAATAAATTTCACTGCATTGATAAGACTAGTTCTTTTGCCGGCAACATGGGTAAAGGCATTCATGCAGCAATAGCAATTAGACTTTACGAGGTAGTATCTTAAAAAGCCGTAATCAAACTTGCAGTTATAGGTAACTACATTCTGACCTTTAAATACATCATAGATAGCAGGGCCTCTAAACGCTAAAGGTTTCAACCTGGCTACATCTTCGGGATAAATATGATTAACTTGGGCAGCTTCATCCCAACTCTTTAAATGCATAGGATGAAATTTTTCATTAATAAGAGCATTATCGTCATCATCGGTAATAGCTAATTCAAGAATTTCATCATGGAAACAATCTAAGCCTGTAGTTTCGGTATCGGTATATAAGTATTTTTTCATCGTATATCCTAATTAAATTAAACATCTTAAATATTATCCCCTTTATAAAGTAAAAAATATTCATTTAACTGTCGGTTTGTGAAACAGAATTCATTATTTTCGTAAAAAACGCCCTCTAAAATCCTTAAAGTTATACGAGGGTACTATGAAAAAGTTACTTAAATTATTAAAAAAGAGCCTTTTAGAGGGACTTGGGATCCTAGCATTAGGAGAAATTCCGGAAACATGGGCGCAAGATTTTGAGACCGAGGAGTCCTATCAAGAAGCCCGCTTTATTGATAGAAAAGCGGAAGGGTGGTTTTGGTATCAAGAGGAGGAACCTGAAGAACCTCCCAAAGAGGAGATCATGCCAGAGGAGAAAAAAGTCCCTCCTGCACCGGTGGTACCTTCTAAGAAGGAGAATTCCGAAAATAAAAAAGAAGCATCCCCCTTAGGTTCTGTGGCCTGGGTTCGGGAAAATCTTCCAAAGTATCTTGATAAAGCAATTGATGATCCCACACCGGAAAATATCACCGCTTACTTACTTCTCCAGCGCTATTCCATGGATAAGTCTTCTAAGTTTGCGGAAAAGGTGCAACTCGTAACTTTAGGTAATCCCTACTTAGATGAAACCGTAAATGGTCCGAATACACAGGGGGCTTCGGCTATCAATATGGCTATTGCCAAAAGGAATCTCGAAAAGGTCCGAGCTACTCTTATGAAAAAAATCGTCCTTCTCTATGTCTTTGATGAGGGGGAGTTATCACTAGCAGAATCCGGGGTTATTCATAATTATGAAAATCATACTGGCTTTACGGTAATACCGGTGTCCGCTACGGGGAAGCCTCTTCAAAATGGCCTCTTTCCGGACTTCGTTACGGATACCAATATTAAGAAACTCGTCAATGTAGCCACGCTCCCGGCAGTCTTTATCGTCGGGGCTAACAAAAAGCCTATTAGTGTGCTGCAGGGTATCACTGCGGAACCAGATCTCGATTATCGCGTTATCAATGTGGCTTACCGGGAGGGCTTAATTTCGGAAGAGGATTATCGCTCCCTTAGGACTTCCAAGGTAGCGAGTCACTCCCTTGCGGACAAAGTGAATCTTATGGAGGCTCTCGAGGATATGGATTTTCCAGAGGCTTCCGATGCGGATGGGCTTATTCCCGTTTCCGAAATCAATGCTCAGTTTCAGGATCTCTACCTTCAAAAATAAATAAAGGTTAAAAATAGCATGCACTTCTTTAAGTTAAAAAAATTAGCGGGCGTACTACTAAGTTTAAGTACTCTTGCCCTGGTATCCCAGGCTCATAGTGATGACACCGGAGATTTAGGACGGGATGTGGCCTCTTGGCTCCAAAAGCACGGGGCTTCTGTCGTGGATACTAATGCCCAACATTACAACACCTCGGGTAGAGGTATTTATACCGGAGGAGCGGTGTCTTTTCGGACACCGAATTACTACATGGTACCTTTTACCGTATCTGCTCCGGATATTAAAACTGGCTGTGGTGGTGTGGATCTTTATTTTGGATCCTTTTCCTACTTAAAAAAGGAGGAACTGGAAAGGTTTGCCCGCCAAGTTATGGCTAATGCTCCGTACTTTGCCTTTAAGATTGCGCTCTCTTCTTATTCCGAAAAGATAAACTCCGTGCTTTCGGAACTGCAATCTATGGCGCAACTCTTATCTAGTACCCAATTGGATGCTTGTTCCACTTCCGAATACATGGTGAATTCTTTAGATGCGGCTTTTCGAGGTGAAACTGATCGTCCAAGGACTTTACAGAATACCTTTGCCGCGATTTCGGCAGGATTCGAAGGTAATAAACTGGATGCGCGGAGAAAGGATGGCACGGTGGTGGCCGTAGAAAGTGTTATGGGGCTTGCGGGAGCTTATAAGGTTTCAGCTTCCTCAAATGTTAAGAGTGGCGGGAGTCTCGAGATTAATGTCCGGAATGACCGGGGAGAACTCGAAACAAAATCGGTACCGAATACCTATAAGGAAGATCAAGTCATAACCAAAGTCCAAACTTTAGAACACTGTTCTTCCGCACCTTCCGCCGATGACAAGTTAGATGCGCATGACCTGCAAAGGCACCCTGAAAAGTATGACCAAAATACTGCTATCTGTAAGATTCAGAAGGGCGAAGAAGGTAATGCCATGTGGAAGTATTCAGATAAGTGGCTCATGAAGCTCTTAGCTACTGCCAAAGCCGAGGCTAGCAATGCCAAGAGTAAGACTCTCTCTTTGGTGTCGGCTTATGCTGATGACCAAAAGGCTTTAGAACTGTTTGTCTACTCTCTATTAGGTACCCATAGTCAATTTAATGCGAACTGCACTACGGGAGATAATTCCACTAGCAAGAATATCACTCGTACTCTGACTTTACAGAAGCTTATTCAAGGTGGGGATTATCGCCCAATAGTCTTAACTGATTATGTTTGTTCTAGTGGGGTGAAACTTTATAAGTCGGATATAAGTTTTGAGGCACCGGTTAAGGTGTCGAGTCCCGTAGATGTCTTTATGGAAAAGTGGGGAGCCTATGATGGGGAAAAGGTCTTTAAGGTAACGGATAACACTACGATAGCCCACTTTAAGGTGCCACAGAACCAGGATCAAGGTTCTGGATACTATCTTCCGGAATATACCGAAATGGAAAAGCTACTCGGGCAAAAGGTTACCCACGCCATTATTAAACATGCGCAGAATGACAAGTTTGAAGTGGCAGCCAAGATAGCAAGGCGCTGTTTCTACGCGAAGCTCCTTAAAAACTACTATAGCGAGGTTTTAAGTATTAAGGATCTCGTATATCAAGCACTGGAAGATACTGGGGATACCGCGGTTTACACGCGGGAATTCTTAAAGGGCATGGAAGAGGATCTCGATAGCGAGTATCAGCGTCTCTTTATGGAATATGGGGATCCGGATTCCACCTGTATTACCAATGCGGGTGGGGTTTCCCGCTACATTGAAACGGAAAATTCTTCCGTAACTACTTCAAATCCGTAATTTTGGTCTCTTAAGCATTATTTAGTGAGTTTTATATGGCGCAGGTTTGGGATGTTTATACCGTCGGGGATGTGAGTTTTGTGCACGAGATATTTCTCGGCGTTAGTCATATCTTTTATGGCACGGGGCAAAATGTTTTTCTACAAGTGTACATGATTGGCATGCTCTTAGGAGTGGTGTGGATTATTGTGGAAGCGATGATTCAGCAAAAGCCTATTGCTCTCGGGAGTTTGTTTGTAGCTTTCATTCTCTATTCGGCACTCTTTGTACCGCATGCGACGGTGCATCTTGAGGATGGGCAGACTAAGAAGTTCTACACCATGGATAAGATTCCTTTAGGTTTAGCAGTAGGGGTTTCTGTGGTTTCTAAGATCGGCATGGGGCTTACTAGGACCTTTGAAGATTTCTTTACTCCAGTAGGAGGTCCAGGGGCTGGGTGTTCGCCTACCCACATGACTTGTACGGGCTACTTAGGTTCCTTAAATAAGATTATTGAGCTTCGGAATAACTTGTCCTCTCGTCCTTTCTTTATGGAGATGAATAAGGTTCTTTGTGGTGTAGCTTCGGCTGAAACTGGGGAGACTAGCATTTGTAGCGAGCAAGTGTCTTGTAACCTTGAAATGACAATTTCTAACTATGTTCGGGACTGTGCAATTAATAAGTTTATTGCGAATCCTGCCATGTTGAATTCCGTAAGGAACTTTGAGGATTTTCGGAGCATGAATATGTCTTACAGCACGGAGACTTATTTAACTTCGCAGGGCGGGAAAACCCAAAGTTGTTATGAGGCTTTTAACGCTATAAATAATGCCATTGAAAGTAATAAGGCCAAGATTGCGGAATTAGGGCTTAAGTCGGAATGGATAATAGAGACTCCGCATGGGCATCAAGGAGGCGGGGATGCTACTTCCTGGATGGCAATGGGCGCCGGGGTTAACTACAACACTTTCGCGGATATTTTAGGAAATTTATCAGGAAATAGTGATAACCCTAATGCTTATACCTACATGATTAACGTGATGCTTCGTAATCCAATCTCCCAGGGGTTAGAAAAAGGTTTTACCAGTATTGGGGATCGGAATGCAGCTCTCATGATTAAGACGGCTCGCGATCAAAGGAATATCCAATGGTCTTCGGAAGAAAACATGTGGGTGTCGACAGCAAAGGCGATGGCGAATTTCTTTGAAGGATTTGTCGTGTCCTTAGTATGTTTGATTCCATTTGTGATGTTTTTGGGGGGACTTAACCTCATGGTGGAGTACCTTAAGGTGCTCCTTTGGGTGCAACTCTGGAATCCTGTCATGTGTATTTGCAATCTATATATTCAGACTGTTGCAAGTCAGAAGGTAAAGGATGCTATCGCAAGTTCTCCTATTACTGATATGTATGTGATTGATTCCGTGGATGAGGTGGTACAGCACTGGATTGCAGTAGGTGGGCTCATGGCTGCAACTACTCCGCTTTTGGCATTGTTTGTTCTTAAGGGGAGCGTGTATACCTTTACTACTTTGGCATCTAAGATGTCTGGTGGGGATCATGTTAATGAGAAGGCGGTATCACCGGATGGGATACAGAATGCGCCACTTTTGGCAAATAGTGTGGGAGCGTACAGTAATGACAATTTTAAAAATATTCGTGGAGTAGGAACTGATTCTGCTTATAAGACTATTACTGGCAATGCAATTAAAGCAAGTATGATTTCAAGTGCAGATCAAGCAATGCAAAACGAAAGTAACAATTATGTTAAGAGTGTTTCCAATGCTTTAGAACATATAAGTTCTGCAGGAAAATTACAGAATTTTGTCGAGTCTTATATCGATAAAAGAGGAGGTCTTAAAAATATCGTAACATCAGAAGGCTGGAAAGTTGCCGAAGATATCGCTTTAAAAAGTGGTCGTCAAAACGATCTAGCTTTTAAAAAAGAAGCTTATGCTGGTTATGAACTTAGTGCTACGGCTGGGCTAGATGTCAGTGCAAGCGTTAATGCTGTGAACTCAAATGAAAATCAAATTACTAATAATGGTTTGAAGAAATCTCCATCTATAGTAAAAAGTGGGCGTGGATTCGGGCGTGGTTTTCTATTAGGAGCTGGAGCAAATGGCTCACTATCAAAAGGGGAGAAAATTTCAAATAACAGGTCATATACACAAGGTTCAGGAGAAACAGATACTCAACAAGAGGGGTATAGTAATGATTATAGGGATTCGATTGCTATAAATCATGATGTAGCTAAAGCTCTAAATTCTGCTGTTCAAGATACATTACAAAACTCTGATGGCAAGAAAATATCAGGTGCTGTAAATGATTCTTATTCTAAAGTTAAAAGTAGTACTAAATCTTATGAGCAAACAGATTCAATTTCAAATCAAGTTAATGTTTTAACAATGGGTGACTCGGGTCAAATTATGCAAATGCGAATTTCAGATTCAGCTTTTAAAAAATTTATAAATACCCATTATGATCCTTTACTATCTGAGATCCTGAATAAAGAAGATGGAAAAACTGGGACTGAACTTTATAAGCAAAAAGCAAGAGCTCTAGAATATTTCATTTCGTTTGATGGTGCTAAGACAGATACTGGAATTGCTTTTTGGCAAAATTTCGGTAATCTGCTAAGCGATTTTTTTCAAACAAGTGATCCGCACAAATATGATTACCTTGAAAAGCAAAAAATTAATACCACACCAGATGGTTATAACGAAACACTTGCTAAAGTTAACCGTAGTATTGAGGAAAATAAAAACGAATTAACAACCAAAAGTTATAATAATGAAAGAAAAGTTGAGGATGAACAATCTACGTTGGACATTCAAAACACATACAATCAATCTCAGAATGCTCCTGTTTTACTTCAATTACCGCTAAATGAACATGATGATGCAAAAGCAAATCAAAGACCAATAGAGAATATAGTTTCAGATATTGTTAATGCAATAAGTTTTGTACCAAATAATTCTAATAACAAAAATAAGCAATAAAGGATCAAAGCAAGATATAAAAAAATTAACAAGTACCTATTATTCATATAGGTACTTGATGAAATTTAATGCGAGTTTAATCCTACATTTCGCAGTTAAAAAACATGTTTAAGAAAACCTCACTATCATTTGGTTTTTGCTAATTTTGTGACAAGTTATTCAAAATTACAACGTATAACTATTAA
>CAVGFV010000106.1:0-2544 GCA_963628765.1 Succinimonas sp.
GTTCCTTTTTCCATACCTTAGGAACTATCGTTTACACAAAATATTATACACTATCAATTTCCTCTAGGGGGTTTCCCTACTTTTTCATATACAATGACATGTCACAGACTTGTTTATTGGAGTATATCCTATGGCTGATAGCAAACTACACAATGATGCATTGGAGTATCATGAACACCCGGTTCCGGGAAAGATCTCCGTTACCATAACCAAACCAGCTAATACCTCTCGTGATCTTACCTTGGCTTATAGTCCAGGGGTTGCAGAACCTGTAAAGGAAATAGCAAAAGACCCAGCAAATGCTTACAAATATACAATTAAAGGCAATTTGGTAGCTGTAATATCTAACGGAACTGCTATTTTAGGCCTCGGAAACTTAGGTCCTTTGGCATCTAAGCCTGTTATGGAAGGTAAAGCTCTTCTATTCAAGAAATTTGCCGGTGTTGATGCTATCGATATCGAAGTAAAACATAACAATATCGATGACTTTGTTAATACTGTAGCTAATATTGCTGACACTTTCGGCGGTATCAACCTCGAAGATATCAAAGCTCCAGAATGTTTTGAAATTGAAAGAAGATTAAAGCACATCTGTTCAATTCCAGTATTCCACGATGACCAGCACGGAACTGCAATTGTTACCACTGCAGGTATTTTAAATGCTGTTCAACTACAGGGTAAGAAGATTGAAGAATGCCGCGCTGTTTGCTTAGGTGCTGGTGCTGCAGGTGTTGCCTGCTCAGATCTCTTATTAGCTTGCGGAGTAAAGAGAGAGAATTTCTTCATGATCGATAGACATGGCGTAATTCGCTCAGACCGTACTGACCTCAATGGTGAAAAGCCACGTTTCGTTAACGACACTGGTCCAAAGACATTAGCAGAAGCAATGAAGGGTGCTGATATCTTCCTTGGCGTATCAGGTTCTAATTTGGTTAACGAAGAAGAAGTTCTTAACATGGCTCCAAAGGCTGTTATCCTTGCTTGTTCAAACCCAGATCCAGAAGTTGCGCCAGCTGTAGTTCAAAAATTACGTCCTGACATTATCTTCGGTACTGGCCGTTCAGACTATCCAAACCAGATTAACAACGTTATATGCTTCCCTTTCTTGTTCCGTGGCGCACTTGACGTTAGAGCTACTGATATCAACCTAGAGATGCAGAAAGCTGCTATGAACGCAATTAGACTCTTAGCACAGGAACCTGTACCTGATGAAGTTGCAAAAGCAGCAGGCGCTGATCATTTGGAATTTGGTCCACATTACATCATGCCAAAGGCTGTTGACCATAGACTTCTTAAACGGGTATCAAAAGCTGTAGCAGAAGCTGCTGTTAAATCAGGAGTGGCTCATATTCCACTTCCTGAACATTACATGGAAGATTAAACCTACCAAAAGATGGTATAGAAAAAGAGAGCTAATTTTTAGCTCTCTTTTTTATTTTACCGTTTGAAAATTTAGAATTCGCTAATGTTTAAGGCATAAATCAGAGGTTACTTACCATTATTACTCATGCCAGGGCAATTTTGGCATTTAGGACAATAAAAAGTGCTTCTATTTAACACCGTGGACTCGATCGTAGTACCACATACCGGACATGCCTGACCTGCCTTCCCATACACTTTCAAATCTCTAAAAAAGTATCCTGGCTTGCCATCAGAGCCACTAAAATCATGAATCGTAGTACCACCCTGCTTAATTGAAGCTCTTAAAATCTTCTTAATGTTCTCAACAAGCAAATTACATTCGTCATGGGTTACTTCATTAGCTTTTGCAAAAGGACTTATATGACAAGCAAAAAGCACTTCATTCGCATAAATGTTACCAACACCAACAAGAATCTCGTTATCCATCAAAGCTTTCTTTATTGGCATTTTTGTTCTTGAAAGACGTGCATAAAGCACATCAGCGTTAAAACTTTCCTCTAAAGGTTCTGGTCCTAATTTAGCTAATCTAGGATCCTTCAAGGGATCCTGACCATTAGGGAACCATAAGAACAAACCAAAACGTCTCTGATCATTTAATCTAACTACTTTATTTTCATCAGTAACAATATCCACATGGTCATGCTTTATAACAGGCCCATTTGGGGGAAGCACATGCAAGTGTCCAGACATTCCTAAATGGATAAGAATGCTTCCTTTATCTGTGGTGATAATTATGTATTTTCCACGTCTCGAGATTCTTTGAACCTTAAGATTGGTTAAAGTCTTAAACTCCTCTGAAATTGGCTCTCTAAGAGTAGAAAAACGAATTACAAAATGGTCGATTGCGTGACCGATAAGAACCTTCGATATACCTCGCATTGTCACTTCAACTTCAGGAAGTTCAGGCATATTCTCACCTCGATACAATAGTTAATAACTTCTACAATTTTAAATTAGTAAAAACTATTAGAGCTGTCAAATTATATTGCTCAAGTAATAATTGAATAAAAATTTTGTGCTACAAAACGAAAAAACCCAGAGAAAACTCTGGGTTTGAAGATTCGTAACCGTAATTCTGTCATTTTAAACATACACAGAAAAAAAGTTTAAGGAAGTTGTAGA
>CAVGFV010000107.1:0-2696 GCA_963628765.1 Succinimonas sp.
TAGAGTTGGTCAAGAGAAGTTCGTAAACTATGTCAACATCTGGATTCGTTTAACATACATATATTCTTTTTAGAAATTAAGTTGAAATAAGGGATGGTTTATGGCTCTGATTTATGTCATAGAAGATGATGACAGCATTAGGGAAATAGAGGAGCTTGCATTAAAAAATGCAGGACATAATGTAGTTAGTTTCCCATGTGCAAAGGATTTTTATCAGACGCTTAGTGAAAAGTTGCCAGACTTATGTTTAGTAGACATTATGCTTCCTGATGAGAACGGGAATGAGATAGTAAAGAAGCTTCGGAGAAAAGCAGAAACTAAAACACTTCCTTTGATTATGGTAACAGCCAAAAGTTCAGAGCTTGATCTCGTAAGAGGAATAGAAGACGGAGCTGATGATTACATTAAAAAACCATTTTCAATAATGGAACTCATTTCTCGAGTTAAAGCACTTCTTAGAAGAACTAAAAATTCGGAAGATAAGGCGAAAGAGCTTCAACTAGATGAACTTCTAGTTAACAACGAAAAACATGAAGTGTCTATTAGCGGTAAGGTTATTGAACTTACCTATAAGGAATATGAACTATTGTCTTTGTTTATTTTAAATAAGGGTATTGTACTTTCTCGCGATACGATAATGGATAAAGTTTGGGGTATGGATTATGTGGGGGAAACTCGCACAATTGAGATGCATGTAAGAACTTTACGCCAAAAGCTTCAAGATTACGGCAATAGAATTCGTACAGTACGAAATGTAGGATATGTGATGGAATGAAAAGGAAAATAAATTTACGATTGCTTGGTATTTCAATACTAGCCGTACTAGCAACAGCAATTGGAATTACATTTGTTTATTATTCCCTTTTTCAAAAACAGGTGCTTAATGATCTCGCAGTAAATGCTAAGCTTTTAAAGGATACACATTACTTTGAGTCTACTAATGTTGATATTTCAAAAATAGCACTTTCGACTGGTATTACTGAGCTTCGTGTAACTTGGATAAATAAAGATGGTTCAGTGTTATACGATAACGATGTTTCATTTGAACACCTTGAAAACCATCTAAATAGACCGGAAGTTACTGTGGCTTTTAAAGATGGAGTAGGAGAGACTGTAAGAAAATCTGATACCTTAAATGTAGATACTTTTTATTATGCAGTTCTTTTAGATAATGGCACAGTCTTAAGAGTTGCCACTAACGTACATAGTATTTTTGCTGTGTTTTTTTCAGTAGCTCCAATAATTATATTGATAATTATTCTTATAATCGGAATCTGTGCAGTGATATCGCATTTGATTACGAAACAGATAATTTACCCTATAGAAGTAATGGCTGATAATTTAGAAGATGTTGATTATGATGCCCCTTATGTTGAACTAGAGCCACTCACTAAAAAGCTAAAAAGCCAGCATGCTGATGTATTGGCGGCCGCCAAAGCGAGGCAGGATTTTACTGCAAATGTGTCCCACGAATTAAAGACTCCTTTAACAGCTATATCAGGTTACGCTGATTTGTTACAGGCAGGAATGATTGAAGAGACACAAAAAAATCATGTGTATCAAGAAATAAAAAAGAACTCCAATCGCTTACTATCTCTTATTAACGATATTATCCGTTTGTCTGAGTTTGATCGTACAGGGAAAAATTTAGCTTTTGAAAAGTTAGATCTTTATTCTTTAGCTCAAGAGTCTTTGGAAAACTGTAAAGTTTCTGCTAAACAAAGGGATATTGAAATAACTTTGGAAGGCCAGAAATGTGTGGTAAATGCTAATAAGCATATGATGCGTGAACTTCTTGAAAATTTGGTACAGAACGCCATTCGCTATAACAATGATGGGGGAAGGGTACGTATTGTTACTGAAGAACGTGAAGGAAAAATCATGCTAGTTGTAAAGGATAACGGCATAGGAATTCCTGCATCAGAACAAGATCGTGTCTTTGAAAGATTTTATCGCGTAGACAAGAGCCGTTCAAAAGCTACAGGTGGTACTGGGTTAGGGCTTGCAATAGTGAAACATATTGCTGAACTTCATGGTGCTAGCATCATGTTAGACAGCTCGCCAGGGGTGGGTACTAGCATTGCAGTAGTCTTTTAATCAATCAAAAGACATCAGTATTTATGTCTGGTGTCCGTTCACATAGCTCATAAGGTTGGCTCCTTTTCAAAAGGAGCTTTTTTTGTTCAAAGAAGGCGAAAATAACTCAATTTTTCACTCACATGAGAAATTTTTTCATATAAAAAAGCTATATTTGAACCAAAAACATAGATATTTTTATCCAGTTATGGTTGAAAAATCGCATTTTTTTTAATTTAGATCGAAAAAACTCGATTTTTTAAAGTACTTTTTGTTAACTAGGTATAAAATTAATGGCGTAGACTTGAAGAATAGTCTTAAATTCTTTTGGTCTTTAGTGATAGGAATTATTAACGTCGTTAATTCTTATATAACACATCCATTCGAGTTTGAATTTTCACTGTTTTCAGCAACTATCGCATGAAGACTTCAGACTTGAGCACATTTGGTTAAAAATACGGGTTGTTACTATGAGTGTTACTTAACCGATTATGCATTTTATCAGTGCCAAATAACCATTTTGACACATTGTTGTTTAGACAATGCTGATTTCAAATTAGCTTAAGGGGACTTCTATAAATTAACTTTTTTGCGATGTCCCAATGTTAAAACACACACAA
>CAVGFV010000108.1:0-6903 GCA_963628765.1 Succinimonas sp.
CGCAGAAAAATATTTTGAGTAAAGATGGAGTTTACACAAAATGGTGTTTACTCTCTAAATGAATATCGTGTTTTGAAAGATATTTTCAATAGTTGATAGTTAGTTCACAGCATTATATGAAAGTCTAGCATTGATATTGTTGTCAGTAATGAAGGGCATATATATAATGTTAAAGTTTTCAAGATAATAAATTATCGTTTTATATGTAACATGTAGAAATAATCTTGAAAGACTATAAATATAAGTTTTGCTGACATTAACATTGAGTGACTATGTCGGATTAAAAAGCCTTAGGAGTTGAGACAAGATGGCAAATTTTGCACTGGTTGGAGACGTAGGTGGCACAAATGCTCGTTTAGCACTTTGTAACCTCGAAAACGGTGAACTTTCCGAAATTGAAGTATATTCTGCATTAGATAATTCAAGTCTTGAAGACGTGATCAAATTGTACTTCGCTAAACATGCAGACACTCCTGTGAAAAATGCTTGCATCGCAATTGCTTGCCCAATTACAGGTGATCATGTAGTGATGACCAATAATCCTTGGGAATTCTATATTTCTGAGATGAAGGCAAACCTTGGTCTTGATCGTCTAGAAATTATTAACGATTTCACAGGTCAATCAATGGCTATTCCTGCTCTTAAGAAAGAAAATCTTATCAAAGTAGGTGGCGGTGAACCACAAGAGGGTAAGCCAATTGTTGTTTATGGCGCTGGCACTGGCTTAGGTGTAGCTCATCTATTTAACTTTAAGGATACTTGGGTAAGTATCCCTGGTGAAGGCGGACACGTTGACTTTGCTCCAAATAGCGAAGAAGAAGATATCCTTCTTTCTGTTCTCCGTGATGAAATCGGCCACGTTTCTTTTGAACGTCTTCTTTCAGGAATGGGTTTGGTAAACATTTATCGTGCTATTGTTATTTCTGATAATAGACAGCCTGAATCTTTAGAGCCAAAAGATGTAACTGAAAGAGCTCTTCGTGATGATCCAGATACAGATTGTCATCGTGCTTTAAGCTTATTCTGTGTAATGATGGGGCGTTTCGGTGGTAACCTCGCTCTCAATGTGGGCGCTTTCGGTGGTGTATACATTGCTGGCGGTATCGTTCCAAGATTCCTCGATTTCTTTGTTAATTCTGGTTTTCGTGTTGCTTTTGAAGACAAGGGCCGCTTTAAGAAGTATCTTTCTGAAATCCCTGTTTACATTATTACCGAAAAGTATTGCGGTTTAATTGGTTCTGGCGCTTATATCCGTCAGGCAATGGGATACAAGATCTAGTAAAATTTCTTGTGTTCTAAAGGAACAGAGTTAATTTATAGGAAATGGCATGATCTGTATTGCAGGTTATGCCATTTTTATAAGTATTTTAAAAAGACTGTTCTAGAAGAGCATTTCGATAGAAGAATCAAGCGATCGCATTGATTAAAAAATAGGTTTTCAAAATTATGATACGGATAGGTTAAATTTCAAAATGGATACTACTAATAGAAAAAGATTGCAGTTAATGCTCAAAATTTCAGTAATTGCCTTTTTAATTTCGGTATCTTTCTTAGCCGTGAGTCTATTTTTCTTTAGTGGTTGGATAGTTATCTTAGCTTTTGTTTTAACTGCTCTTTGTGCAACTAGAATTACTTATTGTTTAAGAGGTTTGATGTATTACAAGGGCTTAAGTAATTTTGATAAATAGAAAACGTTCAGAATTGTTTAGTACATAATTCTCTATTTTATTCTTTTGGCATGATCTTTTTATTATTTTCTACTTTAGAAAGCTCTTCAATTTGAAGAGCCTTTTGAAGAATATTCAGTTAGCCAGTTATCCATCCCGGATAGATGTAAAGACAGAATAAAAGTGCTACATGGATAGCAAGAAATAACCTTACGCCTACAATAAAAATTAGGTGTTTGGTTTTGTGTCGTAACACTTCCATGCCTAAGAAAGCGCCAAGAGAACCACCAATTGCAGTGAGTCCCAAAAGGGTAGCTTCTGGAATTCTCCAAGTGTGGGCAATAGCTTTTTTCTTGTCCAAAAAATATGCGAAAAAAGTTACGATGTTAATAATAAGTAACCAGCATACGATTACGATGTTTAAGAAAGTGTACATTTATACCTTTATTCTTTTAGATAATAAATTCTTTAAGTGAACTCTGAACCGTTATTTTAGCCTATAAATTAAATTTATTGGCATAATCTCGGTCTTCTTCAACTAAATCTTCAGAAAATTTTAGGTTACTATCAGAGAAAAATGCTTTTTTTTGAATAAAAATGGCTTGTGATCTAGTACACATAATATGATAAATCTTGATAAATTCCGTCAATGGTATAAAATGCTCAAAATTTGATTTAAATTTTGTGAGACGTGTAAAATCTCATAAAATATTGTTCAGCAGTTTCCCATAAATAAGTAATTCTGGAGGTCTTCTTGACTCATTCTGCATTACTGGTGTTAGAAGATGGCACGGTATTCAGAGGTGTTTCATTTGGCGCTAAGGGCTGTGCTGTTGGTGAAGTAGTTTTCAATACCGCTATGACCGGTTATCAAGAAATTCTCACTGACCCGTCCTATTCAAAGCAAATTGTAACACTCACATATCCTCATATAGGCAATTACGGTTGTAACACTGAAGATGAAGAATCATCAGATGTTCAGGTTCAGGGATTGGTAATTCGTGATCTTCCTCTGTTAGCCTCTAATTTCCGTAGTGAATGTTCTTTGTCAGATTACCTCACTAATCATGGTGTGGTTGGTATTTGCGATATCGATACTCGTAAACTTACCCGCATTTTGAGAGAAAAAGGTGCTCAAAATGGTTGCATCATGGCAGGGGATTCTCTTGATGAAGCTGAAGCTTTAAGAATGGCTAAAAACTTCCCTGGTTTGAAAGGAATGGATTTAGCAAAAGTTGTAAGCTGTAAGGCTCCATACGAATGGACTGAAGGTGTTTGGGAACTTGGTAAAGGTTACCACAAACAAAAACCTGAAGATTTACCTTATCACATCGTTGCCTACGACTTTGGTGTAAAACGTAATATTCTTAGAATGCTTGCAGAACGTGGCTGTCGTGTAACTGTTGTTCCTGCAGAAACTCCAGCATCAGAAGTTCTTAAAATGAATCCTGATGGTATATTCCTTTCAAATGGTCCAGGCGATCCTGAACCTTGTACTTACGCACAAGATGCAATTCGTGAATTCTTAGACCGTAACATTCCTATTTTTGGTATCTGCCTTGGACATCAGCTTCTTGGTCTTGCTAGTGGTGCAAAAACCATTAAGACTAAGTTCGGTCAGCACGGTGCTAACCAGCCTGTTAAGGATGTTCGTACTGGCGTTGTAATGATTACATCACAGAACCATGGTTTTGCTGTTGATATGGATACCTTACCAGATTGCTTTGAAGTTACCCATATTGCTCTTTTCGATAACACTCTTCAAGGAATGGAAAGAAAAGATAAGCCAGCATTTAGCTTCCAAGGTCACCCTGAAGCAAGCCCAGGTCCTCACGACATTGGCGGTCTTTTCGACCATTTTATTGAACTCATCAAGGAATATCGTAAGGGGCAGAACTAAATGACCAAGCGTACAGATCTGAAGAGTATTATCATTCTTGGTGCCGGTCCAATTGTAATTGGTCAGGCCTGTGAGTTCGACTATTCTGGTGCACAAGCGTGTAAGGCTCTTCGTGAAGAAGGCTACCGTGTAATCCTGGTTAACTCTAACCCAGCAACCATTATGACCGATCCTGAAATGGCCGATGCTACTTACATCGAGCCAATCAATTGGCAGGTTGTTGCACGTATTATCGAAAAGGAACGTCCAGATGCTATCCTCCCAACAATGGGTGGTCAGACCGCATTAAACTGCGCATTAGATCTTGAGAACCATGGTGTTCTTAAAGAATTTGGCGTAGAAATGATCGGTGCTACTGCAGACGCTATCGATAAAGCTGAAGACCGTGAAAGATTCGATAAAGCCATGAAAAAGATTGGCTTATCTTGTCCAAAAGCTGGTATTGCTCATACTATGGATGAAGCTTGGGAAGTACAAGGTCATGTAGGTTTCCCTTGTATTATTCGTCCTTCATTCACAATGGGTGGTTCAGGTGGTGGTATTGCATACAACCCTGAAGAATTTACCGAAATTTGTACTAGAGGTCTTGATCTTTCTCCAACTCACGAACTTCTTATCGATGAATCACTCATCGGTTGGAAAGAATATGAGATGGAAGTGGTGCGCGATAAGAAAGATAACTGCATCATCGTTTGCTCTATCGAAAACTTTGACCCTATGGGTATCCACACCGGTGACTCTATTACTGTTGCACCTGCTCAGACCTTAACCGATAAAGAATACCAAATCATGAGAGATGCTGCGATGGCAGTACTTCGTGAAATTGGTGTTGAAACTGGTGGTTCTAACGTTCAGTTCGGTATTAATCCGAAAGATGGTCGTATGGTTATCATTGAAATGAACCCTCGTGTTTCACGTTCTTCTGCACTTGCTTCAAAGGCAACCGGTTTCCCTATTGCTAAGATCGCTGCTAAGTTAGCTGTTGGCTATACTCTTGATGAACTCAAGAATGATATTACTGGTGATAAGACCCCAGCATCATTCGAACCAACTCTTGACTACGTAGTTACCAAGATCCCAAGATTTAACTTTGAGAAATTCCCACAAGCAAACGATCGCTTAACCACCCAGATGAAGTCTGTTGGTGAAGTTATGGCTATTGGTCGTAACTTCCAGGAATCTCTTCAGAAAGCTCTTCGTGGTCTTGAAATCGGTAAGAGTGGACTTGATCCAGAAATCAAGCCAGATACTGAAAATGTAAGATCAGTGATTGAACATGAACTTCAAGATGCTGGTTCTCACAGAATTTGGTACATTGCTGATGCTTTCCGTTTAGGCATGACTCTTAAAGAAGTTCAAGAACTTACAGCTATCGATCCATGGTTTTTGGTTCAGATTGAAGAACTCGTTAAGATTGAACATCAAATTACTGAAGTTGGCTTCTCAGGTCTTGATGAAGAATTTATGCGCTTTATCAAGAAGAAGGGCTTCTCTGATATCAGAATCAGTAAACTTATTGGCGTTACAGAACGTGAAGTAAGAAAGCTCAGAAATCGTCTTGGTGTTCTCCCTGTATACAAGAGAGTTGATACCTGCGCTGGCGAATTTGCTACCACCACTGCTTATATGTATTCAACTTATGATGAAGAATCAGAAGTTGCACCATCAACTAAGAAGAAGATTATGATTCTTGGTGGTGGTCCTAACCGTATAGGTCAAGGTATTGAGTTTGACTATTGTTGCGTACACGCTGCTATGGCTCTCAAGGCGGATGGTTACGAAACCATTATGGTTAACTGTAACCCAGAAACCGTATCAACCGATTACGATACCTCAGATCGTCTTTATTTTGAACCTGTAACTCTTGAAGATGTTCTTGAAATTGTAAGAGTGGAAAACCCAGATGGTGTAATCGTTCAATTCGGTGGCCAAACACCTCTTAAGCTCGCATTACCTCTTGAAAAGGCTGGTGTACCTATTATCGGTACTAGCCCTGACTCAATTGATAGAGCAGAAGACCGTGAACGTTTCCAACAAGCTGTTAATCGTCTCCATTTGCTCCAGCCTAAGAACGGCACTACTTTCTCACTTGAAGAAGCAGTACGTGAAGCTGAACAGATTACTTACCCACTTGTTGTACGTCCTTCATACGTTCTTGGTGGTCGTGCAATGGAAGTTGTTTACGACGAAATCGATTTAAGACGTTACTTTAAGGAAGCTGTAAAGGTTTCAAACGAATCTCCAGTACTCTTGGATAAATTCCTTGATAATGCAACTGAAGTTGACGTTGATGCTGTTTGCGATGGCAAGAGAGTTGTTATCGGCGGTATTATGGAACACATTGAGCAGTGTGGTATCCACTCTGGTGACTCAAGCTGTTCATTACCTCCATACCAGTTAACTCCTGAAATCCAAGCGGTAATTAAAGATCAGACTGAAAGACTTGCTTTTGAGCTTAACGTT
The DNA here is from genome assembly GCA_963628765.1 of Succinimonas sp. Lineage (GTDB taxonomy): Bacteria > Pseudomonadota > Gammaproteobacteria > Enterobacterales > Succinivibrionaceae > Succinimonas. The sequence goes on from CAVGFV010000108.1 coordinate 6,031, forward strand.
ATTGGTCTTATGAACATTCAGTTCGCAGTACGTGAAAACCAAGTTTACCTCATCGAAGTAAACCCTAGAGCTGCTCGTACCGTTCCGTTTGTATCTAAGGCTACTGGTGTTCCTCTTGCTAAGGTTGCTGCCCGTATCATGGTTGGTGAATCTCTTGAAGAACAAGGACTTACCGAACAGGTTATCCCACCATATTATTCAGTTAAGGAAGTTGTTCTTCCATTCAATAAGTTCCCAGGTGTGGATCCATTGCTTGGACCAGAAATGCGTTCAACTGGTGAAGTTATGGGTGTCGGCGATACCTTCGCTGAAGCATTTGCTAAAGCTCAGATGGGTGCAAACTCACGTATTGTTAAGAGTGGTAAAGTACTTCTCTCAGTACGTAATTCTGATAAGTACCTCCTTCCAGAACTTGGTAAGAGACTTATTGCAGAAGGTTTTGAGCTTGATGCAACACATGGTACTGCTCAGGTGTTAAATGCTGCTGGTGTTAAATGCCGTACAGTGAAGAAGGTATACCAAGGCCGTCCAAATATTCTCGACTACATGAAGAATGGTGAATATGATTACATCATCAACACCACTGAAGGTCGTCAAGCAATTGAGGATTCCCGTACCTTAAGAAGAGGTGCTTTGCAGTTCAAAGTAACCTATACCACAACTATCAAGGCTGCTCTTGCTTGCGCTACTGCAGTAGACAACCATGTTGATGAAACTGCATCAGTACATTCACTTCAAGAATTACATCACAGAATCCATAAGGATTTAAATATTAAGAAGTAATTATTCTTAACTGTGATTGCTAAAAAGGAGAAGCTAAAGCTTCTTCTTTTTTATTATTTAAAATAAAAATGGCAGGGAAACGTACCTAAA
>CAVGFV010000109.1:0-11153 GCA_963628765.1 Succinimonas sp.
TTGTGTGTGTTTTAACATTGGGACATCGCAAAAAAGTTAATTTATAGAAGTCCCCTTTAATAAGATATCAAACGACTACAGAGTCCACTCATACGATCAGTAGTTCTAGAAATTGCTTCCTTAATAGTTTCAACCTTCGCATAAATAGACAATTTTGTTTTGGCTCTTGTAATAGCGGTATAAAACAGTTCTTTCGTACTATTGCCACTAGTTTCAGGTAAAACAATCACTGTATGGTCAAATTCAGATCCCTGAGATTTATGTACAGTCAAAACATACCCTAGCGATAAATCCGGAATCATATTAAATGGTAAGGACTCAAAGCTAGAAACTTCTTGACCATTATCTTGCTTGCTTTCCCTCTTTACCCAAATTCTCTTTGAATTCGGATACTTTGGATCCCAACCCGCAATTACGGTATCACCATTATGGAGATCCCAATTGTAGTTATTTTTGGTGATGAGAAACACCTTTCCAGGGAACCAATCAGAATCATATATTGAAACTTCTTTGCTATTAATTTGCTCATTAATAGATTGATTTACATAGTCACAGGAGTTTTTGTTGTATTCAAAATTAAGTTTTCTCTCACCAAGGTCGCCATCATGAACTGGAGACAAAACTCTAAACTTAAGAATATTATCAAATACTTCCTTAAGACCTTCACTGATGTGTTCATCATTAGGTGTGGCACTTTGCTCCGCTACTGATAAACAGACTTCAGGGATAGCTAATATCGAATCAAAATAATTTTTGAATGATAAGGAACTTTCATCATCATTTGATGAATTTCTTCTTGGAACATATTTTATAAAGGTGTTCTTCCTAAGAAGATCAAGCATATCCGAGTCATCAATACCTTTCTTCTTATCATCAGTATCTTTACTATCTATCTTTGGAATGCCTAAATAAACGCCTTCCTTAAAGTTTGCGTAATTATTGGTAACGTTGATACCTTGATCATTTTTAAAGAATTGGTCTAGTTCTTCTTTATCGGCACTGTCACTATTTACAATGCTTGCCAACTTGCCTATCGCACTCTTTTCATTAAAACGTCTTGAATACAAAAGTTTCACTATACCATTAGCCATTACACCTTCCGCAAGATCTGTTTTAGTGAGTTCGTGAAGGAGTTTTTGATCTTCACTTGGGATATTTGTACCGCCTTTTTTGAGGTCACTACAAATATCACCTAAAACAGTTCCTGCTGACACGCTTGACAACTGATCATGGTCTCCAAGTAGTACGATTGCCGTATCCTCATCTAAGGCATCAAGGAGATTTCGCATCATCATAAGATCTACCATTGAGACTTCATCTACTACGATAATGTCGTATTTCAAAGTATTTTGATGATTATTTACAGCCTTTAAGGAGCCAGGATACATTCCTAAAAGGGAATGCAAGGTTACTGTATCGCTTTCGAGAATTAACTGTTCTGGTGAGTATTCTGGGCTTAAACCTAATTCACTTAGTGTGATCTTAATAAACTCACCAAGCTTAACATTCGGATCCGAAAAACTATTTTTAAGAGATTCCTTCATGCGTGCTGCCGCTTTCCCAGTAGGAGCGGCAAGTCCAATAGTAAGATTGGTAGCATTTCCTAAGGCTTTTCTTAATAAAGCAGTGGCCACGAGAAGCTTTGCAACCGTGGTGGTTTTACCGGTACCAGGTCCCCCAGTAATTACTGAGAAACTGTGTAGGAACGACATCGCTACTGCAACTTTCTGCCAATCGTATTTAATATCTTTATCTAGGTTTTCTTTAGGAAAAAGTCCTTTTAAGATGGTTAAAAGTTTATTTTTAGAATCATCACTTCGATCAAAAAATGGATTCTGAGAACTTAATCTATGATTCAAGATATTTGCGATTTTAACTTCAGAAGCATAGTACCTAGCAAAGTAAAAGTTTCCAATGCTAAAAACTATTGGCTTTTTAAGTTCTTCTACATTTAGAGCATCTGAAGGGGTATCAGGATATGGATCTATCTCCTTAAAAGAAATGTTTTCCTTTTTTGGATCTTCATAAGGAGAACGCATATCAAGAACACTTGATTTTTGATATTCTAGGACAACTTCAAAATCAGTATTATTTGAAAGTTCACTTAACTCTTTCAAGTATTCTGGATCAGAAATTTTTTGAGAGATCAAATTTAAATGATCTTTTACATAAGATGCATCTAAGAAGGTTAAAAGGCTTAGATCTTTTCTTTTACGGTTAGAAAAGTAATTTTTTACGCGCTCTTTTATAGATGTTGAATCTTCGCCTGCTAATGCTTTTTGGATTTGGGATATGCTTAAAGTTACGCTTCCATTTTCTAAAGCATCAGACAAAAGCAAAGTAACAATTCCCATAGTTTCAGCATCAAGGCTATCAAAGCCCTGCTCTTTAAGATCAGCCTCGACTTGTTCGGTCTTAGTCCAATATGGATGCTTAGGGCTAAAGAAGATCTGCTTACTATTAGGCTCATTAGACTCCATTCTTTCAAAGATATAACGCGCTTGTTCTCTTGCAAGAGAAGTCCATAAAGGCAGTTCCAAAAGCGTACTAAAAAAATATTTCATCTTATTGTTCTCCTGCCTTCTTATCTTCATCGGATTGAGCTTTATTTCCTGAAAATAAGTTGTCTATCTTCTTAATTGTTTCGAATGGCAACTTTTTATAATAAACACCGTTAACATTAGATTCTGGTGCATTTTTTGGCTTACCAAGCATTCCGCGAACGAATAGATATAGAACACCGCCAAAATGCTCGTCATAGTTATAATTATTACCAAGGCGGGATTTTAAGAATCGATGCATTGCAGTTACATAGATGTAATACTGAAAATCATAGTTTGAATCTTTTATGAGTTTTTCAAGTTTTTCATTGGTATATTCCTTATGATCCTTGCACACTGTATTAGTCTTATAGTCCACTACGTAATATTTTTTACCATGCTTTAAAAAGAGGTCCACAGAGCCATTTAAAAGTCCCTGGACTTCCATTGATGAGATAATTTTATTGTCTTTATCTTCTGGTCTTACGATTTCTACAAGATCGTGCATATCTCTAATTTGAGAAAGACTGATATCAAAATTTAATTCTCTAACGGTCTCATTATCAGAGAGTCCACTAAGTGTGAAGTAATTATCATCACTCCGAAGTGGAGTTTCTGTGACTTCCAAAATCCATTCGGTAAGTTTAGAAATACCATCAACGTTCGACCATTGATAACTTTCTGCATAGCTATCAAGGCAATCAGAAATCCCCCTGGCACAAGAAACTTGTTCTAAAAGATTTTCCAAAGTAAATTCTTTATTGTCTTTTAGTTTGTTAAAGTTTTTCCTATCTTCAGAAATTTTCTCAAATGATAAATGTTCCATCACGCTATGGATAAAAGTACCAGTATTTACACCACCAGAAATTCTTATACGTGCCGAATCTCCATCAATTGAATCAGGGTAATCATGTTCTGTAGGTTCATCATTTGTATCGCCCAAATTTTCTTGGTTAGGATCTTTTTCATGCGCGCCATGGTGAGATTTTGCACCTGCAAGAGATGAGTAAGAAAGGATCTTCCAATTGTTCGAAATATCACCTTTAAATTCCTTCACAGAAATTTCTTTATTATCATCATCTGCAAGCTGCTTTTTATCCCAAACCGGCTTTTCTTCCGACTTTTCTTCTAGTGGTATTTTGGATTCCTGTACTACAGGTATTTGAGTATTGGTCGCAGCTGCCAAGGCACTTAGATACCGATTATCAAGTTTATTATCAATAATCTCTTCCAACTTTTTAAGGTCAGATTCACCTGGAACTTGGTTATTTTGCAAAAATAATTTTAATTGAATATATAGAGGTGTATACAACCTTACATTAGACGAAACAATTAAATTTGGAGAAAAACCTTCCCATAAAAACATACCGTACTTAGCTCTTGTTGCAGCCACATACCAAAGGCGTAATTGTTCCGCTATATCTTCAGTTATACCGTTATCCTTACAAGCTTGGCTATCAGTAACATCATAACAAAGTCCACCTGGTTCATTAGGAGAATAATCCTTCAAATATAGAGTAGGTTCAAAAGGAGGTTTATTATTCCAATTACTAGACCATAAGCCAGCATAAGGCATGAAGACCAAATTGTATTCCAACCCTTTCGAACTATGGTAGGTAGTAATTCTTATTAATTTTTCATTTCCACCACTTCGGAGGGCGTAATCAGAGTCATCTAATAATTCATTATCACCTGTCTTCGCGTCATCCATTAGGTGTTTATATAAAGAGACAATACCATCAAAATTATTGGTATGGGCAGACAAACTTTGCGCAAGTTCAGCAGCTTGATTTAGTAAGGTAATTACCGTTTCTCCACCTATAATTTTTGATAGCTCATCAAGAATTCCAAGTTTTGATACGAAATAGCTATATGCTGAAATAAAACCGTGTTTTTTCCAAAGATCGAGTCCTTCAATAAGAGTTTGTGAAACCTCATCAAATTCTGCATCGAAGAAACCTGAAATATCAGTAGCTGTCTTATTAAAAAAACTACTCGTAATAAGAAAACGCAATACCTTTTCATCCCTTGGATGTAAAAAAGCTTGCATTAAATTATAAATAGATTCAAATTCTATAGTATCTAAAATCGTGTTGTGATTTGATGTAAAGACGGATGGGATGCCATATTTTCCTAATGTCTTTTTAATTAAAGCCGCCATTTTTTTACTAGGTACTAAAATAACAATGTCTGATAATTTTACATCTCTCTCAGGTGTTAATACTTTAGTAAAGTTATCACGTACATCAACAAGCTTACCTTTATTTAGAACTTCAATTATTTTCCGAACGCAACTTTCTGAGATAACTTCTCTAACTTTATATACACTTACTTCTTTCTTCTCTGGTTTACGATCTTCTAAATTTTCAAAGCATATCGTAAGTGGGCTTACAATTTGATTATTTATTTTTAAAAATTTTTCCTTACTACGTGATGGTGTACCAACGGGATCATATTTAATGTCACTTTTTTTATAGCAAGAAAGATAAAACTTCGGATCCTCAATTTTTATTTCATTTATATCTGTGCACTCAGTTTCGCTTATTACTGAAAAAAGATTATTTACTTGATCAACAAGCACTGAATTTGAACGGTAATTAACCTTTAGATTACCCTTATGATTCTCCGCCTCATCGGTATTTTTCCAAAATTCACTAATTTTTTTAATAGCAGATTTATAGCAACTAACATCAGCTCCTCTAAAACGATAAATACTTTGTTTTGGATCGCCGATTACATAAAAACCTTCAAGTGAATGTTTTGGCTGTTCAGCTGTATGATGGCACTTTTTCAAAACAAGTTCTTTGTGATTCTCAAAGTAATCAAGATAAACTTGGCTTACAATTGAAAACTGCACTGGGTCGGTATCTTGGAATTCGTCAATAATGGCGATTGGGAAATCATTAAAAATAGCCTTACTTAAAGGGCCCTGTTTCCCATTATTACTAGATGATTCCAATCTAATTGCTGTCTCTAGGCTAGACAAGAGATCATTTTGGTAAATAATGCCATCACGATTTTTCTCAGTTTTTAAAAATTCTGCAGCTCTTGTAAGTACCCTATCGTAGACAATATTTTTTAGATCAGGAACATTACTCATTGTTCGATTTATTTCTTCGATTACCTCGGCAAAACCTTGATCTAATAGATTATTGAGCACTTCACCTTTTGTTTTCTTAGTTTTTCCCCAAAAAAATTTCAATAATGATGAACCTTCTTCAATCTTTTTTAAATTTTCATTTGAGACCGAGAGTTTAATAGTATCAGCATTCTCATTTATAAGTTTATCTGGGTTTAAGCTTTTTATAAGAAACTCATTGAATTGTTCATAATATTTTTGATAAAAGTTTTCATCGTTGGCCTTAACATCCAAAAAGCAATTACCAAAATCCTTCTTGCTTTCGGAGAAACAAGTTGTTTTACCTACGAGCGAGCTATATTCTTCATTAATTCTATGGAATAATGGTTCGAGTTTTTCTCTGCTTTCCTCATTAAAATTTTTTAGAGACTCAAAAGCTTTTTTAAGTGTACTATCTTTACTTGAAAATTCTGGATAAGGGTAACGATTAATCCTATTTTCTGAAGCATAGATATTTAAATTTTTAGCAAGATTCGACAACCAAGAATCACTATCAAAAATTTTGCTCTTTTTGAGGATTTTTTCTGTATCTGATTCAGAAAGCCCACTACTATAAAAAATTTCTCTTATAGCGAGCAAAATAGCTTCTTGGTTTTTATTTTCCTCGTCATCGCCTGTCACAAGGTTCTGATTAAAAGACATCCCTGCTAAAACAGCATGCCTTTTTAGCATTCTGGTACAAAAACTATGTATAGTGGATATAGTGGCCTTGTCTATATTTTCAAGAGCATTTCGCAATAATAACCTAGCTACTTGATTGCGATTTAGGCATTTTTCGTCGTTTTGACTTAGTTTTTCGTTTGGATCGTGAAAAATCTTAACAAAGTCATAAAGATAGCAAAGAAGATTATCAGGATCAGTAGATGCCCAATTTGGCTCTTCACGGTCATCCTGAAAAAGTGCATTAACTTCTAAAAGTCGCTCACGAATTTTTCTTTTAATGTCGCGGGCAGCACTTTTAGTGAAAGTCATTACCAAAATTTTTTCTAGAGGTACTGGTTCAAAGTTTTTACTTCCTAGGATTAATCTTGATATTAAGCAAGTAATAGTAAAAGTCTTTCCAGTTCCAGCAGAAGCTTCTATATAGCCAGGTCCATTTAAAGAAAAACTAGCATTCAATGGTAAGTTGGTAACTTTTATATTCTCAGTCATTTTGTCTAGCCCCTTTAATCCTTTGCCTTTTTAATTTTACTTTCTTTATATTTGCCATAAATACAATCTTTAGCTTTGCCTATGATTTCAATGAAGCATAGTTTTTCGCCAGGCCAGTCATCACCATAAAGAATTTTTTTAGGATTTCTAAAATCACGCTTGGTGCCTTTTTCTTCCTCTTGACTATTATTGTTTTTATCAGTTTTTTGAAAAGAAACTAATAAAACCTGTCCTAAAACAAAAATTATCAAAAGTTTATTAATTACTTTTTCTGCGTCTTTTTGAGAAATTTCTAAAACAATGCTTTTTTCTTCGACATTCTTCCCTGCAATTACAAACTTAACTTTTTCTTTATACAAAAATTTATCTTTTAAAGCACAACGTAAAAGACAGAGTGTTGCAAACCACTTTATAGCATGTTTGTTTTCAGCATCACCTGTAATTTTATTATATGGATCTATATAAATGCGATTTTTATAAATATTATTTATGGCATCAATGCCTGTAATACGGACATTCAAATAATTTGTCTGTACATTTTCAATATCGGGGCTATTAGAGTCTTCTTCGGTTGGAAATATACTCTTTAATTCTTCCTCTAAATTTCCAACATCATCGGTAATAAAAGGTGATTTTCTACCTTCTTTTAAAGCTAATTCATGTTCTTGAATACATCTGGATGCAAAATCCGGAATATTTTCAAATATTACACTTCCTTGTAATTTTTCGCTTTCAGAAGCGTTAATGTCAGGGATATCTTCAAATAGTTTATCGACAGCGTTTGTCCAATCATCAATATCTTTTTTTACATAGCTTCCCAAATAACCAGCAGGTAGCTTACCTTGTCTCACAGCAACTTCTAGTTTTGTGTTTAGATTGCCTCTGCTCTTAAAAAGAGATAACTCCAAACTTGCCTTTTCAAGAAAGCCTAGATTAAAACGTTCATATGTCGTCGCATTTTTATTGTAATCCTCGTTGATCCCTATCTTCTTCTCAAGAAAATACTTCGCAGGGTCGCCAACAAACCTTAGGAAATCTTTAGCTTTAATTTCGACTTCATTATTTACGGCATGGAGTTCCCCTTTTGGATATATTCCTTGCCCTATATGAAGCATCTCTATTCTGTCATTATTCTTATTTTTATCTACAAACCATTGTTCCTGGTAAGATTGATTTTTGTTTTTTGTTGAATAGTTTGCCGGATCTGATGGACTTAATGACACATTACGATAAATATATTGCTTTAAATCCTCATTATCTTTACATGGCTTCATTGTTCCAAAGATATAGTCCATTAATTCCGATACAACAATAGAAGGGTTCTTTTCTGAGCCATCTGATGGATCACGACCAATGAAGGAAATGTGCAAAGATTCTTCTGCAGCAGTAATCGCTTCTAAAAACATGTATCTATCATCATCAGAACGATTACGATCGCCCTTACGCCAACTAGCATTCATTAAGTCAAAACTTACCGGTACAACGGTAGATGGGAAATCCCCATCGTTCATTCCCAACATAAAAACATGCTTAAACGGAATTGAACGCATTGGCACAAAGGTGCAGAAATTTATGGCACTTCTTAGGAATGGTGAATGGCTATCATTGTCGCCAGCAACCACATCATCGAAAAAACGTCTTATTAAATTTAAAGTAAGATTTGGGCGTTTCTTAAGGTGGCTAGTACATTCTTCTGCATCCTGAAAACATTTCTTAAGATAATTCATAATGCTGATGTATTCATTACCGAACTCAAAGAATACATCGCAAATACGATTCTTGATAAAGGTATTCCAATCAAGGAAAGTAGCTGTATCAGACTTCGCATTCATTTCAACCAGTTCTTCTCTAAGGTTCAAAATTTTCGTTAAGAAATCTCCAAATGCACCAATAAGACGAACTTTATCGCCCTCATTCTCAGCATTCCAAACCTTATCGGAACTTCCATCAAAAGGCATCATACTGCCCATGATGGCCCTGTTTATGCCTTGCTTTAAAGTAACATCCGTAAGCTGACCTAGAAAATCAGTAGACTTTATAGAGTTATCTTTAGTAGACGAATCCTCGTCTGGCTCCCCAACAATTTTGTATGCTACAACATCATTGCTATCAAGGCCGATAATACTATTGTTGTTATAAAGGATGTCTGAAATAGTATCTAATTCGTCCTCTTGGATTCCGAATTGTTTTCTCAGATTTTCTATAGTCAAAAAATCCATGAGATCGCGGGCAGTCCAAAGATGGTTCTTATCACCTAAAGAAAGAAGCTTACTAACGCCTCCTAAAATAGGGTTTTCATCGTGCATACTTCTATCGCAGATCGCATAAGGAAGGACAACGTTTCTTTTCTTGTTTTCGGTTTCCTTAAGGTTGGAAAGATGCATTTCTTGGTTTTCGTTTGCAGCTTCAAATACACCATTGATCATCGGTGTATACATCGCAATATCTGGAGCCATTACAATAATATCTCTTGGCTTCAGAGGATTAGCTTTGTATTCTTCACCTTTCTTTTCAGCTTCTTCCTTCTCGCGCTTGATTCTCTCAGCATCATCGTCGAAAATCTTTAAAATCTCGTCGTATAGGACTTGAACTTCTCTTAATCTAGTAGGACAGGATGCAAAAGTTACTGATGGATTTTTAACGTCAACCTCTCTTAATGGCTCTTTATTACCTATGCTATCGTAGCGACTTTTAAGTACGAACATATCGTGCTTTATAAGTTTTAAAATACTGACGCCATCATTCGATTGATTGTCATTCTTTAATTGATTGTAGTCTTGCACGTAAGCACTTACTTCATTTATAAGAGGCTTTCCTTGTAAATCAGAAAGGCTAGCGTAATCGGCAGTGCGCTCCACTAAGAGGGCTAACATATCACGCCCTCTTTTACCGCATGAAAGAAGTAATTGGTTTCCTTGATTTAAAATGTCGATTTCAAACTTTTCATCAACAGCGTTTTCATTAATGAGAGGTTTATGATCCTCTTTTACCTCTAGCTCACTTAACTTAGAATCAGAAGTTTTCTTACAAGAGATAGAGCGGGAAATAATTTTTTCAGTTATTTCATGAATGTTTTTGTTATTAAGATTTATGATATCACCCCAATACTCACTACAAGGGTTCAAAAACATAAAGTGCACGTCGATATACTGTCCTAAAGCGATGAGTACATCGAGAATTACTGGAGGTATTGAAGAAATACCATAAATAAAGATTCTCCCAGGTATTTTTTCAAGGATACGATCCTTTAAGCTATCAGCATTCTTATTTAAAAGCTCTTTACATAGGCGTTCCATGATATCCGAGCGCGATTGATCCTGAAGCTCTAAAAGATCATCTGTAGCAAGGTTCCCTTCCATAAGTTTCCATAGTTTAGCCTCCCAGAGCCAATATTCATCAGTTTTTTCTTGATGTGGGTTTTCAAAGGAAACATTACTATTTTCATAGAATTTCTTAGGAACAATATCTATCTTTCTGTTAAGTTCAGAAAGCCAACTCTTCTCATCGCCTTGCATCCACTTTTGAATCCAATCGCTGCGATAGATCTGATATTTATCGTAAACGTCAGCTAGGGAATCAGCAAAATCAAAAATGCGGAGCTCTTTTTCTTCAGGAGTTAAAGGAGTATTTTGAGATTGATTCAAATAAGCTGTGATATTCGGAAATTTGTCTAAATCTTTATCTTTAGAAAACAAGCCAATAAGATTCCACTTCATGGCATCACGGCTAAACATGTCAAAATTTCTTTTACCGTTCGTTCCTGCCTCTTTGCCTTTTGGAAGAACAATTTCTGCAAGTTTCCAAATAAAGTTCCACAGATTGATATTTTCAGTTTGGGCAAAAACACCATTTTGGGTGGTCATTACCTGTTTAACATAAGTAAACATACCTCTATTCTGCGTTACTATTACTTCTTTCTTAAAGGGATCCCCCGTAGCATCATCATGCATTAATTTGCCACCGATAAGAGCAAGGATTTCTAAACTGTCAGAATAATAGGTAGTAAACATAATAGTTCCCAATTGGTGAAATCATTAGTTATGATTTATTTTTACTAACAAAATCTTTATAAGCTTGTAAAGGTATGTATTTTATCGTGTTTTAAATACGATAAAAATACCTCGTATATACGTTAATTTTTCTAATTTCGGTAAACAGGCTAAATAAACTCTAATTTTTTTACAATGCTGTTTACCGGTAATAACAAATATTTATTGTATTTTATTTTTGCTTCCTTTTGGGCGTCCAGGACCACGTTTTATCTTAAGGGGACTTCTATAAATTAACTTTTTTGCGATGTCCCAATGTTAAAACACACACAA
>CAVGFV010000110.1:0-21130 GCA_963628765.1 Succinimonas sp.
AAAGTTCCTGATAGCTGTAAAGCAACAGCCATTGATAACTCTCAAGATCAAAATGAGTCTTGCTAAGACTCCGAAGATCTACTCAAGAAAAATTCAATACGCCGTCTGCAAATACGCTTACGTAAGAAGATGTCTATAAATTAAATAAAAGTTTAGTTAAGATATTATCTAAAAAAAAGCCCCATCACGACGATGGGGCTTTTCATATTTATTAAGCTATACTAAGCGAAGGATTATTCACCTTTTGCAAGCTTGAAAGCTTCTTGCATTGCATTGGTGTTGTTCTTGCTAGCTTCCTTGTTAGAAGACTTGATATCATCAAGGGTCTTCTTTTCTTCAACCTGGCTCTTAGCACGGATTGAAAGGTTAATCTTGTGTTCGCGACGATCAAGACCAACAAAGAGAGCTTCAACAGCGTCACCAACCTTGAAAATAGTAGAAGCATCTTCAACACGTTCAACAGCTGCGTCAGAAGCGCGGATGTAACCTTCGATACCATTACCAAGATCGATTACTGCACCCTTAGCGTCTACAGACTTAACAGTACCGTTGAGGATTGAAACGTTCTTCTTAAGGCCGTCTGCAAATGCTGCAAATGGATCATCTTCAAGCTGCTTAATGCCTAAAGAGATACGTTCACGATCTGCTTCAATGTTGGTGATAATAGCAGTAACTTCATCACCCTTCTTGTAGCCCTGAATAGCCTTTTCACCATCACCAGCATTGCTGATATCTTTAAGGTGAATAAGACCATCAATACCACCGTCAAGACCAATGAACATACCGAAATCGGTGATGCTCTTGATATTACCAGTAACCTTTTCACCAATCTTATGATTTTCGCTGAAGAGCTTCCATGGATTTGGCTTGCACTGCTTAAGGCCAAGAGAAATACGGCGACGTTCTTGATCGATATCGAGAACCTTAACCTTAACCTTTTCACCGATTGAAACAAACTTTGAAGGATGAACGTTCTTGTTGGTCCAATCCATTTCAGAAACGTGAACAAGACCTTCAACGCCTTCTTCGATTTCTACGAAGCAACCGTATTCAGCGAGGTTAGTAACAACACCTTCAATTTCGGTGCCTGCTGGATAACGTTCAGAAATATTTTCCCAAGGATCTGCACCAAGCTGCTTAAGACCAAGAGAAACACGGCTACGTTCCTTATCGAACTTAAGAACCTTAACTTCGATTTCTTGACCTACAGATACAACTTCGCTTGGATTCTTAACGCGCTTCCAAGCCATATCGGTGATATGGAGAAGACCATCGATACCGCCGAGGTCAACGAATGCACCGTATTCAGTAAGATTCTTAACGGTTCCTTTGATAACCTGACCTTCTTCAAGCTGGCTGAGTACGCTTTCACGATCAGCATTGTGTTCTGTTTCAATAACAGCACGGCGAGAAACAACTACATTGTTGCGCTTCTGATCAAGCTTGATAACCTTAAACTGTAACGGAGTACCTTCAAGATCTGTAGTATCACGTACAGGACGGATATCAACGAGTGAACCTGGGAGGAATGCACGAATGCCGTCAACAGAAACGGTAAAGCCACCCTTAACCTTGCCATCGATAACACCGACAACAATTTCGTTATTTTCGTGAGCTTGTTCGAGTTTGCCCCATGATTCAACGCGCTTAGCTTCTTCACGTGAAACTACAGTTGAGCCATCGTCGTCAGCTACGTTCTTAAGAACTACGTCTACAACGTCACCAACTTTAACTGTTACATTTCCTTCTGCATCTTTGAATGATTCAATAGGAAGAACAGATTCAGATTTAGAATGAGTATCAACAATAACTGACTTATCATCGATAGAAACAACGGTCCCCTTAACTAAAGAGTTAAGCTTAGCAGATTCACTTTTTTCAAAAAGCTCAGCAAAAGATTCTGACATAATAAATTAAACTTAAATAATAAACAAAGCCACTCAGCGTCATGCCAAGAGGAGTTAAACATATACCCAAGCCATCCATGGCAAGAGTTTTCATCATTAAGTCACAACTAGCAACAAAATGACGACCTATTATATCAAATTTTTTTAAATTTCAAATGTTTTTGTGAATTTGCAAAATTTTAGGCACTAGTAATATCGTTCAAGATTAATATTAAACAAAGAGAAAGATTTACTATTGAAGCAGCAATTGAGGTATTTTTTAATTGTGGCTCTAGAACAACACCTGCATCACTGTGGGTAATAGTAAACACACCTGTTTTTATCAATGGAACCATTGCTGGAAAAATAAGGAAACTCCACCAGCTATTTAAAATAATCCCCGTTATCATGAGCATTAGAAGCGCACCAATCAATAACACACAGTGATATATTTTTCCACCATGAAGGCCTAAACGTACAACAACCGAATTTTTCCCTCCTTCAATATCACTTTTGTAATCTCGAAGGTTATTTACATTAAGAACCATAATTGCCATAAACCCCGCATTTATGGCCAAAATGTAACTTAAAAATGTTAAATCTAGACAAATTAGATATTCACTACCTAAAACTGCCACAAGGCCGAAAAAGATGAATACAGAAAGGTCACCAAGCCCCATATAGCTGTAAGCTACACCAATTGTATATGTAATAGCAGCAAAAAGAGCTAAAGCACCTATTACACAAAAGCCTAAAAGAGAGAGCCAATTATTCCAAAAAGCTACAAGAAGCATGGCAGTCCCGAAAAATAAAGAAGCGACAGAAAGCACCACTATTGCAGTTTTCAGCTCTTTTATTGTCATTTTGCCTTGTTGAAGAACGCTAATCCTACCTCTTCTTATTTTGTTATCGACACCTGAAACAGCATCTCCATAATCATTGGCATAGTTAGACAAAATCTGGAGAAAAACAGCGGTAACAATAATCAAGCCTGTTAAAAGCGATAAATGCCAATAATTCTCAGTTCCCGAATAATTTACGTGACCTACAACAATACCAAGCAAAACTGCAGAAAATGAAAGTGGTAAAGTTCTTAATCTTGCTGCCACTAACCATTTATTCATCATCTAATACACCAATAAGTTTCACAATTAATTTTACAATAAACAGACTATGCCTACAAAAAATAAGTATCTAGCCATTACCAACAAAAGCTATTAGCCTCTGTATAACTTTCTGAGCCTTTCTATTTCAGAGTTTACTCTTTTTTCTGATACTGGATACATAGTCTTGAGTCCTTGTGCAAATAAAGAAACTCGCAATTCTTCGAGCATATATTTCAATAAGTGCACATCTTTAGGGACTATCTTTCCTGAAAAATACCCCAATAATGATTCATAATTTTCTTCTACAGCTTGGAAATGATTCATCAATAGAAGATCACGGTTAGGATCACGAGGAACTTTTTCCATGCGTTTTAAAATAGCATCTAAATAACGTTCTATTTCTGGGAAATACTTCATTGTGGCATCAGATGCAAAGCCTTTATAAATCAGATGGCTTAATTGCCCTCCCATATCACTCCAAGCATAAGCAATTTGGAAGTCCATTTTTCCTTTTAGCTTCTTTCTTACTTCATTGGCCTTAACTAGTATTTTTTCACACACAGTCGCTAACGAAAGAACACGATCGTAAATTGAAGATTTAGCTAATTCAGTAATTTTCAAAAAATCATCTTTTTTTCTGATATTGCCACCATTTTCTTCAATAAGGTTATCAAGTGCTAACGATTCCAAATCTTCAATAAGAGATTTCACAGAACCTACAGCATTGAAATACATGGACAGCTTAGCCTTGTTAGGTAATTTTTCCTCAAGGAACTTTAAAGGACTTGGAATACTAAGCATAATAAGTCGTTTCAAACCTTTATGCATTTGGGATTCCGCTTCTTCAGTAGTACCATACAGTTCCATTGTTACACCTGTTCCTGCATCATGTAGAGCTGGATAGGCCACAACCTCTAAACCGCCTAGATTTCTAGTTTGGGATTCTGGAATATCACCAAAAGTCCAAGAAGAAGATTTCTCTGACTTAGGAACATCCTTTAAAACCTCTGCCAAAGAATTTTTCATCTCATCTTTTAGCTTACTCTTAATATGCTCAAGGCTACGACCTTCCATTAGCAAGCGATTTTTGGAATTCACTACTCTAAAATAAAAGGTCAAATGAGTTGGCAATGAAGTTAAAACAAAGTCGTCTTTTTTGATTAAAGGCCCAGAAAGTGCTGTCATTTTTTTGATTAACACATCCCAAAAGTAGCCATCTTCTGGCTTTATAGACTCATTTATTTTGGCTGCATAATCAGGAGCTGGAACGAAATGTCTTCTTAGTACCTTTGGTAAAGTCTTTATTAACTGAGTAAATAGTTCTAATCTTAATCCTGGTATCAACCAAAGAAATATATCTTCAGGAATCTGATTTAAGACACTTACAGGAATAACAGCTGTTACACCATCATTTTCTTTTGTAGGATCAAAATTATAAGTTAAAGGAATCCTAAAATTATTCACTTGAATATGATCAGGATACATATCAGGACTTATCTCTGAAGTATCCTTTCGTTGAAGCATTTTTATGTCATAATCTAGAAAATTTGGTTCTTCTCGATGCTTTCGTTGCCACCATTTTTCAAAGGTTCTAGCATCGGCAATATCATCAGGAATTTTTTCATCATAAAAAGCAAACAGAGTTTCTTCGCTTACCAAAATATCTCTACGACGAGACTTTTCTTCTAGATCCTCAACCTCAGAAACTAGTGAAAGATTATGTTTGAAAAATTCATCATTAGTCTGAAATTCACCATTTACTAAAGCTTCTCTAATAAAAAGCTCACGACAAAGCGCAGGATCATGCTTTGTAAAATTAACTCTTCTATCAGAAAACAAAGGTAACCCATAAAAAGTTCCTTTCTCTAAAGCAAGAACGGCACCGCTCTTTTTACTCCAATATTCATCACTCCAAGAATATTTTATAAGTCTTGGTGCTAACTTTTCAACCCATAAAGGATCTATTTCGGCGACAGTCCTTGCATATACCTTTGAAGTTTCTGCAATTTCAGCAGCCATAACCCACTTAGGTGCTTTTTTAGAAATACCAGAACCAGGGAAAAGGTAAAAACGATTACTACGGGCCCCTTGATACTCATAGTTTTCACTAGTTTTCATGCCAATCTGGCCTAAAAGACCAACAAGTAAAGACATATGAAGTTCTTCATATGTTGCTGGCTCTTGATTCTCTTTAAAGCCTATGTCTTTCGCGGCTTCACGCAGTTGGCTATAGATATCCATCCACTCGCGCATTCTCAAAAAAGACAGAAATTCTTTTTTCATAGTGCGTTTCATTTGGGAGGCACTTTCCGTATTTTTTAAGTTCTGAAGGTAATCATATAAATTTAAATACGCTTTAAAATCTGATTTTTCATCATTAAAACGTTTATGGCACTCATCAGATTTTTCCCTAAAAGCTAATGGTCTTTCACGTACTTCTTGAGCACTTAATGCAGAACAAATAATTAAAACTTCATGAAGAGCGCCCTTTTTATCTGCTTCTACTAGCATTCTAGAAAATCTTGGCTCACACGGGAAACGTGACATTTTTTCACCGATTTCCGTAAGCTTAAGATTTCCATTTTCACCTCTGACAACAGCCTCTAATTCTTCTAGAAGTTTTATGCCGTCATTGATCATTTTATTTTCAGGTGGATCTATAAATGGGAACTCATAGATATTTGGTATTCTAAGAGAAATCATGCGCAATATTACTTGTGCGAGATTAGTTCTCAATATTTCTGGGTCTGTAAATTCTGGGCGTGATAAAAAATCTTGCTCACTATAAAGCCTTATACATATACCCTCAGAAAGTCTTCCTGAACGTCCTTTTCTTTGATTAGCACTTGCTTGAGAAATGCGTTCTACTGGCAATCGTTGGACTTTATTCCGAGGATTATAACGACTTATTCTAGCTGTACCTGGATCAATAACATAACGTATACCAGGAACTGTAACTGAAGTTTCCGCAACGTTTGTCGCTAAAACAATTCTTCGAAGACCGTGAGGTTGAAAAACACGGTTTTGTTCTGCATTACTTAATCTAGCATACAGAGGAAGAATTTCAGTACCTTTTAAATTACATTTTCTGAGAAAATCGGCTGTTTCAGCAATATCCTTTTCTCCGTTCAAAAAGACAAGGATATCCCCGAGAGATTCTTGAGTAAGTTCGTCTATTGCTCTTAAGATAGCATGAAATAAGTCATCTTCGTCTACCTCTGCTTCACCATCTTCGTCCTCATACTCACCTATCGGTTCGTATCTGACTTCAACAGGATAAGTACGTCCCTCAACGATCTTTATCGGAGCATCCCAAAAATGTTTACTAAACTTATCAAGATCGATAGTTGCAGAAGTTATTATTACTTTTAAATCCTTTCGTTTTTGCAAAAGATCATGCAAGAAGCCTAATATAAAATCGATATTTAAGCTTCTTTCATGCGCTTCATCGATAATCAGCACTTCGTAATCATTTAACCAACGATCTTGCTCTAATTCGGTTAAGAGAATACCGTCGGTCATGAGTTTGATTATCGTATTGTCAGCTGTTTGATCTCCAAAACGAATTTTGTAACCAACGGTGGTTCCTAAAGGAACTTTAAGTTCGTCAGCAATACGCTGTGCTACAGTACGAGCTGCTAATCTTCTAGGCTGTGTATGCCCAATAAATCCTTTCCTTCCCAAGCCTGCTTCCAAACATATTTTAGGAAGCTGTGTTGTTTTACCTGAACCTGTATCACCAGCTATAATTACCACCTGGTTCTTTTTTATAAGTTCTGCTATTTCTTTGTGGTGTTGACTTACAGGAAGCGATTCAGGATAAGTAACGACAGGAATGCCATTATTTCTGGTCTGTGCTTTTTCTAAGGCTGCAGCAGTATCTAAAACTAACTTTTCCAAATCACTTTCAGAAGGACTTAAAGGGTGTTCTTTTGTGCCAAAAATTCTTTTTGCTTTACGTAAAATTTGCACACGATCTCTTATGAGTGCGCATTCCAATGCTTTTTTTAAGGTACGGAATGTTATTTGAACAGCCATATCTGAATATCCGTTTTATATAATACAAATACATAGAAAAGCATTATCGCAATAAACGATAATGCTTTTTACAAAATTTTAATCTTTAAGGTGAAGAGATGTTATGGGGCTACAACCAAGGATGGCGGAACTTCTGTTTCATCATCATAACGATACCAAGAAGTATTCTTAACATACTCTCTCAATTTTTTTGCTTCAGAAAGATCTTGGACAACGCCGTCGCCTTTTTCATACATGTCAGCAAGCATTCCCATGTTTGGCAGCTTTTCGTAGCCAATTAAAACCAGTAGACAAACTAGCTTTAGTGCCATATCCAGAGCGATACAACCATCCCACAAGATACATAGCATCATAATTGCCATGGTTAGCAGCATTAAGTAATATTTCAAAGGCTTTTATGTAATCTGATGGCACACCAATTCCATAAAGATAACATCTTCCTAAATTCAATATACCTGTTGGCAAATCACGTTTCGCGGCCTTCTGGTACCACTTAAATGCTTCTGCTTCATCCTTTGCTACACCTTGTCCCATTTCATAAAGAAAGCCAAGGTTATTATAAGCAGAAACCAAACCATGATTTGCAGCCTTTAAAAAATATTCATATGCCTTTTCAGGATCTCTATCAAAACCTGCGCCATTATAATACATAAAACCAGCTAGGTTTTCAGCACTTGCAACATTTGATTTCAGTGCAGAATCCACGTATTTTTTAGACTTAAAAGAATCTTTTTCAAATCCATAAGTTCCATAAAAATAAAGATAAGCTATCTTTGCTAGAGCTTTTGGATATTCTGAATCGACAGCCTTCTGAAGGTAAGTTTTACCCTTCTCTTCATCTAGTGGGTATATATTATTTAATCCTGTTAGATAATGCTCAGATAAATAATAATTAGAGAAACTGTCACCTAGCGAAGATGCTTTTTCTAAAATAATTTTCGCCTTATTGGCATCTTTCTTGTTATCTTCAAAATGACCAAGATACCAATCGCCTAGCCTACGTAATGAATCTAAATCATTTTCTGTAATAGCTTTTTCACATAGATCGCTAGGAATCCCATCTTTAACACAATCAGAAACTAAAATTTCTCTTGTATCAGAAGCAGATACTTGACTTATACAAGCAAAAAGGATGGAATAAATTACTCCATTTGCAATCTTCATTGAGATTCCTTATTACTACTGAACGAGTAAGATAATTTAACTAGATATTAGTGTATCAATGTTAGCTTCTTTTAAAAAATAATCAGCTAGAAATAGCATTACTGATGGTTAATTATATCATTTTCAATACTCATCATAATGCTTGTTTCATTAAATTCATTTTTGTTTGGTGTATTAGATATATTTTTAGCAAAATCCAAATTATTTGGCAGTGGTTCTTCTATCTTGAAAGGAAAATCACCATACTTTTTATGGCTATAACCTCTTTCTTTTAAAGCTAAAGCAAATTCTGAATCTTGGACAACGCCACATCCTTGTTCGTACAAACCAGCTAATTCTAATTCTGCCTCAGGAAAATCTTGGTAAGCAGCCTTTGCAATCCATTCAGCCGCTTCATAACAATTTTTATCTATGTAATTACCATCTTCATAAATAAGACCAAGCTTATACATAGAAAGTGATGAATTGTTTTCTGCCCCTTTTCTAAACCATTCAATTCCCTTATTTGCTAAGGATTCAGTTAAATCAGGTTCTTGAAAATAAGTTTCCCCTATCCAAGCAGCAGCATCGTAGACATTGCGATCATAAGCTTCTTCAAATAATTGACGCGCAACTCTTCCTTGTTTGTACTTATCGTATTTGGCCATCGAAATGAATTTATATATTCCATGGTTTAGAAAAGCTAAAGCATATTCTGCTTTTTCTGCTTTTTCAAAATACTGTGTAGCTTTTTCAGCATTAACATCGGTTCCAATACCGTTACCATACATAATCGCTAACGCATTAATTGCTGGAAGCCAATTTTGCTCTGCACTTCTTTGGAAATATTCAAAGGCTTTTTTTACATCTCGGTGTTTATCGTCTGCCGTTAGATATAGCCATCCTAAATTATAGAGTTCAGATTCTCCACCTTTTTCAGCAGCTTTTTGGTACCATTCTTCTGCCTTGTCAAAGGACTTATAGACACCTAGACCTTTATTGTAACAATAAGCTAAAAAAACCATTGCTGGAACATAATTTTGAATTGCAGATTGTTTCGCCCAATTCACTGCTATAACGTAATTTGAGCGAAGCATTCCTAATCCATTAAAATAAGAAATAGCTAAAAGGTATTGTGCAAAATCGTAACCGTTACGTGCTGCTAAATGTAAGAGCCTTATACTTTCATCAATTCTCTCGTATCCAGGTGTCACAAAGAATTGTGCCAATCGTGTTTCTGCAATTGAATCGTGACGTTCAGTGGCTTTGTATAGTGAAGTAACAGCGCGTGAATAATTTAGCCCTTTATCTCCACGTGATATATATATTTCTGCAATTGTACGAAGGGATTCATTATCAAGCTCTACTATTGCCTTACGACACAGTTCTTCTGGAATATTCTCTGAAGCACATTCAGAAACGGAATAATCCAAGATAGGAATTTCCGCAAAAGCTACCCCTCCTTTAAAAAGCAAGGAAAGAGCAACAACTAACATAAATTTGGAGCTAGGCATAAATACTCCGCATTATTACGTGGAACACATACTTACTTTGCAATCTTAACACAATAAGAGATTCTCTTTGAATGCAGTGACTCTTTTTGCTATCTCACTTATAGATTTAAAAAAAACGTAAAAATAGCACTTCCATAGCATCATGTTTTTGAGTAATACCATTGAATAGTTTAGAATGAACTAACTCAGAGCTTTAATTTTTTGCATTGTAGGTCCATGGAAACATTAAATTACGCCATTCTTATCATTGGATTATTACTATCTGTAAGTATTTTTGCTAGCCGACTATCATCAGTTATGGGGCTACCAGTGCTCCTCTTATTCCTTGGTGTTGGTATGTTATGTGGCTCTGAAGGTATTTTTTTAAAAATACTCTTCGATGATTACGATGAAGCATTCCTTTCAGCCAACCTGGCTTTGGCAATAATTTTGTTCTCTGGGGGATGTCAAACTGAATTTTCAACCTTCAGAAGCGTGGCAACGCCTTCAATGGTGCTTTCTACAATAGGTGTACTCATAACATCATTGATTGTGGGGTGTGTTGCCTACTATCTTCTAAAGCTACCTTTTTACCAATGTATGCTCATAGGAGCGATCATTGGTTCTACTGACGCCGGCGCTGTATTCAGCCTTTTAGGTGATAACGGAGTCACGTTAAAAAATAAAGTTGAGGCCCCGCTTCAAATAGAATCAGCGACCAACGACCCTATGGCAATATTCCTTACCATGACTGTTATTACTTTGATACAAACGGGAACTGGTGCCTCTGCAGAAGAACAACAGTCTTATGGAACTCTTGGCTTCTTCTTTTTCAAACAATTTGTGTTCGGAACTGGCTTCGGCATAATATTTGGTTTCGCAGCCCGCTACATTATAAACATCATCAGTATCCCTACAGGACTTTATTCTTTATTGGTTTTAGGTATCGCTTTTACGGGGTTTGCAATTACCTCAAGTCTTGATGGTTCAGGCTTCCTCGCTATTTTCATCATAGGCATGTGTATTGGGAACAAAAAATCAAGACAGCTTAACTATATAAAGCCTGTTTTAGATGGACTTACATGGCTCTCGCAAATAGGGTTATTCTTAATACTTGGTCTTTTAGTAACACCTAGTCATCTCATGACATATATGGGAACAGGTATCATCATAGCTCTTGCTTTAACTTTCATTGCTAGACCTATTGCTGTATTCCTGTGCTTAAAGCCATTCTTTAAGTACACTACAGCTGATCTTGCCTTTATATCTTGGGTGGGATTAAGAGGTTCTGTTCCAATTGTTCTAGCTATCTACCCAATTATGTTCGGCGTACCTCACGGTGAACTTTATTTTAATGTAGCGTTTGTCGTAGTTATTTTCTCGCTTCTAGTACAAGGTGCCACCATCTTACCTATGGCAAAGCTGTTTAAAACCTATGCTCCAAGTATGGCTGCTCCAATTAGCAAGGGAGAAATAGGAATAACCATAGATGATGATTTTGAAATCTTCAGTTACGAAGTGCAACACACTAAATTTGAAAAAACACCATTAAAAGAAATCAAATTCCCAAGCAAGACTATGATCGTAGCTGTGTTCAAAAAGGGACAAATGATTAAACCTAGCGGCAACACCTGCCTTGTAAAAGGAGATATTATCTCAATAATAGGTCACAGCGAAGATGAAGAATTTCTTAACTTAATTTTTAATGGCGACACAGCCGTTAAAAAAGTTCCTCACTTCTACCATGGAGATATCCTTCTTGATGGCAAATTAAAGATGCCAGAAGTTGCAAAAAATTATGGAATTATTATTACAAGCCTAGAAAAAAATCTTACTCTTAATGAGTTCCTTAATTATCAACTTGGTGGTTTCCCTGCGATAGGAGATCGTTTTACTATAATTGACTGCAGATTGTATGTTAGTGAAGTACAAGAAGATATCATCACCAAAATTGGTTATGAAAAGATTTCCTCGTTATAAAAAACTTTTTAATGAAGTACTACAAAGATTTTCCAATTATTAATTAGTTCGGAAATCTTCGATAGACATGAACTAAAAGATATTTTCTTTTTTATGAAAATGTATTCATAATTGGTACAATGCAAACAATAAGCTTATTTCAGACTTTGACGTTGAATAATGGCAGTGCAAAAAATGAAAAAAATTAAAATTGAACGTAATAATCTAAAAAAATATGCTCCGAAAACTTTGGCCTTAAGTATCGCTATTGCTGCTACTCTAAGCCTCAGCGCCTGCGATTTTTCTTCTGATGATTCTGAAAATGTCCAAAATGCTACATTCGTAAATAGCAGTGAAGTAACCACAGCCAACCAAGCGGCTGCAGCCCTTTACAATGCTGTTCTCACAGAAAATTTTCAAGAAGTAGATGCCATTACTTATAAATTTCGCGAACTAGAATTCAAGGCAAGGAATGGTGAAGATGCCACCATGACTGATGACGATAGAAATACTCCAATAAGTATTTCTCCTTATATTTCTGGAGATGCTAATCAAGAAATTGAAAAAAGAATACATAATTTTGAAGAACATCTTGTGAATCGTCAAAGTGCGGCCAGCTATAAATTTTATGTTGATAGTCTTGCGAAGATATTTGCTTTTTATCACTCAGATGATCCTGATTTAGTCCAACTTGAAAGAAGTATTATTGCTTACCAAGCCTTCATTCATAACATAGACTACACAATAACAGACATCAGATCTCTATACGGAACTATTAACGCTTTAAAGGTATGTCGTTACCTTATTGGACAAGGAGACTACAGTCGTGTTTCTCCTTTTGAAATGCGAGACTTCATAACCCAAGAAGTAAATAAGTTGATAAGCAAGGTACCGACGCTTGCTCAAAATAAGGAAAAAAAGATCTTTGATGCTCAGGATTTTGACGCTTTAAACGCTAAAAGCTTAAGCGAGATACAGGATTTGAATATTTCTCTTCCTGACGTAATTAATTACATCTCTCTAATTGATGGAATAAAACCAGAACAACGCACTAGAAATTATGAAATTATCAAAGATAACTACAGTAAGACCTTATCTGAAGGACAATCTTATCTTGATAATGCTAGGATATTTTTTGAATGCCAATTCGGAAGCTTTAAACCTTTTAATGTAACAGGAACGCCTACAGGTAAGGTCTTTAAAGATGTAGCAAGTGCAGGAAAGCTCCAACTTAATGCTGTAAAATTGAATTTAGCCACACCTATCAAAGCTTGTGAAGACAGAACAGAAATTTATGTTCTCTTACCAGACCAAAAAGGCTATGAGGAACTTCTAAACCGTGGCATCAATAAGATGGGAGATACCGAGCGCTCCATGTTTAAAACAGATTTAGCGCTCTTAAAGAAGATTTATGCAGGCAAAAAACCTGTAATCTTATCGTTAAAAGGCTCCAATATTGCTGCAGTTGAAAACCACTTAGAACAAAATCCAAAACAAGGGATGTTTGTCGGTATCAGTGAAAGTGGGCCCTTATTCAATGCAAATTTAAAATCGTTAGAACTTTTAAGAACCCTTGATATTAGCCCTGAATCATTACAAATCTTTGCAAGCGAAGATGTAATCGATGCTAAGATTCAGCAAGCAAAATCTAAGCTAAAGTTAGTTAAAGAATTCACAAGTGTTGAAGACAGCATGGCAAGCCTTGATTTTGATAGACTTAGCGCTGATCCTTTTGCATATCTCTATGAACGTTCAAGAAACATTTGGAGCGATATGCAAGATACCTATGAGAGGGATCAAAATGCTCCATCTGCTGATGTTGAAGATACTATTCTAGCAGCTACTGCAGAAGAGGAACCGACTACTGATACTCTCGAAGGTGGGAATACTTTAGTTGTTGCTACTGTGGAACCTGATGACAAGACACAGAAAGCTGAAAAAGCTGATACTACTATTGTTGCAACAAATAATAAAGAAACTGAAAAACATAAAGTTGATGAAAAACAAACAGAGACCAAAGGTAACAATGTAATCACCATCGCTGATAATAACGAAACACCATCAAATAAAGAAGAAACAGTTAAAGAAGCTGAAACTCCAGTTAACAATGAAGTTGCGACAACAGAAACAACTGAAACTGAAGATAACACTCCTCTCTTGACAGCAAAACAACTACGTGATGCCAATATTGACACTATCAACAAAGAAATCAAGAGAGATAATTCAGCAGCTATTTATGAGCTTGCTATTAGAAAGATAAATGGTATTAAAGGCGTTAAAAAGAATCTTAAAGAAGGACGTGGCCTTCTTGATAAAGCTTCCTCCCTTGGAAATATTGAAGCATCATTTGCCTTAGGCTCTATTCTTCTTAACGATAAAAAGAGTTCTCAAAAAGATCGTACACATGGGTTAGAACTCATCACTAAGGCTGCAGATGCTGGACATGCAAAAGCCCAAAACGAAGCTGGTAGGATTTACTATGAAGGTAAGTTAGTTCCTGCTGATTACCAGAAAGCATTAGATTATCTTCTTGGTGCCAGTGCCCATGATCACCGAGATGCAGATTACATCCTTGCGCAAATGTATCATGATGGAAAAGGTGTAGAAAAGAATATCAATGAAGAAGTGAAATACCTTCAAAAGGCAGCTAAGGGTAAATATGGTAATGAAAAGGCTGCTTTAGCACTTGCTGAAATCTATTCAGGTGGCGCTACTCCTAATCTAAAGAACCTGGACAAAGCCAATAAATACTACATTGAAGCAGCAAGAAAAGGAGAAAAAGATGCCTTTAGAGCAGCTGGCTTAGCCCTCCTTAAAGCGAATAAGAATAGCTTTGAAGGTGCTAAATATCTTAAAGCAGCAAATCTTAAGAACGATAAAGAAGTTAATAAGATACTGATGCAATATTATATCGATACGAATAACAGTAAAGAGCTAGGTAAATACCTTGCAAATGCCCCTGAGGAAATTCAAAACAAATTCCCTGTAGAAATGGGTAAACGTTATGAAAACGGAGAAGGTGTTCGTAAAGATTTGAAAAAGGCTGAACAATTCTATCGTGAAGCTATAAAACAGGATAAAGCTGAAGGATACTGTCGTCTCGGTGATATGTTCTTAAATGGGCGTGGCGTCAAAAAGGACCTTAGAGCTGCTGTCGGTCAATTCACACAAGGTAGCCAGAAAGGTCAAACTGAATGTATGAGAAAACTTGCATTCATAAAGATTACGGAACCTAACTATAACAATCAAACTGAGGCAGCCAATCTTCTAGAACAAGTTGTTGCTAAATCTAAAAATGATAAACAGGCAAACGCTTACTTAGGAGCGATGAAACTATTAGGACAAGGAACTGCTAAAGATACCACTAGAGGTAGCGCATTATTAAATAATTCTGGAATACCAGCTGCAAAATTCCTAAGAGGGATTGAAACTGGTGATAGTTCTTTAAAGAGTTGTGCAGATCCTGTCGCGGCTGGGGTATTTGGTGTTAAGAATAAGAATAAATCATGGCTTGCTGCAGCTTCTGTTCAAGATCCATTATTCTTAAAAAGCTATTTAGATGCTGGTGGTAGCCTCAATCTTTCAACATTAGAAAGCGATGCTGCTAAAGTTTGTGGAAAAAAGAATAGTCTTTTATATAGTGCGGCAAAACCAAGTGGAGATAGTAATGATGCTGAAGGATTCTTTAGAAAAGGCATGCAGTACTATTCACTAAAGAATTATGAAGATGCTGTTAAATACCTCGGCATGGCCGCAGAAAAGGATCATCTAAAAGCTTTAAATAACTTGGGCGTAATGCAATTATTTGGCATTGGCACCAAACAAGATGGTAAAGAGGCTTTCTCCACACTAATGAAGGCTGCTGGAAGAGGTGACAACAAAGCAGCCCTATTAAGTTCTGCTATAAGAATGTACGGTCTCGCTGGAGGTCCTAAAGATACAGGAAAGACAATAGCCTTCCTAACTAACATGGCTGATAAAAACAACAAAATGGCTGCAAAACATCTAGTTGCAATGTATGCTCTAGGTTTAGGCGTTGGCAAACACGAAGGTTATGCTTTCTTAAACTTTATAAAATTAACGAAATAGGTTATTTATTATGGCTATGACAATCACTGTTGCTATACTCTGCGAAAATGGCGGACAAAGTTTCAGTGATTGTCTTCAAGCGCTTACGAGGCAACGCGTAATTAATGCCGATGTAATTAAGATATATGATTTAGAATCTACCGATAATACTAGAGAAACGGCAATAACATACGGTTGCACAGTAAAACCTTTAAGTAAGAAAAATTTTATAAACGAAACCGCGTTAATGCGTTACATATTAATGGACAACATGGATTCTGAAATATTAATATGTCTCGCTCCTGATGTGGAAATAGATGCTTCAGGAATATCGGAGCTTTTTCGATACTTTTTAAAATATCCAGATCTTGCTGTAGTTACAGGAAGACAAGTTTCAAACCAAGAAAACCGTCACCTCACAAGGTTCGCTCATAGTTGTCTTTACCCTTTTACAAGCAAAGATTACCCAGTTTGGCACCTTATGAGAATTTTTAGCTCTTTTAGGATGGTAGCCTATAGAACAAAATATTTGGCCATTCCTGGAGTTATACCGGATGTCAATGTTCCTTATTACGCCGATCTGTATATTCCTGCAAAATTAGCCTCTCTAGGGTACCGTATTATTTATAATCCATTAGCTATCTGTGTTTCTTCAAAAATCATCACTCCAGCTAATGTTTATGTCACTTCGTATTGCTTATACAGATTCCTTAAGCAAAATCTTTGGCTTAGACAAAGATGGCACATGAGAACTAGCGATATCGCAGAATTCTTTGTTGGTTTTGAACGCTATTTAAAAATTTACTCATCCATTCCATTCTTATTTCTTTACGCAAGAATACTGCATTTAATAGCTTTGAGTGGTGTTTTGATGGCTAGAATGACAAGCCTTCTTGAGGATAAAGATCCCGAAAAGTCACTAATCAAAAATCTAAAAAAGCGAAGAAAAGAATAAAACTTTTTTTAAAAGCCTTCTAAAGTCATAAATTTGATCTGCATACAGTAACACTTTGATAATTCACTATTTTTTACATAAAAATTGGTAGAATAGTGGATAAAAATCGCTTTTTTTAATATTTATAATATTAATGTTCTCTTTGAAAAAACAGGGATAAACAATGAAATTATGGCAGATTGCAATTCCAATTGCAGCTTTAGTCACCTTCGGTGCTGTAATAGGTTTTAATGCTTATAAAGAAAAACTCACTCAAGAGTATCTTGCTAATAGAAAAGCTCCAGTAAGCCCAGTTGTTACCACTATTGCCAAAAAGGCTCCTTTGCAAGAAAGTTTAAGTGCAATCGGATTTATTGAACCTAACCAAGGTATTGATGTTGTATCAGAAGTTTCAGGAAGCATTACAGGACTCTTCTTTGACTCTGGAAATTTAGTTAAGGCAGGCGATGTTTTAGTACAAGTAAACGATACTGTAGAAACCGCAAACTTAGAAGCTGCTCTAGCTAAAATAGAAGCTGCAAAGAAAAAATACGTTCGTTATTCTGCCCTAATTCAAAAAGGAAATGTTTCTCAACAAGATCTTGATAATGCAAAAGCTGATTATGAATCATCTGTAGCCGATGCTGATTCTATAAAAGCTAAGTTAGATAAATTGAAAATTAGAGTACCATTTGACGGTAAGGTTGGTATTCGTAATGTCTACAAGGGACAATACCTTCAACCAGGTTCTAAAATAGTACATCTTGAAGACAACTCTTTAGTTAAAGTACGTTTTACTGTACCTCAGAACGAAGTTGATCGTATAAAAATAGGCGAAACTGTTAACATAAGTGTTGATGCATACCCAGGACAAGTTTTTGAAGGCAAGATCACGGCAATTGAAGTAGTAATGAATTATGAATCAGGACTTCTTCAGGTACAAGGCACAATTCCTAATCCTGCAAATAAACTTATTACTGGCATGTATGCCAAAGTCGATGTTATTTTACCTAATGATGAACCACAAATTGCTGTTCCTAAAACAGCTGTTGCTTTCAACCTATATGGCACTTCCTTATATCGTGTAAAAACTGATAAAGATGGACAAAAAATTGCTGAGCAAGTTACTGTTGAAACAGGAAGTGAAAACGCTTCAAAGATTGTCATCACCAAAGGAATTAACGAAGGCGATGAAATCATTACAGAAGGACAGATACGTATTTCTAATGGAAGCCCTGTAACAACTAGCTCCACCAATGTTCTCACACAACCTGAAAAACTTCCGGAGCTATAAACATGTTTACTGACATTTTTATAAAACGTCCGGTACTTGCCATTTGTATAAGCCTCCTTATTACCCTATTGGGACTTCAGGCTCTAAAGAACATGGCAGTAAGACAGTATCCGGAAATGACAAATACCGTTATTACGGTTACAACAAGCTATTACGGTGCTGGTGCGGATCTTATTCAAGGCTTTATAACTGTTCCGTTAGAGCAGGCTGTGGCACAAGCTGATAACATTGATTATATGACATCAACCTCGCAGATGGGTATGTCTACAATCACTATAAACATGAAGCTAAATACCGATCCTAACGGAGCTCTTGCAGACGTTCTTTCAAGAGTGAATTCGGTAAAATCACAGCTTCCAAGTGAAGCTCAAGACCCGACAATAACATTATCTACTGGATCTACTACATCAGTCATCTATGTTGCCTTTTCAAGCTCTAAGCTTGTGGGACCTCAGATAACTGATTACCTAAACCGTGTTATAACACCACAAATTTTTACAATTAACGGTGTAGCCAAAGTTACTCTCTACGGTGGTAATGATTATGCCCTCAGAATTTGGCTTGATCCCGTTCGAATGGCAGCACATGGTTTAAGTGCCGGAGAAATTCTATCCGTACTTCAAGCAAATAACTACCAAACATCTTCTGGACAGATGATTGGTATGTTTACCCTTTTAAATACTGATACCAAAACTCAAGTTGCAGATGTTGAAGGATTATCAGATTTAGTTGTTTCATCAAACAAAGGTGCTGTTGTACACCTTCGCGATGTGGCAAAGGTTTCTCTTGAAGCTAATCACGATAGATATAGAGCTTTAGCTAATGGTGATAAAGCAGTGCTTATGGCTGTAGATGCCACCCCTACTGCTAACCCTCTAGACATTGCAGCTGGCGTAAAAAATATGTTACCAGAGTTGGAAAGAAATCTTCCTTCTGATATCGATATGAAAATCATTTACGACAGTACTATCTCTATTGAAGAATCAATCAATGAAGTTATCGACACTATTATCGAATCAGCAATCATTGTACTAATAGTGATTACACTATTTATGGGATCACTACGTGCAGTAGTCATACCAATAGTTACAATTCCTCTTTCAATGATTGGTGTAATCATGGTGATGAGTATGTTCGGATTCACCATTAACCTTATGACACTACTTGCTATGGTGCTTGCTATAGGCCTTGTAGTAGATGATGCAATAGTTGTCGTTGAGAATGTCGATAGACACATAAAAGAAGGTAAATCCCCATTCCGTGCAGCTATCATTGGAACTAGAGAAATCGCAATTCCTGTTATTTCAATGACTATAACTCTTGGTGCTGTATATTCACCAATTGCCCTTATGGGAGGCATAACCGGTTCTTTATTTACAGAATTTGCTTTAACTCTTGCTGGATCTGTATTCATTTCAGGAATCATCGCATTAACATTGTCACCAATGATGTGTTCAAAGATGCTCAAAGAAAATGCTACTCCTGGAGCCTTTGAAAAATTAGTAAATAAATTCTTAGGCAAGCTCACTAGCGTTTATGAATCCATGCTAAGTGCCATTCTCACCACTCGAGCTCCAATAGTAATATTGGCAATCATTATTATGATTTCGCTACCATTACTATTTAAATACACCAAATCTGAAACAGCTCCTTATGAAGATACCGGAGCGTTTATGATGATGGGTAACGGGCCTAATAATGCCAATCTTGATTATCTTGAAGATAGTATCCGTAAGATTACAGAAAAGGCTAAAAAGGATCCTGCTATAAATTCAACCATTGGATTTGTAGGCGTTCCGGCATCAAACCAGATCATGGGAATTATGGTTTTGAAGGAATATGCTGAAAGAGACATCATGAAAGATGTTATCACTCGCATGACTCCATCTTTATCTGATAACCCAAATGTAAGTTCAACAGTGTTCCAAATGCCTGCCTTACCTGGTTCATCAGGCGGTCTTCCAATTCAATTCGTTATCATGACCCCGAAAAACTTTGAAGAACTTTTCGCTGTAGCTGAAAATGTTATGGAAAAAGCTTCAAAAAGTGGGCTTTTTGTATACACAAGTAGCGACCTTTCTTATGACTCTGCAACACTACAAATCAATGTGGATCGTAGAAAAGCCGGTGCTTATGGGGTAACTATGAGTTCCATAGGACAGACCCTATCTGCTATGGTGGCTGATGGTTACATTAACCGAGTTGCAATTGATGGACGCTCCTATGAAGTAATTCCTCAAACAGAAAGAATCGAACGTGCCACACCTGAATCTCTTAATCGCTATTATGTAAAATCACAAAGCGGTAATATGATTCCTTTGGGAAGCATTTTGAAATTAAACGTAAAGAGTCAACCTCGTGTACTCTCTCAAATGTCCCAACAGAATGCAGCTACTCTTAGTTTTGCTATATCCCCAGGTGTAAGCATGGGAGATGCCATAACCTTCTTCGAAGAACAGGTAGTACCTGATCTTCCAACGGGATACACTCACGACTACAAAGGTGAATCTCGTCAATATGTAAAAGAAGGCAGCTCTTTGGTTACAACCTTCCTTCTTGCGGTATTCATCATTTTCTTAGTTCTCGCTTGCCAATTCGAAAGCTGGAGAGATCCTTGTGTAATTCTTATTGCAGTTCCTCTCGCAATAAGTGGCGCCTTGATATTCTTAGCTTTAGGACTCGCAACATTAAATATTTACACAGAGGTAGGTTTAATCACTCTTGTAGGACTTATTTCTAAGCACGGTATCCTTATCTGCGAAGTAAGTCGTGAAGAACAGCTCAAAAATGGATTATCTCGAATTGAGGCTGTTAAAAAAGCTGCTAGTGTACGTCTCCGCCCTATTCTAATGACAACAGGAGCAATGGTGGCGGGCTTATTACCACTCCTCACTGCAAGCGGAGCAGGAGCCGAAAGCCGATTCTCAATAGGATTAGTAATTGTCGCAGGACTTTCAATAGGCACATTGTTTACCCTATTCGTACTTCCTGTAATATATAGTTTCGTAGGTCAAGTGCATAAGCCACTTCCAGAATTTATTGAGGAACCAGAGGCTAAATAATTAGCGATTACAACGCTAAAAAAGGGAAAAGGAGAGTAATTTTTGGTACTCTCCTTTCCTTTTTAGACAATTGCCCTATTTTTATCTTGTATCCGACAGTGATCAGTATTTTTTCAGGATATACTCCCCCTAATTGAAAGATGGCAA
>CAVGFV010000111.1:0-4048 GCA_963628765.1 Succinimonas sp.
GTTCCTTTTTCCATACCTTAGGAACTATCGTTTACACAAAATATTATACACTATCCATTGGGAACATTGAACAAACATTAGACAAACATTAGACAAACATTACTCAAAAAGACAGCGTTTTTTTTACCAGACATCTAATAAAAACATCCCGAAAGCTTATTCAACTTTCGGGATATTTGATACTGGTACCTGCAAACACAACTTTTATGCGGTTTCAGAAATTTCGTTAATTATTCGAACTCTATAGTTGCTGGTGGTTTTCCAGAAACGTCATACAATACGCGGCTAATACCATTAATCTCATTAATAATGCGATTTGATACTCTTCCAAGTAAATCGTAAGGAAGTTCTGACCATTTTGCAGTCATAAAGTCGATGGTTTCAACAGAACGTAATGAAACTACGTAATCATATCTTCTACCATCACCCATTACACCAACAGCCTTTACAGGTAAGAAAACTACAAAAGCCTGGGATACTTTGTCATACCAATTAGCTTTACGAAGTTCTTCAATAAATATTGCATCTGCAAGACGTAGAAGATCGCAATATTCTTTCTTAACTTCACCTAATACACGTACGCCTAGACCTGGACCTGGGAATGGATGACGATAAACCATTTCCTTAGGAAGACCTAATGCAATACCAATGCGACGTACTTCATCCTTAAACAATTCACGAAGTGGTTCAACCAATGAGAATTTGATATCTAGAGGAAGACCACCAACATTGTGGTGAGATTTAATCACATGAGCTTTGCCAGTCTTAGCAGCCGCAGATTCAATAACGTCTGGGTAGATAGTACCTTGAGCTAAATACTTAACATCAGAGAGTTTTCTTGCTTCATCAGCGAATACATCAATGAATACTCTACCAATGGTTTTACGTTTAGCTTCTGGATCGCTAATCCCCTTAAGCTGTGATAAGAAACGATCTTCTGCATCAACATAAACAATATTGAGACCAAATTGATCGCCAAACATTTCTTTAACTTGCTTACCTTCGTTGAGACGGAGAAGACCGTTATCAACAAATACACAGGTTAATTGATCGCCAATTGCCTTGTGGAGAAGAAGTGCTGTTACAGAAGAATCGACACCACCAGAAAGTCCAAGTATTACCTTTTCTTTTCCTACTTGTGCTCTGATCTTCGCAATAGCATCTTCAATGATTGCATCAGATTTCCAAAGACCTTTAAGTCCGCAAATGCCCTTAACAAAATTGGTAAGCATTTGGAAGCCTTTTTTGGTATGGGTAACTTCTGGGTGGAACTGTACACCATAGAACTTACGAGCATTATCAAAAGCTGCTGCATATGGGCAAGTTTCGGTATGCGCACCAACAGTGAAGCCTTCAGGTAACTTGGTAACCTTGTCACCGTGGCTCATCCATACATCGAGCTGCTTAACACCATTTTCTTCAGAATCGCAAAGATCCTTAAAAAGTGGGTTTTCGTTAGAATCAAGGTCTATCTTAGCGTAACCAAATTCTCTTTTATCTGAACTTTCTACAGCACCGCCAAGTTGTGCAGCCATTGTTTGAAGACCATAGCAAATACCAAGAACTGGTACGCCAGCCTTAAACACGTATTCAGGTGCTCTTGGTGAACCAGCTTCAGTTACTGATTCAGCTCCACCTGAAAGAATGATGCCATTAGGAGAAAACTCTTTAATTTTTTCTTCAGTGGTATCCCAAGGCCATAATTCACAGTAAACACCAATCTCACGAACGCGACGCGCAATGAGCTGGGTAACTTGTGAACCGAAATCTAGAATAAGAATTCGTTCTTTATGTATATTCTGTTCGGACATTAGAAAAATTTTCCTAGTTAAAGAGGACAGTGCTTTCACACTGTCCGTTAGCGAGTAGGAGGTTAACTATTAAACTCTGTAGTTAGGTGCTTCTTTGGTAATTGTAACATCGTGAACATGTGATTCCTTAATACCAGCACCAGTAATACGAACATACTGAGCCTTGGTACGAAGTTCATCAATTGTTGCACAGCCAGTAAGACCCATTGCAGAACGAAGACCACCCATCTGCTGATGAATGATGTTACGTAAATATCCCTTGTAAGGAACACGACCTTCAATTCCTTCTGGAACTAATTTTTCAGCTGCGTTATCAGACTGGAAGTAACGATCTGCAGAACCATGAGCCATAGCTGCAAGAGATCCCATACCACGATAAGATTTGAAAGAACGGCCCTGGAATAATTCTACTTCACCAGGAGCTTCTTCAGTACCAGCGAACATTGAACCAACCATAACAAGGTTTGCACCAGCTACAAGAGCTTTTGCAATATCGCCAGAGTATCTAATACCGCCATCTGCAATAACTTTAATATCTGAACCAGCTAATGCACTTACAGCATTGTCAATAGCAGTTAATTGTGGAACACCACAACCTGTAACAATTCTAGTAGTACAAATTGAGCCAGGGCCAATACCAACCTTAACAGTTGAAGCACCAGCTTCTGCTACAGCAATTGCACCATCACCTGTTGCAACGTTACCCGCAACTATATCAAGATCTGGGTAAGCAGCTCTTGTATTTCTAATTCTTTCAAGAACACCTTCAGAATGACCGTGTGATGAATCGATAAGGAGAACGTCAACACCCGCTTTAACTAATGCAGCGATTCTTTCATCATTGGTTGGGCCTACGCCTACAGCAGCACCACAACGAAGTCTTCCCATAGCATCACGGCAAGCATTTGGCTTTCCTTCAGCTTTTTGGAAGTCTTTAACAGTGATCATACCCTTTAAACGGAAACCATCATCAACTACCAAAACCTTTTCAATACGGTTCTTTTGCATCAATGACTGTACTTCTTCTCTTGAGGCATTTTCTTTAACAGTTACGAGCTTTTCTTTAGGTGTCATTACTTCATAGACACGCTTATTTAAATCGGTTATGAAGCGAACATCTCTACCAGTTATAAGGCCTAAAAGGTCGCCATTGTTATCAACTACAGGATATCCTGCAAAGCCATTCTTTTGAGTTAAAGCTAATATTTCAGCAATAGTTGTTTCAGGATGAACAGTGATAGGGTCTTTTACCATACCACTTTCAAATCTTTTTACACGACGAACTTCTTCTGCTTGCTTTTCTATGGACATATTCTTGTGAATAAAACCAACACCACCTTCTTGGGCAAGAGCAATTGCTAAAGAAGACTCTGTAACTGTATCCATCGCAGCAGAAACCATTGGAATATTTAAAGTAATATTTTTGGTAAGTTGGGTGTGCAGATCAGCAGTATTAGGAAGAACGGTGGAATGAGCAGGAACTAAAAGTACATCATCAAATGTAAACGCTTCTTGAGCAATTCTAAGCATGCAAAACCTCTCTCATTAATGCATAAATCAATGGGTAATTTTGCGCCCGTATTATACGTGGTAATTTTCTTTTGGTAAAGTAATTTTTTTAACTAAATCACACTTTTAACCTTTATTAAAGGTCTGAATTCTTCAAAAGGTTGTCAAGAATCTCGCAAAAGAAAATTTCTGACGAAAAAAATTATTGTTTTCTTATTTTAAATGTCAATAAAATGTTACTTGATCACAATTTTAATTAACAAATTTAAAAAAATTGTACCATCAACACATATCAACTAAAAACGCAAAAGCTACAAATAGTAGCATGTTAAAATTGTGTTATTGCTATGTTAATTAATACAACGTTACGTGGGTGGTAGTATATGAATCAATTAAACAATTTAGCCGGTAAGCTATACTCTGAAGATAGTGATAACAAAATTGAAAAACCACTTAACGATGAATGCTTTGGCGATTTAAACGCTGACAATAATGGTTATGCAAACAATGGACTTTCATTTAGTTATGTTGTCGAAAAAGAATGTAAACCAACAGATCAAAATGCTGATGAGTACATAAAGGAAATAATTGCAAACCATAATTTCAGAAATACTCAAAATGGCACAGAACTTACACTTGACAACTTTTTGAAGAAGTTCCGTTCTGAATAATTGTAAGCGTATTCGCAATCGTCGTATTTAAATTTTCATAGAGCCCACATAAGATCC
>CAVGFV010000112.1:0-3474 GCA_963628765.1 Succinimonas sp.
CTTTCATAGGTTTTTTTGGTTAATTTGTTGTGGTGACACAAGTTTAACACAAGAACCCCTTTCTTTTTTCTGTAAAATTTTTAATTTATAGAAGTCCCCTTAAATTGGATAAGTTATTGTCCCTTATAATTGCGTTTTAGCTTGCTTGATAGTATATTTGTAAAAAAATACCGTGGGCGCACGGAAATTTACGCCTGTGGAGAGTTTTTGATTACTAAGTTCGTTAACTTTAGTGATGGTTCTCGTAGAAACAGGAAGCTCTATCATCTAGAAAGAGTACGTGTACAATACCGATAGATTTACGAGATAGGACTTCCGACTCTCTCTTCACCTGTAGAATACAGGTATTCGATTTAGGAATTATTACCTTATATGACATCAAAGATTTACGATACAAGAATTAAGGAAATCACCAATCTCCTTCCACCAGTAGCTTTAATTGAAAAATATCCTTGCTCTGAAAAAGCAACAGAAACTGTACTTAATTCACGCAGCGCTATTCATAACATCATGCGCGATGCTGATGATCGCTTAGTGGTAATTACGGGACCTTGCTCAATTCATGATCCTAAATCAGCTTTAGAATACGCTGATAAACTTTGTGTGCTTCGTGAAAAATACAAGGATACACTTGAGGTTGTGATGCGTGTTTACTTTGAAAAGCCAAGAACAACTGTTGGCTGGAAAGGACTCATCAACGACCCTTATATGAATGATACCTTTGATATTAATAGCGGTCTTAAGATTGGTCGTAAACTTCTTCTTGATATTAATGAAAAGGGTATGCCTTGTGCTACTGAATATCTTGATGTTCTTACTCCACAATACCTTGATGAGTTGATTTCTTGGGTAGCAATTGGTGCTAGAACTACTGAATCACAGGTTCATAGAGAACTTGCCTCAGGTGTATCTTCTCCTGTAGGATTTAAAAATGGTACTGATGGTACCGTAAAGGTTGCTATTGATGCTCTTAAATCAGCAGCTTCCCAGCATACATTCCTTTCTGTAACCAAGTTTGGTCATAGTGCAATTGTAAAGACTCTTGGAAATGAAGACTGTCATATCATTCTCCGTGGTGGTAGTAGAGGCCCTAATTACAGCGCAGAACACGTTCAAACTGCAGTTGAATCACTCGCTAAAGCAGGACTTCCAGCTAAGGTAATGATAGACTTTAGCCATGCTAACAGTAGTAAAGAATTCAAACGTCAGATGATAGTAGGTCATGATGTTGCAACTCAGATAGCTCAAGGTCAAAATGGCATTTTTGGTGTTATGATTGAGAGTCATTTGGTTGAAGGTCGTCAGGATCTTAAGAACGGTAATGTTTCAGCATTAAAATATGGTCAGAGTATTACTGATGCTTGTATTGGTTGGGATGACACCGAAGCTTTACTTGCAGAACTTTCTGAAGCTGTAGTTTCAAGAAGAGCTCATAAAGCTTAATAAATAATTTTGCTTTTTTTAGACAGAGAAACTCTGGATTATTTGGAGTTTCTTTGTTTTTTTGTGTTTTCTGTTTTCAAAACCGTTATTTAAAAGCTAATTTAAATTTATAGTAAATTACTAGGTAAACAGGGAATTGTTGCAAAACCTTATAAATTACTGTTAAAATAAGCATTACTTTGCAATTCATTTGCATTTAATAGAATTACAAAGTAATACCGTATTAACATGACAGAGTGTCATTAGGAGATAGTAATGGCTCGTTATTCTCTTGATAAAAACAAGATAAAGATCCTTCTTCTTGAAGGTGTGGCTCAGACTGCTGTGGATGCTTTTAAGAAAGCAGGCTACACAAATATTGAGTACCTCAAGGGTGCTTTAAGCCACGATGAGCTTATTGAAAAGATCAAAGACGTGCATTTTATTGGTATACGTTCACGTACTCATTTAACAGATGATGTTTTTGAAGCTGCTCATAAGCTTTGTGCGGTTGGCTGTTTCTGTATTGGAACAAACCAGGTAGATCTTAATGCTGCAAGAGCGCGTGGTATTCCAGTTTTCAATGCTCCTTTCTCAAATACTCGTTCAGTAGCTGAAATGGTTACTGGTGAATACCTCATGTTGATGCGCACCGTCCCACAGAAGAATATGATTCTTCACAGAGGTGGTTGGGAAAAGAGTGCTGCAGGTTCATTCGAAGTTCGCGGTAAGACTTTAGGTATCATAGGCTATGGCCATATCGGTACACAGGTTGGTATTATTGCAGAAGCTTTAGGTCTTAAGGTTGAATTCTACGATATTGAAAACAAACTTGATATCGGTAATGTTCGCCAGGTAGAAACTTTGGATCAACTTTACGCAGATTCAGACATTATCACCCTCCATGTTCCTGATACCCCAAGCACCAGAAATATGATTACTGCAGAATCTTTCTCTAAGATGAAGGATGGCGTAATCTTCATTAATGCAGCTCGTGGTACTGTAGTTGATATTGATGCACTTTGCGATGCTCTTAAGAGCGGTAAAGTAGGTGGCGCTGCTGTCGACGTATATCCTAAGGAACCAGCAAAGAACGGCGATCCTTTTGAATCACCTTTAACTGCATTTGATAATGTAATTCTTACCCCACACATTGGTGGTTCAACTAAGGAAGCACAGAACAATATCGGTGTTGAAGTAGCTACCAAACTTGCTCTTTACTCAGATAATGGTTCAACTCTTTCTGCAGTGAACTTCCCAGAAGTTTCACTTCCAGTTCAGGATAATGTTAGCCGTCTTCTCCATGTACA
Organism: Succinimonas sp.; assembly: GCA_963628765.1. Classification (GTDB taxonomy): domain Bacteria; phylum Pseudomonadota; class Gammaproteobacteria; order Enterobacterales; family Succinivibrionaceae; genus Succinimonas. The sequence continues at coordinate 2,733 of CAVGFV010000112.1, forward strand.
TAAGAATGTTCCTGGTATCCTTAATCAGATCAACAAGATTCTTGCTGATAAGAATATTAGTATTGCGGCTCAGTTCCTTCAGACTACCCCTGAAATTGGTTATGTTGTTCTTGATGTTGTTACCGAAGATCCAGAAGAAATTCTTCGCGAACTTAAGGAAATTCCTGGTACCCTCAAGGCACGTATCCTTCTCTAAGATTTAGTTATATCTTTAATAAGCCTCAGAAAATGTAAAGTTTTCTGAGGCTTTTCTATTTATATTGAAAAATAAAGATGCAAAAGAAAGTATTGTCTTAAAATGCTAACGAAAGATGCCAATGTGAATTAAGATAAAAAAGTTGTGCTGCTATTGGTTTTCTAAATTAAGAAAGAAGAATTTCCATGAAAATAAATTATGTAACGCTAAACGATAATGTAAAAATACCAAGTTTCGGTTTTGGCACCTTTTTAATTCCAAATGACGGAACTACGAAAAAAGCAGTTTTGAATGCATTGAATCTTGGTATTAGACATATTGATACCGCAGTAGCTTATTTTAACGAAGAAGAAGTAGGCCAGGCTATAAGAGAGAGTGGCATTCCTCGAGAAGAAATTTTTTTAACATCTAAATTATGGCTTCAAGACTATGGCTATGAGCCGGCCCAAAAGGCAATCGATCTGTCTTTAAGAAAACTGAATGTTGAATATTGTTAAACGAATCCAGATGTTGACATAGTTTACGAACTTCTCTTGACCAACTCTA
>CAVGFV010000113.1:0-3593 GCA_963628765.1 Succinimonas sp.
AGAATAGGCTTGTGATCAAAGAGGAATCTTAGTACAAAAAATTGTAAAAGTCAGAATATTTCAATGACTCTTACATAGAATTTCTGGTGAAAAGGCAATTAAATTTCCCTGTTAAAAAATTGTAATTGAAACTAATGTTTTTAAATCATCTCCCCTCTCTTGACGAGACTTCTGCTAGAATACTGTGCCACACTAAATAATGTTGAATGCTATTTGAATATTTACAAAGAAGGATCTTCGCTCTCTTTTATTTATTGTTTGTTTATCATATTTTGATCTTCCGGAACTAATACCATTCCTGTTACACTAGATGTTATTTTTATTCCAAAAGTTCTTGTTTCAATTACATCACCCACTGCAACAGAATTAGATGTAATTATCTTGCCGTTTTTATCAGTAGTAATGGTATAACCACCCAATAACATTCTTAAAGGGCTACGTGATTCTAATCTATTTAACAGAATATTAAATTCATTTTTCTGACCTTCAATATATTTAGCCATGGCTGTATCCAGGAGATTCTGAAGTAATTTGAGAGCCGTAGATTTTTTAGAAATATCATTTATTGGATTTACTGATATTAAGTCTTGGCTTATTTTTGATATTTTTTTATTAGCTTTAGTAAGGCTCTCCTCGAAAGCTCTCTCTAAGCGATGTTTCAAATCATTAAAACTTTTTTGCTTTTCTACTATTTGCCTTACAGGAGAATGCATTACAAGTTTGCCATTGATATTTGAAAGATTTTTGTTAGAAACAATAATCTTATTTCTTAGAGACTCTGATAAGCCGTTCTTTGCTCGCTCCAATAAAGTATATTTTTGCGATATAGATGTTAATTGGTTTGCTTCATTAATGTAATTTTTAAGTTTTATCAAATCATTATTTGCATTTGAAAGTTTTTTCTCTACAGCTTTTTTTAAGCGTAATTGCAAGGCAATAAGAGAGTTTTCTTTTGAAGATATCTGCTTTTCAGGAGAAAATTTTTCTAAACGATGTTCGTAACTTATAAGAGTTTTTTTATAACTTTGAATTTGGGAAGTGATGGCGTTATTTAAACTTATATTTAGATTTTTAATTGTGCTCTTCTCAGCTTTGCAAGTTTTTAAAGGCGTGAAACTCTTAAGGCTTTGTTCCTTATTCTTTAGATTTTCTAATCTATGTTGCAAGGATTTCTCAACCGAATTATTAAGGCGTTTATTTAAGTCGTTAAAAGTTTCTATTAAGCTATATAGATCAGAACTTACTCTAACCGCAGCTGCTGTAGGGGTAGAACATCTAAGATCTGCTACATAATCTGTAAGGGTCCAATCACCTTCATGACCAACACCACTTACTACAGGTATTATGGATTTTCTAAGATAAACACACCAATTTAAATCATTAAAAGCATCCAAGTCTTCAACAGAACCACCCCCGCGAGCCACAATAATAACATCGCAGTGATACTGTGATTGGTTCGCTTTGAAAAGAGCGTTCATAAGGCTTTGTGGTGCTTCAGTCCCTTGAACAACTGCATCAAAAACCAATATTTCTATTAGATGATTACGCTTTAAAATATTGTTTATTACATCTTTAGCAGCTTCAGTTTTGCAACCTGTAATAACACCAACCTTTCGAATAAATGCTGGCAGAGGTCTTTTTATAGAGGGATTTGTATAGCCATTTTGCTCTAACCATTTACGTTTTTCTTCAAACTGCCTACGAAGTTCCCCCTCTCTATCATAAATTTCTATTTCTCTAACAATGATAGTAATACGACCGCCTTTAGCATAAAAATTGATATCACCACGGATATAAGCCTTAAGGCCATCTTTAACACTATTTAGAAGAATATTTGCTCTATTGAGAACATTTGGACATGAAAAAATACAACAATTTAAAGTAGCTTGTTCATCGTTGATACTAAAGAAAATGTTATTTCCGCTTATTTTCCAGTTGGAAATTTCTCCTTGAAGTCTAATGTTCCTTATATTTTTTAAAGCCGAAGATACCATACCCGCAACACTAGATACAGTATAAATTTGTGGCGAAATTTCAGAAAACATATCTCTATGTTGTTCTAGACTATTCATAGCAGGAACTATATAGGATGTAGTGTTTCGTTCCGTATTGCTAAAATTAAAAGTCATTCTGAAAATTCCCCTATTATAGACAAGACAACGGAATTAGCCTTACACCAATTCCGTTGTTAAAACGTGCTATAAAGATAATGTTTTGTAACTATACCGAACCCATACGTTCAAATACTTCTTGCATCTTGTCAATCTTACCAGCAAGATTGTTATAGTTGTATTCAGCCTCTGTTACTTGCTTCTGAAGTTCACCACAGGTAGTTGTTATATCATTTACAGCATCATCATTTCCTGATGTTGTAAGCTCTTTTTCTAGGTTATTACTATCTGCTTTAATACCATCAATAATGGTATTAACTTCATTTACCTTTTCACTGTTATGTAATTGAACTTCACCGAAAATCTTAATGGCGTTATCAGTAGAAACAGATACTTCATCAAGCATCTGACGATTCTTATCAGCTTCGGCGATAATTGCAGTAATCTGATTTGTGAAACTCTCTACACTACCGTCAATCTTAGATGATGCATCGGCAGTATCTAGTGAAAGTTTCTTAACTTCACCTGCAACCACTGCGAAGCCACGTCCGTGTTCACCAGCTCTTGCAGCTTCAATAGTAGCATTCAGTGCAAGAAGGTTTGTTTGACCAGAAAGGGTTGAAATAATCTTAGTGCATTCTCTAATAGAATCCATTTGCTCTTTTAAAGCTGTAAATGAATGAACAAATTGATCTTGGAAATTATGTAAAGAAGCCAAATCAGCTTTAATGGAATTTATAACATCCTTAATTTGTTCCATTTGACTAGAACCATCTTGGATTGATTCCACAATCTTTTCACCGGTATCAGCAACACGGCAACAGAAATTCTTAACTGATGAAAAATCAGTATGCTTGTCATCTAAGCTAGAAACAAGTTCAGCTAGGCGATCCATGTTTTCACGGAATGAAACAGCAGATTGCTGGCTTTTTTCATAATCAGAAACCAACTCAGCAGTAAGCTGATTTCCCTCTTCTGCAATATTCTTCAGTTGCTCGAGGCTTTTTGCACATTTTCTGTCTAAAAAAGGAAACATCTTAAACTCTCACTTTTATATCTTCTCGTGACTTTTAGTTCACCTGCTAAAGGCATATATCCCTTATATAATAAAGCAACAAAGCGTTTTGTTTGTGATAAACCCCTGTATTTCTGCTTTTTTTGTGTATTTATATTCATTATTTGATATATCGCTAACAAAACAGTGGCCTTTTTATGAAAACAATTACATGTACACAGCTCTGTATCTTATCGGCAATGTGTTAAGGGGACTTCTATAAATTAACTTTTTTGCGATGTCCCAATGTTAAAACACACAAATTAACCATTATAAGATATCATTAGGCATAAAAAGTGTATCCTATTCGCATAAATAATATTAAATTTTAATTTTAGACAATAAATTCCTACACCATTTAACTTGGTGTTTTATCAACAAATTTTTTTATTTTGGTTAACTAAAGAGATTATATTGGTTGGTGTGGT
>CAVGFV010000114.1:0-3113 GCA_963628765.1 Succinimonas sp.
ATGAAATTTTAGTCAGAGGCAGGACATTTTACCCACAATCATGCCCGAAGCCTCTTATATTTTAGGTGCAACTTTAGTAAGTCCAGAAGGTATCGGTTTCCCAGCTCAACCTCGTGCTATCACTGAAGATGATATTCCATCATTGAGAAAGAGAGCTGAAGTGTTACAAGCTGAAGGTGCACTAGCTATCACCCAAATTCACCATGCTGGCAGACTTGCTCTTAAAGGTGATCTCGATGTTATCGCTCCATCAGCTGATGAAAATGCACGAGAGATGACCGAAGATGAAGTTAATAAGGCTATTCAAAGTTTTGCTAAAGCAACCGAACTTTGTATTAAGGCAGGTTGTGATGGCGTGGAAATTCATGGTGCTAATAACTACCTTATCCAGCAATTCTTCTCAGGTGCTACCAACAAGCGTACTGACTCCTGGGGTGGCTCACTTGCTAATAGATTAAAATTCCCACTCGCTGTGGTAAAAGCAGTTTGCGAAGTAAGAGAAAAACTTAATAAACCTGATTTCGTTATCGGCTATCGCTTATCTCCTGAAGAACCTTTTGATGATGGCATTACTATGACCGATACTATCGCTCTCATTCGTGCCCTTTCAGATTTCCCTCTTCAGTACCTCCATGTATCACAATGGAATTATGGCAAAACTGTAAGACGCGGTGTTGGTGTTGGACTACCACGTTTAAAGATTATCCACGAAGCTATTGAAGGCAAGATGCCTGTTATCGGTGCGGGAAGCCTTATTACAGGAGCTGATTTAGATAAAGCTTTGAGCACAGGCTTTACTGAATTTGTTGCTGTGGGACAATCACTCATAATCAACCCAGGTCTTGGTAACATCCTTGCTGAAGGTGATGACTCTAAACTTTAGAAGATCCTTGATCCTGCTAAGAAAGAACAATACCTTGTTCCAGAACCTTTATGGAATCTTTGCGAACAAGACCTGGATTGGCTTCCAAAGGTTAAAGGCAAGACCAAGAATGTGGAAACCGATGAACACACCATTGTAAATTGGTAGTGTAGCTAGGAAAGAAAAGACGGAGCAAGCAAAATCTTGCTCTTATAAAAAAGGAGGGGATGCATCTTGCATCCCCATTTTAAAAGAACATCCTTGTCCTCATTTCAGCACAGTGCTCATTCATCCTTGAAGTTCGCTGGACATCCTTGTCCCTGTGCTGACATTTATATTCTCGTTCATTAGACGTTAAGACTCAATAGCACTTTTGGCTCCTAAATATAAATTCGCAATTTTCATTCATTGTAAGACAGAGCTTAAATCCTTATTACATAAGGCTTAAAATGTTTTGTTATTTAGCAACAACCACAAAATTTTCTTAAAAAATCACATACAAATATGGCAAATATCTCACAAGGATATAGGTCTCTTATGTAGTTTTGTAAGTCTTAAACATTGAAATATAACCATATTTTGTAATCTAAGTCCTAGAAGCATAAATTCTAAAGAATGACTCTAAACTTGGGCAGAGCGTCGATCCTGCCAAGAAAGCAGAATACTTGGTTCCAGCTCCTTTTTGGAATCTTCGGAAACCAAACCTAGATTAGCATTTAAAGGTTAAATGTAAGGCCAAGATCATGGAAAACGATGAACACATCATTGTAAATTGATAGTATAGTTAGAAAAGAAAAGACGGAGCAAGCAAAATCTTGCTCTTATAAAAAAGGAGGGGATGCATCTTGCATCCCCATTTTAAAAGAACATCCTTGTCCTCATTTCAGCACAGTGCTCATTCATCCTTGAATTTTGCCGGACATCCTTGTCCCTATGCTGACATTTATATTCTCGTTCATTCGATGTTAAGACTCAATAGCACTTTTAGTCTCTAAATATAACTTCGCAAATTTTATTCTTTGTAAGACTGGACTTAAAACCTTACAACACAATACTTAACAGTTTTTATTTTTTAGTAATAACCACAAGATTTTCTTAAAAAATCACATACAAATATGGCAAATATATTACAAAGATGTAGGTCTCTTACATGTCTTTGTAAGCCTTGAAAATTGTAACTTCTCCATATTTTGAACGCCAAAAATACCTCCTTTAACACCCAATAGGAGATTTTTATTTTTCTAATCAAAGCCTCTTAGATTTTGCGCAAGCTATTAAATTCGATAACTTAGATAAAAAGCCAACCACCAAATAGCACCACAAATACACTGATTATCGTAAAACATGATATTACCCGAGTAGGACGCTTTTGATTAAACGCTAGACGTCAAAGAGTTAAACATCGAAGGAATAACACCATGGATCAGATTAATAACACTGTAGGAAACACCAATACACCATCAGTAATAAACGTTAAGGAAGCTGTTGATATTCAATCGAGCATGACAACAGCTCTTGTTCCCACTCTCTTTTCTTACTTAATTATGGTCCTATTCTTTTTTAGCATTCCTAAAACTGTAGGACTTGCTAGACGTGCTGAAGCTGTATTAACTGCTTCTGGAAATGCAGAAGGTGCAGCAGTTGCCGGTAAAGTGTTTAAGTTCCAGAATCTTAAGTGGAAGATTTTCCTAGGAATGATCGTGGTAGGCTTTTTAGCAGGCATCGTAAACTGGTTTCTTCCAGGCAGATTTATTCTTGATATCTATGGATATCTTGCTGCTTTAGGCCTTCTATATTTTGTTGTTGCTGATGTTGTTGCCTTGATTAATAGAGGCGCTGTGAAAAAGGCTTTATCAGAAATTAAGGTTAATTAATCTGAGCTTTTAGTAATACAGAAATAGCTTACTAATGACCTGTCTTTACAGGTCATTTTTTTATCCTAAAGAATTACGGCAGTCTCTCTCAAAGTCAGCTTCTTCTTGCTGCATAACTTCAAGTTTGGTAGTGATATTCTTTAAAATTTGCGCTTCTAGTTTATCTAAATAAGATTCAGCCTGCTTTTGGTAATGTTTTTTTCTTAAAAGCAGATTTACAGCCGTATAGATAATAAAACCACCTCCAGGAATTAGAAAAAGAAAAGGAAAAAAGAGGAAGGATTGTGTCAAGTATTTTGTGTAAACATCTTTGATTTCCTGCCTCGTGTTACTCAGGCTGCATCTTGCTTCTTATCTGCCTCAAGCATATCATCAAA
>CAVGFV010000115.1:0-8969 GCA_963628765.1 Succinimonas sp.
CTTTCATAGGTTTTTTTGGTTAATTTGTTGTGGTGACACAAGTTTAACACAAGAAACCCTTTCTTTTTTCTGTAAAATTTTTAATTTATAGAAGTCCCCTTATATGTATTATTATAAATTTCGTATAGTGTTGGTGTTCTAACTTAGTAAGTTGCACGAAAAATCGGATTTTTCTTAATTTTATAATGTTTAGATCTTATAAAAAGCTCCCAGGAATTAATGGGAGCTTTATATGTTGACTTATCAAAAGTTAAGCGATTTCCTTTGCAAAGGCTTTTATAACCTCTAAGGTTTTATCGATATCCGCATCAGAATGGGCAAGTGATATAAACATTGCTTCAAACTGAGATGGTGCAACGTAAATACCATGCTCTAGCATAAAGCTATAGTATTTAGAATAAAGCGATAAATCAGAGGAAACCGCTCCGCTATAGTCATTAACAGCTTTAGAGGTAAAGAAGACACTCATAATAGAGCCTACTTGATTTACCTGTACTAAATCTCCTAAATACTCTTTGTAGCCTTGAGTAAGTTTCTTAGCTTTTTTATCCAATTCTTTGTAGAGATCTGGATGCTCCTTAATATAGCTTAAGGTAGCAATGCCAGCTGCAGTACCAATAGGATTACCAGAAAGAGTGCCTGCTTGATAAACAGGACCTAAAGGTGTAACTTTGGCCATGATATCGCGGCGTCCACCGTAGGCACCTACTGGCATACCACCACCGATGATCTTACCTAGGGTTACCAAATCAGGTTTGATATCGTAATACTCACTAGCGCCACCAAGAGCCAATCTAAAGCCAGTAATTACTTCATCAAAAATCAATAAGGCCCCATTCTCAGAAGTTATTTCTCGTAAGAACTTTAAAAAGCCTTCTTTAGGTGGCACTACGCCCATGTTTGCCGCTACGGGTTCTACTAGCACAGCGGCAATCTTTCCTGGATTAGCCTTAAATATTTCAGTTACTGATTCTTCGGAGTTGTAATCGGCTACTAAAGTATCATTGGTATAGCTTTTTGGAACTCCTGCGCTATCAGGTACTGCGGTAGTTAAAGCAGCAGACCCCGCCTTAACTAAAAGGCCATCGGAATGGCCGTGGTAGCAACCTTTAAACTTTAAGATTTTGTCGAGACCAGTAAAACCTCTAGCAAGTCGCACAGCGCTCATAACCGCTTCGGTGCCTGAATTTACTAGGCGAAGCATTTCTACATGAGGCATTAAAGAATTTACGAGCTTTGCGAGATTTAGTTCAGCTTCTGTTGGGGCACCAAAGGATAAGCCATTTTGAGCGGCACTAGTAACAGCCTCAATAACTTTTGGAAAAGCATGACCTAAGATGCCAGGTCCCCAAGATTCCACATAATCGATATAGGTATTGCCATCAACATCAGTGATATAGGCACCCTTTCCTGATTTAATAAAACGTGGAATTCGGTTTACAGAAAGACAAGAGCGGACAGGACTATTTACCCCACCAGGCATAAATTGCTTCGAAGCATCATAATGCTCTTGTGACTTTTCTTCTCTCATAAATTTATCCTTCTGTTTTCTAGAAAACTTCTAATGGCGTAAGTCTCTTTTAAAAGCTACCTTCTTTAATCCATTTAGCAACGTCAAGGGCATGATAAGTAATAATAAGTTTAGCGCCCGCACGTTTCATAGCCACTAGGTTTTCGGAAACGATACGTTTTTCATCAATATAGCCCATCTTAGCAGCTGCTTTAACCATAGCATATTCGCCACTTACATTATAAGTAACAATTGGAAGATCAAATCTTTCACTAGCAGCTCTTACGATATCCAAATACGCCAAAGCTGGCTTTACCATAATAAAGTCTGCGCCTTCGGCAACGTCGGAAGCAAGTTCGCGAAGAGCTTCTTTTCCATTAGCAGGATCCATTTGATAAGTACGGCGATCACCAAAGGAAGGTGCTGAATGGGCAGCGTCACGGAATGGAGAATAATAGCCTGAAGCGTATTTAGCACTATAGGCCATTAAAATGACGTTCTTAAAATTATTAGTATCGAGAGCGTTTCTTATGAAAGCAATACGACCATCCATCATGTCACTTGGAGCAATGATATCAGCTCCGGCCTTAGCTAAAGTCAAAGACATTTTGGCAAGAAGTGGTAAAGTTTCATCATTGAGGATTTCGCCATTACGAATTACGCCACAATGACCATGGGAGGTATATTCGCAGAGGCAAACATCAGCAATCACGACGATACCTGGGTAATTTCTCTTGATAAGTCTGATAGCATCAGCTACTGCACTATGTTCATCCCAAGCGCCACTACCAATTTCATCTTTATGAGCGGGAATACCGAATAAGAGCACCGCCGGAATACCGAGTTCTTTTACACGGTTCATTTCCTCGGGTAATCTATCTGGAGAATATCTATAAATGCCTGGCATAGACTCTATTTCTTTCTTGATATTAGAGCCTTCTTCCACAAATATCGGATAGATAAGATCTGAAATTTCAACGTGGTTTTCGCGCACCATAGATCTTATGAATGCAGACTGTCTTAATCTTCTTAATCTTTCCATAATCCTTTAAATACCTTCTCTCTTTTGCTTTTTAAGAGTTTCTATAATGCCGTCCACACTGTATTCTTGGGCAGTAATAATCTTATTTGACGGAAGATTTGGGAAAAACTTTTGCAAAGTTTTTCGGGTTTCTTCGCCAATTACGAGGAAAAGAGCCTTTCCTTCAAAAAGTTCCCCTAATTCCTGTTTTTCTTGGTAGTAATTATAAAAAGCTTTCACCCCAGAAGAGGAATTAAAAATTACATAATCAAGAACACTAGAAACTTCACTTAGAGGTTCAAAAACACTTAAGTTTTCTAGAGTTTCATAAAGGGGATAATCGCAAAAGTTTATTCCAGCTTCAGTCCAGATTTCGTTTATCACCGGAGAACCCGTACGCGCTCTAAAGAGAACAGGATAATCCTTTTCTTTAGAAATCTTATCTAAAAGACCTGTTGCTAGAGCCTTTACAGTAAAGGACTCGGGAATATAATCTGGGAAAATGCCATATTCTTTAAGAACTTTACCTGTCCCCGAACCTACTGCAGCTATTTTCTTACCTGCTAATTTTCGGATATCAAGGTTTCGGCGGGCTAATTCCTTAAAAAATTCCTTAACGCCATTGGCACTAGTAAATACCAAGAGGGTGCCCTTTTCTAACTCCGAGGTAAAGTCATAACTACCCTTATAAGGAATAATTTTTAGGGCCGGAAAAGATATTGTTTTCCCACCTAAAGTTGTAATGCGGTCAGAGATCTTTTCAGTAAGATAACCTGTACCAATAACGGCTACTCTCAGATCGTAGAGTGGGAAATCTTGGCATCTAAAGTCAAGCTCAGCAGTAGCCCCAACTATGAGAATAGCCGGTGCTTTGATACCTTCTTTTTGAGCTATTTCTAGAATGTTAGCTAAAGTTCCGGTAACCCGCTTTTCTTGAACCGTGGTCCCAGACATTACAAGGCTTGCTGGGGTATCTTTCGGCGTGCCCTTACTAATAAGATCTTCGGTAATCTCCTTAAGGTGACTTACTCCCATTAGGAAGATCTTACTTCCCGAAGAACCTTTAAAATCACTATAGGCGGTATCGAGGGCGCCTTCACGGCTATGGCCGGTAAATACATGGAAGCTCCCTGAAAGTCCTCTATGGGTAACTGGGATTCCTGCGCTTTCTAGGGCAGCCACAGCTGAGCTTACGCCAGGAACAGTGTGCCATTTGATTCCTGCTTTCTTTAAGGCTTGAATCTCTTCACCGCCTCTTCCGAAAACGAAAGGATCTCCTCCTTTTAGGCGCGCAACGATATGTTCTTGCCCTTCACGGCAGAGGATTTCATTAATTTCCTCTTGCTTGTAGGTATGTTTATCAGGGCTTTTTCCCACATAAATAAGTTTCGCAGTGTCGGAAACATAATTAAGTAGCATTGGTGATGCTAAGCGATCGTAAACGACCACTTCCGCACTTTTAAGAAGTTTTAGCCCTTCTACGGTAATCAAATTAAGATCACCAGGGCCCGCTCCAATAAGATAAACAATTCCGGTCATAGGAGTCCTAATTTTCTGTACTCGAGTTCTTTTTCCCAAGCATCACTAGGTATTTCATAATCAATGGCTTTAAAGAAGTCCTGAATGAGTTCCAGGTCATCAGTTTTTATGGAGTTAAGGTAAGTTTTAACATCATGTGATTTAACGTTATCCTTAGCCCAATAGAAGTACATTTTTCTAAAACCACTTCTTGGAGAAACGTGAATACCTACAGGTTCATGGCAACCTAAATTTAATATTCTTAATATCGAACGTTCAATTCCTAAACTGCTACGAACTTGGAGATCTTCATATCTAGAAAACATCTTGGCAAGTTCTGAATCGGCACGAGTCTCAAGAACAATAACCCCTTGGCCACCAGCTGGAACAATATCGTACATATCAAAGATTTTATAGGTAAGGCCTTCCGAAGAGACACCTCTCAGTCTTTCAAGACCAGCGACGGCAAGAATCATACTCTCGTATTTGCCATCTTTTAAATCTTGGACACGGGTGGTTATATTTCCACGGCATTCCACAAAATTAAGTTTCGAATTTTTAGCCAAAATCTGGTGTCTTCTACGCGGACTTCCTGTTGCGCATTCAGAAAGCTCTTTTAGCTTTTTTTCACCCTTTACAAGAAGGATATCACGAGGATCTCCTCTTGGTACTAATACATGGAGAGAAAGTCCTGGTACTGGAGCACTAGGAAGGTCTTTAGCACTGTGAACTGCCCCATCAATCTCACCTGAAAGAATTCTCTTTTGAATTTCAGAGGTAAAAAGCCCTGAACCACCAAAAGATACCAAAGGATCCTTTTGGTTACGATCGCCTTCGGTCACTATCTTTTGGACTTGAAAATCCTCATTCGGGAATAAAGTATTAAGCCTCTCAATTACTAACTCAGTCTGCTTTAACGCAAGTTGGCTTCCTCTAGTACCTATAACATAAGTCATTATTTGTTTCCTACATCCTTAAGAAGCTTTTTACAGGATTCTAAAAGCTCACAAAATTGTTTATCTTCAATGGGTCTTAAGCCCTTTTCAAGAATGCTCTTTCGTAATGCCGAAATTTGGCATGTTAATTCTTGAAGTTCATCTGGTATCGTCTCTGAAATATGTCGTCTTACAATTCCACTTAATGCGGGGGCATTTCCTCCGGTACCAATGCCGATAACTAAATCGCCACGTTTCACTACCGCAGGGAAATAAAAATCACAAAGCTCAGGTATATCCGCAGCATTTACCAAAATGCCCTGCTTTTTAGCCTCAGGATATATCTCTTCTGCAAGTTCACGGGAAGCAGCTATAAATACGAAATCCTGTCCTAAAAGATCAGAAGGCACATAATCACGGCATTCTATAGTAATTTTTCCGCGAAAGTCCTGAACTTCGGGACTTAGCTCTCGGGCCACCAAGGTTACTTTGGCGCCAAATTCTAATAGGGTTGCAATTTTTCTAACGCCTACAGGTCCAGCACCTACTACTAGGCATTTTTTAGCTTCCAAATTTATGTAAAATGGGAAATATGCCATAGCTAATCCTGCTTCTCCGCAAGTTTAAGTAAATTTTCGACAAAGCTGGCAAATTCTTGAGAAGTTGCCACATTTTTAAAGGCGAAAACCAGTTCCTTTAAGTTGTATTTTGCTACAAATTCTGGATAGTTCTCTAAAGTTGCTATCGCTTTGTGGACCATAATTTCAAATAATAGCTTATCCATCGCTTCTTCGATGTGTTTTAGAGCTCCAGAACCCCCTGATAACCTCTCAGCAGTATTCTTATTTATGTATTCTTGGAAATAATCCAAGTCCAAAAGTTCGATTCCTGGGATTTTTTTAATATCAGGATCAATATCGCTTGGAATAGCGAGATCTATAAAAACATGTTTACGTGAAGTCTTGATTGCGTTTTTAACTTCATCAAAAGTAACCACAAAATGCGGACTCGATGTGGCGCTTATTACAGCATCCACTTCCTCAAGGACGTTGTATCTCTCTTGGTAAGGAATCTCAATAAGATTGGGAATTCTAAATAATGGGGCATGTCTTCTTACCGCAGCATAAATCTTTACATCAGTTCTATCAGCAAGATTTTTTACTACCATTTGTCCAATACTGCCACTGCCACCAATAAGTAGAATTGTATGCGCATTTCTTTTTTCAAGTTCATTAGTAGCTAAGGTAGCATATGAGAGTCCACTACCAATAAATTCCTTCTGTCCTTTGATCTCTTTAGCAGTTCTAAGAGCTCTTTGAAAGCACATATTGATGAGATAATCGGTAGTGCCTTGAGTCTCAGAAGCCTTTAAGGCATCCCTCACTTGCCCCAGGATCTCATTTTCACCAAGAACCATAGAGTCAAGCCCAGCAGTCACATTAAAAAGGTGCTCTAAGGCTTTTTTACCAGTAAAGCCCATAAAGTACTTTCGAAAAAGATGAATATCTACCCCAAGGTAATCCGAAAAAACCTGCCCTGTTTTTAGGAGAATTTCATTTTCCGAACAATTGTTTTTGTCAATTTGTGAAAACGATTTTGGAGAAAAATCACTTGTAAAATAAAGCTCTGTACGGTTACAAGTGGAAATTATTACAAGGCCAGATAAAGAAGCTTCTGTCTTTACCTTTAAAAGGCAGGATCCTAAAGATTCCTTATTTACACTAAAGCTACTTCTAATAGCTTCAGGTGCTCTTCTATGTGTAATACATAAGGAATATAAAGGTAGATTTTTCACGGACTTTTCCAAGGTAAAAACTTAAACTAACTATATGAATTTCTAACAATCTTTAGCGATTTTCATTGGCTTCCCTTAAAACCTAGCGGAAGCACTCTCTTAAAGCGCTTGCATTATACATTATCAATTAATTAAGTAGAATACAGGCAAGAAATATTTCTTTTTGAGGAAAATTTTAGCTCATTAATTAAAATACCTAGTTCACTAATATGTCAACTAGGTACTACGCAAATACTAGCACTTATTAGACTAACTTGCAAAAAAAGCTAAATGGCGTTACCCGCATATTGGGTCATGAAAAGATCATAGTAGCAACCTTTTTTAGCCATGAGTTCTTTATGGCTTCCCTCTTCCACGATAGAACCTTTATCCATTACCACAATTCTATCAGCATCTAGAATTGTAGAAAGACGGTGGGCAATTATAAGACTAGTATGTCCCTTCATAAGTTTTTGCATAGCTTCTTGGACATGCTTTTCAGTTCTAGTATCTACATTGGAAGTCGCTTCATCTAAGATCAAGATTTCCGGATCTGATAAGAAGGCTCTGCATACCGCACAAAGTTGGCGCTCTCCTTGTGAGAGGTTTTCTCCAGCGTTTTCAAGTTTCGAATCAAAACCCTCAGGTAGCTTTTCAATATACTGAGCACAGTGAGTTTCTAAAGCAGCCTTTTGCATCTTTTCTTCTGGAATGTCTAGACCGGCATAAGTGAGATTGTTTCGAATAGTATCACTAAATAAAACCGTATCTTGAAGTACGATTCCAATAGAGTCTCGAAGTGCCACTAGGGAATAATCTTTGATATTTTTACCATCTAAAAGGATTTCTCCAGAATCAGGATCGTAAAAACGTAATAGCAAATTGATAAGAGTGGTTTTACCACTTCCGGTGGTACCTACGAGAGCAATTTTATAGCCAGGCTTTACTACCAAACTAAAGTTTTGAATTACCGGGCTTCCTTCCACATAGGAAAAGTTCACATTGCGAAATTCGATTTCCCCTTCTACTTTAGAAAGCTCTTTACCACTATGGTAATCCTCTTCTTGGCTATCAAGCACTGTAAAAATACGTTCTGCACAGGCCAGGGAAGTACTTAACTGGGCAAACACTTGTGCAAGTTCATTTACAGGACGGGAAAACTGCTTTGAAAGCACAATAAAAGCCGAGATAGTACCGATGGTGATATAACCTTTTACGGCAAAAATACCACCAGCCACGGTAACTAATATAAAGCCAATATTACTCATGGTATTCATAAGTGGCCCTATAGAGTTACCGGCAATTTCCGCAATAATTCCGGCTTTAGTTAGTTCATCAGAGGTTTCGGTAAATTCCTTTTGGGCTCTTTCACCTAAACAACAAGAAATTCTAGTCTTGGAATTAGCAATCATTTCTTCGGCGGTACTATTTAGTTTTCCAAGAAGTTCTTGCTTCTTTAAGTAGTACTTACGAATGAAGGTCACCATAAGCTTTGTTATGACTACTGTCAGAATTACTGAAATACAGGATATCAAGGTGAGATAGAAGCTATATGTCAGCATGACTGCAATGGTTCCGATTAGCATCAAAACACCAGACAGTAATGAAACCAAAGACATACTTAAGGATGTGGAAATATTATCGGCATCATTGGTCATACGGCTTATGATATCGCCATGAGGATGGTTATCAGGATAACTTACCGGTAATCTAATAATCTTAGAAAACAAGTCTTCACGAAGTTTTTTTTACAACGCGAACAGATAAGGAACTATTAAGAAGTCCCTGAAGAAACATGGTGAGGGAATTTAGGATATAGATTAAGAGCATGATTCCTAATATGGCAGGAATTTTATCCCATTGGCTCGAAACCACGTAATCGATGGAATTACCTAGCAAAATCGGGGCAATAACCGAAAGAACAGCAGTTACAGTGACGCAGGAGAAAAGTCCAATAAGGAATTTTAAATATGGCTTAAAATATCCTAATAGACGGGCAAAAGCATATTTTAAAGATTTTGGTTTTTCTACAACCGCACTAAAACCAGGGCCTCTACGAAAACCATTTTTTAGGCTATTAACGCTACTTTTGGTATTCTCTGACATGATATTATCCCTCCATTCCTAATGATTGTGATTTCCAAATATCTTGATAGTCTGACTTTTACAATTTTTTGTACTAAGATTCCTCTTTGATCACAAGCCTATTCT
>CAVGFV010000116.1:0-16792 GCA_963628765.1 Succinimonas sp.
GGCTTAGTTACTGGGCCAAACGGCATTTCTCACCCACGGGGATGCCCGAAGAGCCTTTTTTTCCTAAGAAATTTGTATATTCACTTTAACTTTGTTTTTTTGTTGATTAAGAGATGCAAAATAAAATGCTAAAATAAAGACCTATTGATTTAAAAATTTTCATGCATTGGCCAAAAATTGGAAGTTTGCATTACACGTAAGTGTGCTCTCAAACATTCATAAAATATATAGAACATACAATGGAACTAATAACAATTAAAAATAGCAAGGCTTTCAATTTCGACTTTTCTGACAAACTATCATTATTGATGCCAATAGGAATTCCGGGTTCAGGTAAAAGCACACTTTCAGAAGAACTTTCAAAGTACAATGCAAAGATAATCAGTAGCGACACTACTAGTAAAGGAGCTATATGGTGACGAAGAAATTCAGTTAGATAACCAAAAGCTCTTTGAATATATGAAGAAACAAGCTCTTGAATGTTTAGGAAACAGAGTAAATGTAATTTACGATGCGACGAATATCAACGAATTTCACATGTTTAACACTGTAACTCTTATAAAAAATAATTTTCCAAACTTCAGAGTTATAGGTTTTTGGCTTGATATCCCTCTTGGGATAGCCCTTAAAAGAAATGCGGAAAGGCAAAGACAAGTGCCTGAAGAAACTATTAAAAGAATGGGGCGCGAACTTCGAAATAAATCTCCTTTAAATCGAAATTTTCTCGATATCTTGTATCAAATAAAAGCCCCACTCTTTTAGGCAATTTAAAAGCCTCTCTAATAAGTTGCTTTGTTTGATTTAATAACAATTTTTCTGTATGATCGCTTTAGATTAATCTTCACTATTGATGAAAATTTACGTCCCTTCTTTTTCGCGGATTCTTAAAAGCCCTAACCATGTTTAAATTCTTAAAAAAAAGTGATTTCGTAGACGCCTATAGCAAGTTTCTTCCTTATGTAAAACCATATTGGTTTCTTGCTATTTTGGGAATAATTCTAACAGCCCCTGTAGGTGCTCTCGATGCCGCCGTAGCTTGGTTCTTAAAGCCATTCATGGATAATGTAATGGTGGAAAAAGAAGAAAAGTTTACAAGTTGGGTACCTTTTATCATTGTGGGTTTTACCATACTTCAAGGTGTTTTCATTTACCTTTCAGCTTGGGTAAACGGTTACGTTGGAAATAAAATCACCCTTGATATCAGAAGAAAGCTATACAAAAAGCTTATCAGCATGGATAGCAAGTACTTCGATGAGACTGACTCCGGCATGATCCTGTTCCGCTATTTTAACGATGCAGATAATGCGGCTTCTGGTCTTATCTCGAATATCAAGCTTTTTCTTACTAAATTCTTTTCCACTGTATCACTTATTTGCGTACTCATTTGGAGTTCTTGGGAACTCTCTATTATTGCGATTGGTGTAATGCTTTTAATAGTTTTTCCTATGCGCGCCGTAAGAAAAAAGATCAAAGACATTATGACCAAAACCATGATGCTTAGTGCCAACATTCTCGCACTTTACGGTGAAACGGCTGGAGGAAATAAGGTTATTCAATCTTATAACCTCAATAAACACATGATGGATGTTTTTGAAGTTAGCGCTCAAGATCGTTTTAAGATGAGCATGCGCCTAATAAAAGATACTAACTGGCTTTCACCTTTGATGCACGTTATTGCTTCTGTCGGAGTTGCTCTAGTGATTAGTATCGGTGGCTACCTCATCGTAAGAGGTGATATTACCAGTGGTACCTTTGTGTCTTTCCTCGCTGCCCTTATCATGCTCTATACCCCATTAAAGTCGATTGGTAATAACTACGTACAGGTACAGCAATCAATCATTGCCCTTGGAAGAATTTACGAAATTTTTGATACCAATACTCTTTATGAAAAAGAAGAAGAACTTACCAAACAAGGTCAAAGAACTGAACTTAAAGGAATTAATCAAGGTATAGAATTCCGTGATGTTACCTTTAGTTACAAGCCTGGAAGACCAGTTCTTAATAAGATTTCATTTAAAGCCTCAAAGTCTCAGACTATAGCCCTTGTTGGTAACAGTGGTGGCGGTAAATCTACTATCTGTAGCTTAATTCCAAGACTCTATGATTGGGAATCAGGTGAAATCCTCATTGATGGTATTGATATTAGAAAATACACTCTTGAATCTCTCCGTAGCAAGATTGCTTATGTTTTCCAAGATAATTTCCTATTCAATACCACCGTACGTGAAAACATCATGATTGCTAACCCTGATGCTACTGAAGAGGAACTTCAAAATGCTATCAAAGGTGCTTGTATTGATGAATTTATAAACACTCTTCCTAATGGTCTTGATAGCGAAATTGGTGAACGCGGTACCAAACTTTCAGGTGGTCAAAAACAGCGTGTAGCAATTGCTAGAGCTTTTATCAAAAACGCTCCTATCGTAATAATGGACGAAGCTACAAGTGCTCTTGATAATAAATCTGAAAAGATAGTACAAGAAGCTCTTGAGAATCTGATGAAGGATCGTACAGTATTTGTTATTGCCCATCGTCTTTCTACTATAGTGGACGCTGATAAGATTCTAGTAATAAATGATGGTTACATTGTCGAAAGTGGTACCCATCAAGAACTTTTAGCGAAGAATGGTGCCTATGCAAGCCTTTATAATACCAAAGCTCAAACTGAAGCTATAGAGGCAGAAAAATCCAAAACAGTAGCTCAAGAAACTACTCCTGAAAAAGCACCAGAAAAGGTCTAATAATGCATACTGTTGAACTTTTAGCTCCCGCACGCGATCTTGAGTGCGGTATTGCGGCTATTGAAAGTGGCGCTGATGCCGTTTATATCGGTGGTCCTGGTTTTGGTGCGCGTGCTGATGCTGGTAATTCTCTCGAGGATATCCGTAAACTTTGCCTTTTTGCACACACATTCAGAGCAAAAGTTCATGTCGCATTAAATACCATTCTTACAGATGAGGAGCTTATTGAAGCTCGCAAGCTTGCTTTTGCCCTCTACGATGTGGGTGTGGATGCCCTGATTATTCAAGACTATGGCCTTATTGCAGGAGAGCTTCCTCCTCTAGAAATTCATGCAAGCACTCAGCAAGATAATGCAACTCTAGAAAAAGTACAATTCCTTGAAAAAGCTGGCTTTAACCAAGTTGTACTTGCAAGAGAACTTTCTCTTCAAGAAATAAAGCATATCTCAGCACATACCTCCGTCAAACTTGAAGCTTTTGTTCACGGGGCACTCTGTGTTGGTATCAGTGGTCGCTGCTATTTAAGTCAAGCTCTTACTGGAAGAAGTGCCAACCGTGGTGAATGCGCTCAACTATGCCGAGTAAAACAAAACCTCAGACGTAGTGATGGTAGCCCTTTAGCTTTAGGGCAATACCTACTGTCTATGAAGGATCTTAGCCAAAGCAAAAATCTTAAAGAACTAATTCAAGCTGGGGTAAGTTCCTTCAAAATAGAAGGAAGACTTAAAGACCCTTGTTATGTCCGAAATGTCACAGCTTTTTATAGAAGGCTTCTAGATGAGATAATCTCAGAGGATCCTAATCTTGAAAGAACCTCATTTGGATTTACCGTAACTAGTTTTGAACCAGATATCCAGAAGAGCTTTAACCGTGGTTTTACTGAATATAATACTCATGGTAAAAAAGCTAATTATGCAAATTTTAAAGCTCCAGGTTTTGTTGGCCAACGTATAGGTATTCTTTCAGCCCAAAAAGGACGTATTTTAAGTTTTAAGCTTGATCCAAAAATCTCTCTACATAATGGCGATTCCTTGAACTATTTTGATAGTCATGAAGAACTTCACGGCTTTAGAGCTAGTTCAACAGATGGAAGTAGTGCAGAAATATTCCAAGAAATTCCGAAAATATCTATTGGAACTATTTTCTATAGAAACAAAGATGCGGAATTTGAGAAGAACCTTGCAGGGCACTCTTCCGAAAGAAAGCTCAAACTTAATCTTAAATACCAAGAGACAGAAAATGGGGCCCTGCTTTTTGTCAAAGACGAAACAGGATTTTCGGGGCAAGCATCTGTTACTCTTGATAAAAAAGAAGCTGCTAAGGATCCTGCTAGACTCGAAGCAAACATTTCAGAAAAGCTTGGAAGACTCGGAGATACTCCTTTTACTCTAGAATCATTTGAAAAAGAGCTCCCATACCACTGGTTCATGCCGCAAAGTTTCCTAAATAGTCTAAGACGTAATGCACTTTTAGACCTTGAGAACAACAAACTCGCTGTAAGACCAAATATCAAACATGATTTTAAAAATGCTCCCCTTCTTCCTGAAGCAGATCGCAATCTTGGCTTCCGTGCTAACCTCTTAAACCAAGAAGCTAAGAATTTTTACAGGAGTCATGGAGTAACTAATGTAGTCGCTGCATATGAAGCTGAAAAACCTAAAGAACCTCAAAAAATTTTAGTTTCCAAGCATTGTTTACGATATTGTTTCCATCTCTGTCCTGTAAGAGATCGTGTGCCGGATGAGCCTCTTTATCTTGAAATTGGTAAAGGCTTTTTTAGGGTAGATTGTGATCATAAAAATTGCAGAATGGAACTTGTAGGGCCACTTCCAAAAAGTGATGTCCCTTATTTGAATACTGCTAAAAATAGCTTTTAGAGGCGACCAGGAAGGCTTCCCATTATGAGTTCTGCTTCGGTAGTTTGTCCAAGTGTAACCCGACGTAGACTATGTTGCGAAATCTCATAAACGGTATCAAAAATATCACTTGGTAGTGTTCCTGAATACGCAGTTACTAGTTCTGCGAATCGAATACCGTGCTCTTCTCTTAATTTTTTAATTAGAGCTACGGTATCATCTTCAATAAAAATCTGTCCATCGGTAATACAGAGAAGATCTGCTTTTTCAAAAATAGGATCGTGCTTAACCAAATCCTCAGTTTCAGTAACCACTGCATCAAGGTTAGTTCCGCCATGAAAGGAACGTCCAAGAAAATCATTTAAACTCTTGAGAGCATTTTTGGTATCTTCTCTCGTAAGTTTAATAGTCTCTATCTTTACTGAAAAGTTTATGAGATAGCAAGGACGGGAATTTTCAAGGCAACGTAGCGCTACTATTAAAGCAACGGCTTTGGCATAATTTTCATTTCGCCCTTTCATTGAAGCACTTGTATCTACAGAGACAACCAAAGGCCCACGGGTGCAAAATTTTTCGTTACCTGAACCTTGGATACAATCACCATCAAATGCCTTGGTAATTTCTGTAAAATCAAAAGAAAGTAAGCTTCCTTCAAGAAATTTCTTAGCAAAGATAAGTTCTGTTTCTGGGCAAGAAATACTTGCTAACTCTAATGGCAGAGCATACTCAAGTTTGTTTCCTAAACGAATACCGGAAAGGCTTCCGGAAATATTCTGAGCTTTCTTCTTTTTAGCATTTTTTATAAGCTCTTTTTCAATATGCTCCTTTCGGAAAATCGCATCTAACTCTAAGCTTCTTCCTAACTCATCAATAAGTTTTATGAGCATAGGATTTCTCATAACTTCATTTACATACTTTAGGTATCCAAAGCCTGAAGATACTGCATTTACCTTGTCAAAAGGACTCATTACAAATCCAGGATCATGTTGTCTGATATCAAATTGTTCCTTGTAATGAGTAACAGCTTGAGAAAGCCAACCATCTTCTTCCATAGCAGAGGTCAAAACATCATAAGGAATACCATTTTCTAGGCAGAAGTTAAGACCATCCTGCATTTCTGAAAACTGAACATCTGAGCATTCCTCTAAAAATTCATTTATAGGCACTTCACGTTCCATGATTTGACGTTTAAGAGCAATAATTATATCTTTTAAACGAAGACGCCAAAGAGCTTGAAATGAGTTCTCATAAAGGTCTAAGTTGTCCTTTAAAAGCCAATATTGTTCATTATCAGAAGGTTCTAGATTTTCAGAGTTATAGTCATTTTGAAACGTTCGAAAATCATTAAGGCTTTTTTCAAATTTCTGAAAAGCCTGCGTAAGTTCTGTAGAGCCTACACCTTTGCGATAAGTTTTTTCAAACTCTAATGCTTGTGTCAGATAATCTGGTTCTTCAAAAATCTCTATAGGGAGAAGTTTTTCCAACCATCCTAGGCGTTTTAAGGTAAAAAGTCCCTCAGGAGAGCCTGGGATACGCTCCTTAAGCTCTTCTAAAACGCCTTTCTGAAGTTTTTCAAGTACAGATAAGGCGTGGCGAACGCCATTAGCCTCTCTAGTACTTAAAATATCTTTAGGAAAAAGATCTTCACGTTTGTTTCGAAGTAGAGCTTCAAAATCCGTAAGATATCCTAAAGTCCCATTATTACTTGTCACTCTTAGGGCTTAGCTCCACAACATTATCTTCGGAATGCTCTGAGAACTTTGGTTTCATATTCATTCCAAAATTGGCCTCATGATTCTTGAGAAGATCCCTTATATCAATATGCTTTGGCTCTTCCTTTTTATGTTGAGCTAAACTCTCACGTCTCATTCGCTCCTCTAAAGTCTCTTCTGATGCCATAGGCTTGTTTTCTTCCACTACCTTTTTGGTATCATCGGCTTTGCTTTCCGAGATCAAAGGATTTCTAGACTCTGACGGAGAAATCTTTTTCTCATTGGCATTTTTATTCTTTAGATGTGCTAAAAGTCCTGGAGGTAAGCTTCCGGTCATAAAATCTGGCTTCGCTTCAGGTGCTGGCTTTTCAGGAGTCTTTTCTAAAGGCTTATTAGCTTTTGCTGCCTCTTCTGGTGCTGCAAAATCACTGATACTTGGTTTTCCTAAATTTGAAGCAATAGATTGAGAATCCTCTGAGGTAACATTAGGTGTTTCTGGCTTGGCTTCCTCTTTACTTAAAGGAGCTTTATCACCAAGTTTTGGAAGTCCCGTACTGTTACCATTATCAGAATCTTGAATTTGAGAAAGTGTTGGTTTCTCATCTCTATTTTTATTTTCGATATTTGAAGGTTTTTCTACTTTTTCTTCTTGAGGTTTGTTTACAGTCCCTTCATTGAGAAGATTGGAAAATTTTCTTCCCATCTCTTTCGAAACTTCAACATTAGATGCTTTACCTGAATACAGAGCATCACGATCTAAAATAAGATCCTCTTCTAAGTTAATTTTCGGTGAGACCTTGGTCTCATTATTTTTATCGCCTAGATTGTCTGCTTTTTTAAGGTCCTGTCCTACATTCACAGTATTGGTTTCTTTGTTAGAACTAAAGCTGTCTTTTTCGACTGCTTTATTTACTGCGTTTGTATCTTGATTAACATTCTTAGTTTCATTATGAATTTGGGTTTCAGAATCATCGTTTACCGAATAACCGTAATGCGGATCTGAAGAAAGCTCAGCATTCTTGCTATTAGCATTGTCGTCGTTTTTAGAGCTTCCTTTAAAAAATTTCTTGATACCAAAAGACCAAGAAGACTTCTTTTCAGAGGATGAATCAGTGTCGCCACGGAGCCAACTTGCATTCTTCCTTTCATGATGTTTAGAAGTAATATCCTCAACATCTTTGTGGACATCAGAGAGATTTGTGGTATCTACTTTAATATCACGTTTTAACTCAAATAGCTCTGCAGCCTTAGCGTTGGCATTTTCCAAAGCATCAACTACTTTTTCAGCGTTTAAGCCATCCTGAATTGCATTATGAGAAAGGTCCGCTTCTAAAGTTTTCTTTTCTGTAGCTACTTCTGCTTTCTTTTCAACAGTAGGAGCACTTTTTTCCAGTGCCTTTTCTTCTACTTTCACAGATTGATCTGTAGCTTTAGGTACCTCTACCTTAGGTTTTGTAGAAATAGGCGCATCTTTCTTAACATCAGCATCTGCTTTAGCTTTAATTGACGCTTCTATCTCTTTATTTTGTAGCTCTTTAGCATCTAACGAAGTTTTAGTTTCTTTTTCAGCCTGAGTATTTTGTTTTAAAGGTGTTTCCTTATCAGAAGTTTTAACATTTACATCTTTATGTACAGATACATCTGTTAATTTCTTTTCTTGAGTCTTCTGTTCTTCCTTTAAAGACTTTTCTTTCTGTTCTTCTGCAAAGCTTATAAGCTGAGCAGATTTATTCTCTTTTTGATCTTCTTTATCTGAAACTAATACCGGATGAAGATCTGATAAATCAGTTGCCTTTACTTGAGAATCTTTCAATTTTTCAGCGTCTTTTGACGTTTCTGAGTGGACATCTTTCTTAGGAGCCTTACTGTGTTCCGGTATAGGAGCCTTAACATTGAGATACTTATCCCAAATGAGTTTCAGCTTAGCTTTATAATCTAGAGCATGAGAACATTCATTAACGTATGGATCATAAGCATTTACTACAAGAGCTGTAAGCTCTGTCTTATCTTGGCTTGTTAAGAAAATATGACAATTTATCTTGGCAATTGTCTTTTCAAGCTCTTCTTTAACACCACTAGCAAATTTACCATTTTCATCCATGAGTTCTGATAAATGTTTTATATCCTTTTCAAAGGTTGCTAAAACATCAGCTGTGTTTTTGCTCATTAATGTTTCGAGATAGCCTTCATCAGTATCAAGAAGCACACGATAGCTTCCATCAGGCTTCTTTGCTCCCTCTACGTGGCCACAGACATTAAATAAAGCATCTCTACTATCGCTAGGCTTTCCAGATACAAGATTTGAGTAACATAGCCATGTGCTAGTTAAATCTGGACCAGTCAATGCAGAAACTAGAAGTAAGCAACGATCTTCATCAATGCCTTGTAGGCGCATTTGAATTTCTGGTGCTAATTCAGTTGCAAGAAGGTCACGATTTTGAATACGGGAAGATTCATCTGAGAAACAAGACAAACCATTATGAACGAGAATAGTTTTACCAAGCCCATCCGGCATAATAGAGCAAGAAATTTCTCTTGTATTACGGAGGTCTAACTCTTCAACCATGTGGCTAAACCAACGTCTATAACTTTCAATTTCACACCACGCAAATTCGGATCCTGTAAAACGGTTCCAGTAGTTCAAGACTTCTCCCTTTTCAGGAAGTGGTGTTTTTTCAGGTAGTGAAATTAAAACGGTATCGCGATTTTCGGTTTGGGATTCATAAAGTTTGTAACCAGATTCATGCATGAATTGTCCGTACTGAGTATGAGCAGACAAATCCATTGGTACAGCTTTTATTGACACCATCTTGTCAGAATCACGATACGCTGAATCAGGTCTTATATAGTACTCTGAGAATATTCCTTCAAAATTAATTCTTACGGTAACACTAAGTTGACCATCAAGTCCCATATGCTGAGGAAGTTCTTTTATCCTAGCGTAAAGTTCTACTTCAGGTTCCATACATTCTTTAAGATAGAGCTGCATAATCTTTGGCAATCTTCCAGCCTGGCAAGTGAATTTCTCATCGGAAATTGGGGTGCCATTCGCTCTTAAAAGGCCAGGAACAGTGAAATAGAAACATTCAATACCAGGAAGATCAATGTTTCCTAAAAAGCCGTTTAATTCACGGGTAAGAACTATTCTGATAACACTTCCTGGAACTGGAATAAAGCATTTCTGAGGAGTGCTCTTAGGATTCTTGACTTGACTTAAAATACCTGGAGCCCAAACATCTTTGAGATCAATATTTTTTGCAGGATTTTCTTCTGTCCAAAGACGTTTGATACCTTTAAAAGATAAACCATCATCATGTAAAAATCTAAACCAAATATTTTTATCAGCAGTCATTTTCACCTGAATTCCATGCTGAAGGAAATTATCAGGTTCTTCATAGTGATCTAAAAGTGCATTAACGCTTTGAGCGTTCTTAAGAAAGTTTCCTGAAATACCGCTATCAAGTTTTTTCTTAAAATACTTTTCTATCTTTGTATAAACTGTATTTTTAAGTGTTGGAATTTCATCTACGGATGACCAAAGAGCTGGTATGGTTAATGGAATCTCAAGCCAACTTACTTCATTTGAGCCATTAAAATAAGCAGCAGCCCTCAAGATGCGAGAAATTTGTGTCCAGCGACGATCTGACACAAATGAAAACTTCTCCGAATCTGCATTACCATCATCGTTTGCTTTAGTGCTAATTTCATTACGAATATCAAGAAGGATATCTGCCACATCGCTTGAAAGATTAAGATGACGCAATTTTTTTAACCATTCCTGATACTCAGGATCCGTGATTGCTTCTTTAAATTCTTGTGCAGCATCTAAAGATTCATCCGAATCTTTACTTAATAGTGCTTTAAAATTATCTTTTCCTGTTACAGGATTGACAGGGATTCTGATTAAAAATCTATCATAAAGCGCATCAAGACCATCTTCGGAATTAGGAACTTCGTTCGCCGCAGCAATTAATACTTTTAAAGGTACAGTTATAGAAGACCCACCGTTATAAAAACGACGTTCGTTCATAACTGTAAGAAGAGTATTTAAAACAGCTGGGCTTGATTTCCAAATTTCATCAAGAAAAGCAAAATCAGCGTCCGCAAGATAACCTGAAAGTTTACGCTCGTAGCGATCATTTTTTAATTCAGAAAGTGAAATTGGACCAAAAAGTTCTTCTGGAGTACAAAAACGATGCATCAGGTGTTCAAAAAAGCGCCCTTTGGCAAAAATACCAGCTAGTTTTCTAGAAAGTAAGCTTTTGGCGGTTCCCGGAGGACCATACAAAAATATATTTTGGCCAGCAAGAGCAGCAAGAACCGCAAGACGCACGATATCATTTCTGCCTATTAATCCTGAATCAATCTTTTCTATAAGAGAACGGATACGAGAAGCTAATGGAGGTAACTTACTATCTATTCTTGAAGACACATCATTATTTTTATCATCTTTTTTAAGTTCATCGTTACCCATCATTACAGCTTCCTATTTATTCAGCGTGCTTTGCAAAAGCAAGACATCGACACAGAACCGACTTTTACAGCTATAATTTTTAACAAAATAATTAAAAAAAGATGTTCCTTTTATCTCGTTATTGAAAACATTTAATGACATGTATTCAATTTTTAAAAAATTCTTGAGTCTAGAATAATATTTAAAAGCAACTTTTAATAAAAATTAAATCCTATTTTAAACGAATATAAAACTGGAAATTGCTTATTTTAGAATTTAAGAAGATAACTTGAATGGCGGACAGGCAGAGATTCGAACTCTGGAACGGGGAGACCCGTTGCCGGTTTTCAAGACCGGTGCATTCAACCGCTCTGCCACCTGTCCGCGTTGTGATGTGTGCATTATACATAATAATTTTGGGTTGTAAACAAAAATTTGAAATTTTCTGCTTTTATCTTAAAAAATTAGCAAAAACACTTATATTTTGGGGGTATGACAAGAGAACTATATTAATTTTTTGGGGAAAATAAGCAAAAGAGTTTTATCTGCCCTCAAAAATCAAATTATTTAGTTTGGGAGTTTTATCAGTTATAAAAACTACTAGATTTAATAAAGAAAACAACAATTCAACTTAAAACAAGCTGTAAATAAAACAACTGGGGAGTTACGATTTGGAAATGAGAGTTTTTGAATGGCGGACAGGCAGAGATTCGAACTCTGGAACGGGGAGACCCGTTGCCGGTTTTCAAGACCGGTGCATTCAACCGCTCTGCCACCTGTCCGCATTTTGATGTGTGTATTATAAGTGTTTTTGGATGTTTGTAAACAAAAAAATAAAGATTTTTCCAATTTTTTTAGAAATTTTCTGTTTTTTTTAGAAAAATCCTTACTTTTGTTCTTTTTTCAAGCAAGATTTTCGGCTTATAAGGCTCAATAGAGCTCTAACTATTAGCTTTTTGCTTCTCAGAATGAATTAGATACAATCTTGATCCCCAAAAGCTACCTAAAGCCAAAATACCGCAAATGCAAATTGTTATAGCAAGTGGAATAGCATCTTCTGCTGGATATAAATTTAATAAGAACCCAGCAAGAGCACCACCACCAAATCTTAAAGCACCCATGGCTGCTGAGGCAGTGCCCGATTTTTCTGGAAATAACCCCAAAATATAGGTAGTAGTATTTGATCCAACTATTCCTACAACACTAACGAACATTACTATTGGAATTACAATACTAAAAACATTGGAAAAATGCATACAAGCACTTATTAAAAGGGTAACTCCCCCTATTGCGCTAAATATCAATGCCCCAAGAAGAGTTTTCAAGAGTCCAAACTTCTTTACTAAAATGGTATTAAATGCAGTAAAGCAAAAAATACACAACACGTTCATTCCAAACAAAACGCCGTAAAGTTGCGGAGATACCCCAAAATATGTGATGTATACAAAAGGAGAACCTGCAATGAAAGCAAATAAACCTGCACCATTTAGGGTCTGAGCAATTAAAGCGCCCAATGATTTCGCTGAAGTACAAACTACAAAATAGTTCTTCAAGATGGCTTTAGGTTTTATCGATTGCCTATTTTCAAAATTAAGAGTTTCTTTAAGACCAAAAGATACCGAAAGAAATGTTCCTAAACCAAACACTAACAAAAATACAAACACCAAACGCCAACCATATGGCACAATAATTCCACCTAGTGACGGTGCCACTAATGGCGCAACATTTATGGTTAACATGGTAATAGTAACGGCCTTCACAAACTGATAGCCATCAAAGAGATCTCTTAGGATCGCATTGATAAGAACAGTTCCTGCTGAAGCCCCAAGTGCTTGAATAAGGCGGAGTAATAAAAAATATTCAAATTTAGTTACGAAGATTTCGCCAATGGAAGAAAGTATAAAGACAATAATACCAATCTCGAGAGTGATCTTTCTTCCATAGGCATCAGCGAGTGGTCCATAAATTAATTGCCCTACTCCCATTCCTGCAAAAAATATACTTACAGTAAGTTGAAGGGACGGCACGCTCACAGACATATCATTTGCAATAAGTGGTACAGCCGGCAAATATAAATCTGTAGAGAATGGACCAATCCCACAGATTAAACAGAGAATGATTATTATCTTTATAAATTCTCTTTGTGGCATACCCCAATCTCCAAAACAAAACTCAATTTTAAAAAGGAAAAGATTGTGCGAATTCTACAACAAAAAAAATGTGATTTACATCAAATTAAATCCTAATTGTAACAATTAGAAACATTTCCCTTAAATTCCTATCTCGAAACACTCTGCTATCCCAAGGCAATGCCTTGCAAATCGCAAAAAATATGTCTGATATTTATAAAACAAAATGCTAAAATTTCTTCTATATAAAGTGTTATGGATGCTTTAAAAACGGTGCTTACTGTTTTTTAGTTAGAGCTTAAGATGGAGCCTCATTTCACTAGTAATAATCTATCACTCTCTTTTTTGTCATTTGCAAAAAACAACTAGTGATAAATTCTCATTATTTTTCACACTTATCAATTAGGAGTTGTATATGCCATTTATACCGGTAATTGCAGTAGATGGACCTGGTGGCGCAGGCAAAGGAGAATTATGCTTAAGATTAAGCAAAAAATATAATTTTTCTATCCTTGATTCAGGAGCTATCTACCGTGTTCTTGCTTATGCAGCTCTAAAAAAAGGTATTGCTTTAACTGACGAAGACAAGTTAGCAGAACTTGGATTAAATCTAAATCTTGAATTCGTTCCAACAAGTACAGGGGTACAAGTACATTTAGATAAAGAAGATGTATCTCTAGGAATTAGAAACGAAGAAACTGGCGGTGCCGCTTCAAAAGTTGCAGTACTACCAAAAATAAGAGCTGCTTTGTTAGAACGCCAAAAAGCATTTAGACACCCCCCTGGACTTGTAGCCGATGGCCGAGACATGGGGACGGTAGTCTTTCCAGATGCTGTTGCCAAAATATTCCTTGATGCAAGCGCAGAGGAACGTGCAAAAAGAAGAGTAAAACAGCTTGAATCTAAAGGGAAAGTAGCAAATTACGAACAGATTCTTCAAGAAATTCAAGAACGTGATAACAGAGATCGTAATAGAAAAACAGCTCCTTTAAAGCCTGCCTCTGATGCACTAGTTCTCGATTCTACTTTCCTCTCAATTGAAGAAGTCGTAAATAAGGCACAAGATTTTGTCGAGTCTAAGATGAAAACTCTTAAGGCTAAGTAGATTCTTTTGTCAGTCAAAACAGCACTCAGTTTTCTGCTGAGTGCTGTTTCAAAGCTAACTTATTTTTTGATTATATTGGTATGAATAAACTTTAATGCTACATGCTTCCCCTCATCACTACTATATACAGCGCTCGCTACAGAAACCACATCATCATTTTTGAAAAAAATCATACTTAAACTATTTGGGCACGCAAGCTCATAATATTCAGATTTCTTTTCTTGAACAACATTGCATTTAAGTCGTTCTATTGTATCTTTTGCAACGATATCAATAGCATCAGGGATATCACCATCTTGATAAACTTCTGCAGAGGTTATTTTGATATCAAGATCATTATTAGCATACATGACCTCATTATGCACCTTCATATCAAGAGACTTAGCTGTATTAAAAACCCATCCCTCTGGTAATTGGGGATTAGAATCATTTTTTGTTTTAGCATCGTCTGCTAACGATACATAAGAAAAAGTCATGCCTAAAAGCATTAAGGCCACAGGAAAAACGCGTGATAACATTAATAAATAACCTAAAATTCAAAAATTGCACTAATTATAACTCACAAAACCAAGCCTTGAAGCATGAATCTGCTTTTAGGGAAGTCTAGCAAACACACTTTGCAGTTCTATGCAAAAATAAGTATAATGCGCCTCGTGGACAGGTGGCAGAGTGGTTAAATGCATCGGCCTCGAAAACCGACGGCGCGAAAGCGCTCATGAGTTCAAATCTCATCCTGTCCGCCACTCCAAGAAATCGATTTTTCTACCCTTTTTAAGACGCAATATTTATTCCAAATAGACGATTATTGCACTTCTAAATTCTCACTAAGGCTAAACAATGATATCAGTTAATGGCAAACAACTTGAGACAGATGATCGTGGTTATTTAAAAAATCCTGCTGAATGGAATATGGACGTTGCCAAATACATTGCAAACGATCTTAATTTAGAACTTACCCCTGAGCGTCTAGAAGTAGTCCTTTTTGTAAGAAAATTTTATGACACATATGGGACATCCCCTGCTATAAGGGCTTTAGTCAAGGCTATGGAAAAAGAATATGGACCAGAAAAGGGATCTAGTCGTTATCTATATAAGCTTTTCCCTGATGGCCCAGCATTGATTGCTACTAAAATTGCAGGACTTCCGAAACCTGTAAAGTGTATCTAGCATTCGTCAAAAACAAATCTAAGATTTACCGCCTTGAAATAACGGTAAATCTCATTTTCTCTTAGAAACAAGTTATTTTTGGTCTTTTGATACGGGATCTAAATCTTGGCTACTTAATTTGAAATTCTCAAATTTCTTCATAATATCCTTATTGCCAGACATTCTAAGGGTACGCTCCAATATTTGAGTGTAAATAGGGCTTCCCCCTAAATTACCAGCCACTATTACTGCTGCAAAAACAGAAACCAGCATCGGAAGTAAAAATTGGAAATTATTAGTCATTTCACAGACCAAAATAATTCCAGTAACAGGCGCCCGCACAGAAGCTGCAAAGAAAGCTCCCATACCAACAATTGCTAAAATACCTGGATCAAAATTTATGAAACCATACCTAAGTAAGATCCCACCAATTACGCAACCAAACAAGGTTCCAATTGATAAAGAAGGTGCAAATATGCCACCAGGAATACCTGAACAAAAGCAGAAAAGAATGCCTAAAATTCTTGCTAAGAGGACCATCGTTAATATAGACACAGAGGTATTTGATGTTATCCAGCCTGAAATATGAGGCATTCCAGAACCAGCAACCTCCGGAATGTAACATGACAAAGCTCCGAAAATCCCCGCAACAAAAAATCCTACTAAAACATTTCCTAATAAAGTGCCTCGATGAATTTTTTGGTAGAGATCTTGAAATACCGCCACGCCTTTATTAAAAATTACGCCCATACATCCCATAAAGGCACCAAAGAAAGCAAAATACAAGAGATCACTCAAATCTGGCATCGCATAATGTGGCAGCGTAAAAACTGGGAAGGTTCCTGAAAAGTTATCCCTCACTATAGTAGATGCAATAACTGATAAGGTAACGGCTTGTACGGAAGCAAAATTGTAGCGAAACTGTGGACGCAATTCTTCCATTACAAACATAATTCCTGCAAGAGGAGCATTAAAAGCACTAGCTAAACCAGAAGCTCCACCAGCAGCTAAGAGCACATGAAATTCATCGCGATTTAGGCGTAAAAAATGCGAAACCATGGCTCCGAGGTTACCACCAATTTGTATTGAAGGTCCCTCTCGTCCTAAAATCATTCCTGAACTTAGCGACATAATGCCACCAAGGAATTTTACAGGTAAAACACGCCAAAAACGGACGGGACGTAAATCCACCATGGCGCCTTCAATTTCTGGAATTCCTGAACCACCAGCCTCTGGAGCAAAGCGAGCTTTGAGAAACATAGCACCTGCGCCCAAAAAAGCACTTATTAGGAATGCGAAAAAGATTGTTAATGGAACTGAAAAACCTTCACTTAATAAAAAATTTACCCGATATGAATTAAGTAAAGCCGGAATAATTTCAAAAAAAGAGCACACCGCTCCCGTAATAGCGCCCGTCATCACGGCACAGAGCATTAAACGCGGAGATAACAAATCTTTGTTCAATACGCGCCTCAAGATATGACGCATTCCGCCAAATTGGTATCCCGGTTTATTCATAAAAGCTCCTTCTTAAACCACGAAATTTTATAAGGGGACTTCTATAAATTAAAAATTTTACAGAAAAAAGAAAGGGTTTCTTGTGTTAAACTTGTGTCACCACAACAAATTAACCAAAAAAACCTATGAAAG
>CAVGFV010000117.1:0-6178 GCA_963628765.1 Succinimonas sp.
TTTTTCTTGGATGAGTAAGATGGGAAATCACATACCTAAAATCCTATCGTTACAGATTAATCCTTTGAAGCACCACTTTTTATACGAGACCACATCTTAGTAAGTTCACGATTAACCTTATTTGGTAAAGGCTTAATCATAAACATGTGCTTCATTTTTTCAGGTGTAAGATAAATGTTAGGGTTATTCTTAACCTTATCCGCTACATATGGGATAGAAGCCTTATTTCCAATAGCATTAAAAGTGTAAGAAGAAATTCTTGCCATGATTTCTGGACGGTTTAAGAAATCAATAAACTTCTGAGCATTTTCAGGGTGATCTGCATCCTTAGGAATAGCTAAGGTATCATAATAAATGAGACCACCTTCCTTTGGAACGATGTATTCAATATCAACACCATTGCCTGCTTCACGAGCTCTTTCACCTGCTTGGATCATATCTCCAGACCAACCAATAGCGATACAAAGGTCGCCAGTTGCCATATCATTTATAGGCTGAGAGGAATGGAAATAGGTAACATGCTTTGCCATTTCTTCAAGAAGCTCTTCAGCTGGCTTATAGTCCTTAGTTTTTTCAGATACAGGGTTTAAACCGAGATAATGCATTGCTGTAGGAATTATTTCACTTGGAGCATTGAGAACCGCCACCCCACATGGTTTTAGCTTTGAAAGAATTTCTGGCTTAAAAAACACATCCCAGCTATCTACAACAAAATCATCGCCAAGATATTGAGCAATCTTCTTTTTGTTGTAAACAATACCAGTGGTGCCGATAATATAAGGAACCGCATATTTGTTGTCAGGATCAGCTTTAGCTAAATAAGCCATATGCTCAGGATCAAGATTTTTTAAATTAGGGATTTTTTCCTTTTCTAGAGGTCTAAATACGCCGGCTTGAATTTGGCGTGCTAGGAAGTCAGAACCAGGACCTACAAGGTCGTATCCTGATTTTCCAGCTAGAAGCTTTGCTTCTAGTACCTCATTACTATCGAAAACATCATAGGTTACCTTGATACCAGTTTCTTTTTCAAATTCCGGTATCACAGTAGGCTCCATATATTCACTCCAATTGTATATATATAGAACCTTTTCTTCTTCAGCTTGAGCAGAAATAGAAACTACAGAAAGAGCAGCTAGAGCCAAAGAGACAAGAGTGTGTTTTATCATTTTAGCGACCATTCTCCAAAGGCATGGTCCTCCAATGCGGAGGAGTAACAGAATAGTTCTACGCGCATGCCTTCACGTAGAACATAGAACAGACAAAAGTCTATTCCTTAAACAATCTTTTAATTCAGAGGCTTTTTAATACTGCTACCAGCACTCATATACAAAGCATATTGTGCTTATTTACAGCCCTAATTTGTGGCGTATAGTACCCAAAAAACGTAGATAAAATCAACAAATATTTATCTTCAGTAGATCTAACCTTTACTTCAAAGGTACGCAATTTTCCCGTCTCTAAATCATTAAAACAAGAACATGAAAAATTTCAAAAGCATTTTTGAAAAAAAGAAAGATTGAAGTAAATTTAAATTTTGAAGAATGCTAATTTACTATTGCGTTACATAAAATTAGCTTAAATGACTAAAAATTCGTGTTAGGTGAAAAATCTAGGATTCCTCAACTTTTAGTATTAGTAAAGACAACGGACGAGCTAATAACATAGTAATGCCTCAAATCTTTGATAAGGCAATATAAATACTTAGCAAGATAAGTAATATTAGATGTCTTTTTTAAATCCAAAACTAAAGAGAACTGTATGTATAACCTACAGTTCTCTCTTGCGAAGTAGAGCTTTTATTTATTTTTCTCCATTTTCTCTAAAAGCTCATAGGCTGCTTGAATCTTTTGGGCTTTAGCAGTACTTACCCTAATCATTTCTTCACTCAAACCTTCATGTCTTAAATGGTCTGGGTGGTAACGATTCATTAAACGGTGGTACTGTCTTCTTACATCACGGAAGGTTGAATTTTCTGGAAGCTCAAGTATTTTATAGGCGTCAGAAACTTTATCATTTTCAGGTTCTTCATAATAGCTATTGCTGTCATCATATCCCTCGTCATCGCTGTCATCATAACTATTACTGTAATTATTCTGATTAAAAGATTGTTCAGCCTTTTGTCTAGCGACAAAAGTATTTAAGAGGCTTTCAGAAATACCTAAAATCTCAGATACAATCTTGAGGCGAGCGTACTCATTATTTGTCATTACACCATCAGCAAAAACGATGCTAAGCAAAAAGTGCATAACTTCGTCTCGAAGATCTGTAGTTCTTACGAGTAATTTCCTTATAAGATCAGCAGATTCTCTAGGATCATAATCTTGTGCTTTCCCTTCATTGAAGGCTTTAATGCAGAATTTTCTTGCATCTGGATTTGATGTAATGTTATCTATAAAACTTGAAACAGCATCAATCTGAGTTTTATCAATTACGCCATTACCACGTGCTACATATCCCCCTAGCTTAAAAACTAGCTCTAGAATGAGATTACTTTCATTACTATTTGGCCCAGATTCGTCGTTATAACTATAGTCTCTGTTTCTATTATCAATTTTCTCTTTTATAGCACCAATAATGATTAAGGCAAAAAAGATTACTCCGCCCCAAATGACTAGATTTATATTTTTAAAAATCAAAAATAGGATGACTAGTATAACAAGGCAACCACAACCAGTTGCACATCCGTCATCATTGTTGTTACTCATACAAGTTTTCCAAATCCTTTAAGGTTACTTACGTCTAACCGCAAAAAACTTCATAGCTGCAAAAAGCATTTCCATCTCAGTTGCACTGCACTTGGTAGCTTTCAAGGCTTCTGCAAGCCTCTTAGCTTCTGTACGATATGTTGAAGATGGATCCTTGAACTTTTCTACAACAATGCTACGAATATTGTTATCAAGTGCACCAGATGAAGTATTTTCACGACACTCATAAGCTGCAATGGTTCTTACTGAAGCTAAACCTAAAGAATCGGCATAGCTTTGACGAGAGATATCCCATACCCCTGCTGCAACATGAGACATTAAACCAGGATAATCGTGGCGTAATTTATTAATTTCACTACCAGAATTACCGCTTAAAGCTTCATTCAGTACCAATTCGAGACTAACCACCAACAGATCAAGCTCTGCATCATTATCTGCAAGCGGGTTAATCTCTCTCTTTTTAGAAACTTCTTTAGCTATTTCCTCGAGAGTTTCAACATAATCATCATTTGAAGCATCTAAAGAATTAAGCTTTTTGATGCCATTCATTATTACCTTGTTATCGCCCCATACAACTTTGGCGAGATTCATTATTTGAGCTTCGATGAAGGAACCATTTTCTTTTGTAACCTTATTTCCATTCTTACTGTTTTGAGCATACTCTTGCTGTGAAAGGCGATTTAATACCTCTTTAGAGGTATGACCAGAATAGGTGTTATCAGAAGTAGAATAGCGAGATAAAGAACGCGAAATAATTGAACGCATCTTATTCTTTCTGTTTCTTCTTTCCTTTATTCTCAAGGTTCCTCTTACTATAAATAGCAAGAACACAAGCCCCCAAAGAGCAGGAACTGCCCACCATGGTGTCTTGATCTTAAGAAAATCCCAAAAACTTAAATCAAAAGTGTTACTTGGATTTTTATCTTGCGCAATTTTCACAGGATTAGCTAAAGTGTTTTTGGTACCATACTTAACATCTTTTGGGGGAGCTTTGACTTCTTGGGCTTCGGCTTGAATTTCAGCTTGTACCTTTTCCCTTAGCTGCGGAAGAATATCAATTGCTCCTTGGAATTCTCCGTTTGCTGATTTTGTGAGCCAACTTAGAGCCTTTTCATCATCTTTAACAACACCATGACCATCCATATAAAGCTTAGCTAGATAAAATTCAGCTTCATGATCACCACTTGTTGCAGCGGCTCTAAACATACTATAGGCCCTCTTAAAGTCTCGGGCTCCACCCTGTCCCATGTATGCCATTTTACCGAGTTGGGTATAAGCAGGTCCGTAACCTTTTTTAGAAGATTCTACAAACCATTTATAAGATTCTAGAATATTTTTATTAATATTAAGGCCTTTGTAATAAGCAAGACCTACTTCCATTAGGGCTTCCTTATCACCTGAAACGGCGCGACTACAAAGTTCTTTATCAATACCTGAGGAAACACAGCTACTTTCAGAAACTTGTGTTGCAGCTGTTGCTGTAATTGTTATAAAAGAGGCTAGGATACCACCAAGAAAGCAATTAAAATAACGCATATCCAAAATCCCATGTACCTATAATAAAAATATTCGGAAACTTCTTTCCAAAACACTAAGCATAAACTAAGCTGTAATTCTAACAACTCTTAGGCTTTTCGTTGTCAAAAGCGCAGTATTTTGATTCTAAAAGTTTGCATGACTCAAATTTTAAGTTTTAAAAAAAACTAGAGCACTTAGCCAATTACTATTGTCTGAAACGCAAAACAATAAAAATTCTACAAGAATAAAAAGAAAACTTTTCCCATGTTTTGTTAGATAAAAAAGCTCCCATAGCTTTTTATCTATGGGAGCACTATGTTGTTACGGTTAATCAGATTAACGCTTATTCTGAAATAGGAGCTTTTTGGTATTCAGAATTACGATTCTTCTTTAGCCAAGTAAAGTAGGCTTTAGTTTCTGCTACTATGTCCTTACGTAACCAAATAAGAGCTATCAGATTCGGGAATGCCATAAGGCCATTCATAATATCTGAAAGCACCCAAACGGTATCGATAGTCATGAAAGCAGCGCTCGCTACAATGCCAATATAGAATATTCTATAAGGCATAATAAGTTTAGTTCCGAATAGGTAAACAACGGCACTTTCTGCGTAATAGTTCCAACCAATAATAGTGGTGAAAGCAAACATCAAAAGGCCGATATTAACAATATAAACGCCCCAAGATGCACCAAGAGCTTGAGTAAAGGCAGCACTGGTAATAGCTGCTCCTTCGAGACCTGGAGTATTCCATGTATCAGTAACTACAATTGCTAAACCGGTAAGCATACAGATGACAATGGTATCTAAAAATGTACCAGTCATATTGATAAGGCCCTGCTCTGCAGGATGACGGGTTTTTGCTGTTGCAGCTGCGATAGGAGCAGAACCAAGACCTGCTTCGTTTGAAAAAATACCACGAGCCACACCAAAACGCATAGCCACAATGATACCCATACCACTAGCAGCACCAAGACCAGCATCAAAGCTAAATGCAGAAGTGATAATAAATTGGATTGCAGCAGGAACTTTATCGATATTTAAGAAAATAACGCCAAGGCAACCTACGACATAGAAAATTGCCATTAGCGGAATCAATTTAGTGCTAAAAGCTGAAATACTCTTAAGACCACCGATAGTTACAAAACCTACGAAAACAGTGAAAATTAAACAAGATGCCAATGGGCTCATATCAAACATGATGGTATTTGCTTGTACCATTGATTGGATCTGGCAGTAGGTTCCGATACCAAAGCAACCAGCACCAATAGTAAAGATGGCAAATAGCACGGCTAGCCATTTGTTTTTCATACCATTTTTAATGTAGTACATAGGACCACCACACCAACGACCCTTTGCATCCATTTCACGGTATTTAACAGCGAGAAGACATTCTGCATATTTGGTAGCCATACCAAAGAAAGCGGCTAATCCCATCCAAAATAAAGCACCAGGACCACCACTATGTACTGCTGTGGCTACACCTACGATATTTCCAGTACCAATAGTACTTGCAAGAGCAGTACAGAGAGCCGCAAAACTGGTAATTTCGCCTTCATGGTCTTTATCGTATTTTGCTGGTCTAAAAACAAGCTTTACAGCTTTAGAGAAATGCAATACCTGAACGCAACGTAATGAAATTGTCAAAACAATCCCGGTACCAAACAGCAATACAAGGAGAGGAGCTCCCCAAATAAAGCTATCGATAGCATTTATAATTGAATTTAATGTTTCCATTGTAGGACTTTTTATGATCTATAAGAGTAACCAAAAACCGTTTCACAGAATGAGATTTTTAGAAAAGGGTATCGCTAAAAAACATTAATAGAAATAAAACGGAACCTATGCACCACGCACAAATTTTGCGTGAATTATAAATGAAAAATTGTTGAATTCATATATCCGACAGTGATCAGTATTTTTTCAGGATATACTCCCCCTAATTGAAAGATGGCAA
>CAVGFV010000118.1:0-9060 GCA_963628765.1 Succinimonas sp.
AATAGCGAACGTGTAGCACCTGTTACTAAGAACTATTATTTTTCTTACGTTAAGTAATTTTTAAAACAAGAGGAAAACAAAATGAGAAAGATTTTTAATACTATCTACAATAGCGAACGTGTAGCACCTGTTACCAAGAACTACTACTTTTCTTACGTTAAGTAATTTCTAAAGCAAGAGGAAAATAAAATGAGAAAG
Source organism: Succinimonas sp. (assembly GCA_963628765.1). Lineage (GTDB taxonomy): Bacteria > Pseudomonadota > Gammaproteobacteria > Enterobacterales > Succinivibrionaceae > Succinimonas. Next base: position 199 of record CAVGFV010000118.1, read on the forward strand.
ATTTTTAACACTATCTACAATAGCGAACGTGTAGCACCTGTTACTAAGAACTATTATTTTTCTTACGTTAAGTGATTACTCAAGTAATTATTTTTACTAGGTACGAGGGAAAATCAGATGAAAAAGATTTTTAACACTCTTAACAACAACGAGCATTTAGCTCCAATTTCGAAAAAGTATTTCTTCAGTTATGTTAAATAGCCAAAAATAGCTACCCACAAAAAGAATATGGGTAGCCTCTACTATTCTATAAAATATTACCTTTCAGAATATTCCATACTCTTAGAATTTATTTAATCTCTCTTCTCACAATAATCATTAAAAATTATAAATGACCTAGTTCTGTATGTTTTACGAAGTCATGAATCTGAGTTTCATTTGGAAGAAGGCCTGTCATCTTCGCTGTAGCTATTATTTCGTTTTCAAACTCATCTTTAACTTCACAATGGAAACGCACATAACCACGTTCTTCTTTTTCAAGTTTTGCAGTTATTAAGAGGGGCATGCCTTTTGGTAAATGGCTATTTCTTGTTACCACAAAACGGGAAATATCAACAAGAATACCAAAACGATTTTTCTTAGCCCCTCTATTATTATTTAAGCTGTTCCATACACTCATTGTCTGAGCCATAACTTCAATTAGTGCGAGAACTGGTAGTTCTTCATCTTCCGTGTAAGCAACACTTTTTTTGGCGCCAACCTGCATTTTACAAACTACAGAATTTGGGCTTACGCTTTCAACGGTATCTAGAAGGAGGTTAGGCTCAACATTTTGAATACATCCATAAACAGACATTGGAAAAGCATTTTTTTTCATAATACCTCTTGAGCCTAATATAATTAGATCTCTTTATAATAATTTTGTAAAACATCAAAAAGGTTTATTGGATGTAGTTTACGTAATTTTTCACATTCAATCAACAATGAATAAGTATCTTTCGTAGAAAAACGACAGAAATAGTATAAAAAACTTGATTTTTTATTTTGTATCTTTTAGAGCTGTGCTAATAAATCTTCAATAAAAATACATTCTTTTTAATTAAGTGAATGTATTTTTCGTAAGAATCGTATTCAACCTAGCTTGAAAACTTAGCGATGAATACTTTTGAGGCTTTGGAACAGTTAAGAACAGTATGTTTTGTGATTTGTTCTAGCACTTAAAATTTGAAATAATTTTACTGGATTCTCAATGAACCTACCGAATAAACCCAAATATCAGTGGAATCTGGTGATGAATATTTGAAATTTAAAGTCTTTGCCTCTGGATCAACAGACATATCTAGCTGAAGTTTTGTATCAGGAAAGACTGGATGCATAAAACGCACATTTTCAACAAGCTTTATTGTCGCGTTAGGAGCGAAATAGATACGTAGATACTCTTCGACCCATAAAACTGCAACCATACCTGGTAAGATTTTCATGTCAGGGAAATGACCATCGAACCAAGTTAGATCAGAACCAACATTAAGTATAAGCTTGAGTTCCCGCGAACCTTTTACTGTCTTTAGTATGTCTGGAAATTTTTTCATAATATTTAAAACTTAATTTAACTAATAAGACGAATTCGTATTTGTAAAATATTGAAGCAATCGTCTTAACACTTACTTGTTAAGTAATGTAAATGCACTAGTTGGTATACATCTTTTGGATAAAAGTAACCAAAAATTACTCTGTATCAACAAATATACCCAACTGTGGAGGATTATAACTCATTTTATTTATTGATTTTCTCTTAATTGTGGCATTTCCTTTATAAAGAGAATTAAAACAACAAATAAAATTAAAGAAATCCAAATATTTGCCGCTAAACGATTTGGTGTATTGTTTTTTTATATAAGTTATGCCATACGTATCATAGATATGGCATTAGCCCTTCTATATAAAAATCCTTTACTATGAGGAAACTTAAGCACAAAATTTTAAGATGTTTAAAATTTTTTAGGTCCAAATAAGTTAGAAGACCGAGGAAGGTTCATATGTTAGGCATTTCAATGACTACTCTTAAAAGTATGTATCAATTTCTTTGGGATCAAAAAAAATCAAAGATCGCTAAAGATAATGCTGAACTGGCCAATCTTAAGTCCAACAGTAGCAATGATACTTCCAAATATTCTAATGTAGTTGCGGATTCTTCATCTGAAGACCAAGAATCAAGTACCGTTACCATATCCGACAAAGCAAAAAAGATGATATCTTACGGCGAAAATCGGTTGGCAGAACAGAACTCTCAAAAAAGAGAACAAGCTCTAAAAGCTATTTCTGAGCGTTGGGGTGATAAATTTAATCTTGATAACATAGCTCAAAACACCAAAGCATCAAACGCCTGCGCAGAAATCAAAAAAATCTCAGAATAATTTTCTACTATAGCCATTAGCAATCAGTTAGGAACTAAGATTGCTAGCTTGGCTTTTTTTCAAGAGTTACACAAATTATCTTTCAAAGCTTTATTTCCATTACTATAGCTAATTAAAATCCATGCTAAAATCGAGCTATGTTATCTTCATTTTGATGGCACTTTTGCTACACATGGAGTTCCTTAATTATTAATCATCTTACTAATAACTAAAGACAAACTTCAAAAATAGCTTCCGTTTTCAAAATTACACTTCTAGAGCATAAATATTCAATTGAACGATATGACTATTTCAATAAAAGATGCTAACAATGAACAACTTAACGAAATTGTTCACGGTCTTACCAAAGTACATTTAATTCAATTAGATGCTGACCACCCTAATATATTTCTTACTCCTGAAACACGTGAAAACTTTTTAACAATGCAAAAAGCTGCAGCGGTTGATGGTATAAACCTACAGATTGCTTCAGGATACCGAGGTTTTGATAGACAAAATAAGATTTTTACTGATAAATACACAGGAAAAAGACCCGTATTAAATAGGCAAGAAGTACCTATAAATGATCTAGAGCTAAATCCTAGCGACAGAATTCGAGCTATCTTAATATTTAGTTCTATTCCAGGTTTTTCTAGACATCATTTCGGCACTGATCTTGATGTCTATGATCCAGACTTACTACCTTTAGGAAGCGAACTTCAATTAACTAATCAAGAGTACAGCACAGGACCTCAAGCGCCACTTGGAAAATGGCTTACTAACAATATACAGCGTTTCAATTTCTTTAGACCTTTTCAAAAAACAGGACCATACTTTTCAGGAGAGTTATGGCATATAAGCTATGCTCCAGAAAGCGATGTTCTTACCAATTATTTATCTAAAGAAGAAAGCCAACTCTTTTTACTTAACACCGAAATACCAGGAAAAGAAGCTATAACTGGAATAATTAATACAGAGTTTAATCAAAGGTTTAAAATTTTTAGCAACACCAAAGATCCATCACTTGCTTAGATAGAACATCGTCAAGGCCTTTGATGACAGTAGATTCTTCGAATTTCCAACAAAAATGCCACAGGTGAATTTCTTGCGGCATTTATCTCATGTAAGGTATCAGAGCTATACCACCAATATCTATCTAAACAGGCAATTATTTTCTAAACCAATAAATATGCTTTAGAAAATCTTCATCCTCTTTTGGAACTACCGAACTATCATCGCCATTAAGTTTTACAGTTGCATTAGTACCATCACCTTTAAATACCAATACTTCATCTTCTGGGCCTTTCTTTTGGTAATACACGTTTTCTTGACAATCAGCTACAACAAAAGGGTTACATTGATAATCAGAAACTGTAGTTTCAGCAAGTGTAAGATAACTAATAATTGATCCCAATGAATCATGAGCAACGCTATTATTAAAAACTTTATGTCCTAATCTCGGAGCAACTATCACTAAAGGTATTTTGGCAAGCGCCCTATCTCCATACTTAGTAAGTTCATCATAAGTCAACGACAACATAACTCTATGATCTGCCACAAGAACTAAAATTCCATGGTCAAAATATTTTATAGACATCAAGCGATCTACTAAATTTTTAATCTGTTTGTCTGTATAGCGCATTGTTGCAGGATAAGATCCTATATGGGTAACAGGCATAATAAATGGAGCATGTGTAGTTGCGGTTAGCACCATTGTAAAGAACGGTTGCTCACCTGTTTTCCAACTAGAAACCTCTTGAAAAAGATTATCAAATAAATCTCTATCAGGAACCGCATTAAAAGTTAATCTTTCTGATAATTGATAATGTTTATCTTTGCCATCTATAAAATTTTGAAATCCAGCAACTTTTAGCAAAGCATCCGCATCAAAGACATTGCGAGACGAATACATAACTGTGGTTTTATAACCAGCGTTGTTAAATTTTACGGGTAAAGCATCTTTATAAAAATCGGGATCAATTAGCTTTCTTGTCCCGTTTATATATGGACGCCCTGTTAAAATAGCAAAATTGGAAATATCCGAAGCAAAGCCAGTAGAATAATAATTCGTAAAGCTTATGTATTGAGATGCCAATTTATCCATATTCGGCATATTATTATAAAAGCCCCCAAAGAATAAACTTTGGTATAAGCTAAAGGATTCCAGATCAATAATAATGACGTTTTGCTTTGTGTTTTTTCCTGGATATGTTTTGGTTTCAGGAACAAAATTAGCAAACTTATAATCCTTAGAATAAGGATTTTTTTCTGTTGTGGAATTTAGTTTTATTACATTCGCAAAATCATAGTCATTGATAGTACTTCCCGGTGTAGGCATCACCCAAGTAAATAATGATAACAAAATAGTTACTGCTAAGGCTGCACTAACAACGCCATAATTTAAGCCACTGCGATAATATTCAAGAAAAGTAAAACGAATGAAAATAACAAATTGAATTACGAAAAATGTAAATAATGTACACTGCATGAAATCGTATATCATTGGAAGTCCTGCAGTAATATCAAAACCGAAATTATTAACGGAATTTATAGCAAGCCTGGCATTCAATTCCTTAATAAGGAAGAAGTCTACAATATTTATGACAAAGAAGGCTAAGAATGCTAAAAATGCAGGGATCCTTATAAGGTATTTCCTTGACCAAGAAATTGCTACAAGAATTGCCGTAAGAATCAGAAAAAATAACCCAAATTCGTGAATTACATTTATGGAACCTTCTGAGAATTCTGTACGGTAAACGCGGGCAATATCTTTATTGAACGCAAGTTCAAGAATAACTACATAAACGAGATATGAAGGGAGTACCGCCCATATCCATCTAAAGAAAGTGCCACAGTATTTCAATATAATTAAAGAAAGGCCTTCCATTACTAATGCTAAAACTATAAAGAAAGCCAATAACATCCAAGGATTGGTATAAATCAATATTGGATCATTCTGAAGCTTAAAATTTATGAGCTTAGTATCGGTATCCGCTTTTAACGTTGCTTCAGCGTTTTCAAAAGATTTTAAGCAATTAGGTTCACAAAGGATAACATCTGATTGTGATCCTTGAAGCTTATATTTGTTGTAACCTTTTAATTGGTAATTTTTAACTTTATATTCATGGTCTCCTGGCAAAGAAATTCTGACATTGGTAACCATGCTATTAGGGAAAGTCAGTTTTATTTGTTTGAAATCAGTATTAGTAAAAGTCTCTTTTAAAACTGTTGTATTTTCAACAAAATAGTTTTTACTTAATGGGGTAGCATAAGATACTGTAATCTCATAATCACCCGCCTTATCTGGGGAAATTTCACAAGAAAAATCAACACTTGTTAGGAAATGCGGGAAAGTTAGAAAAATAATTACTAATAGTAAGGCTGCGCTCAATAAACCATCAAAAAAGGGACTTGATAAAAAGCAAAATAAAGATTTTCTATTCAAATATTTCAATATCTGAATCATAGCAACCTCAATTCAAAAACAGCACTATTATCTCAAAATCTTAAACTAGCAATTTTGAGGAACAACCATAGTATTTGAAATATGTTTTTCTTTTCGAAAATATTAAATCGTAAAGACTATATAAATGGTATTCACTATTAATAACAATAGACATTCATGCAAAGGTATTGAATAAATCTTTGCAATGAACGCCTACAATGAATTACATAATTATAGCTTATTTGAAAGCTACATTATTTTTCGGGATTATCACTACCTCTTTTTGGTTGTCCGTTATATCTCTTATACCATTCTGATGATTGTTTAAACTGCTTTTTATTTTTATTTAATGAACCATTATCTGGGCCAACAATAACATCAGTATCGCGCAACATCGAAAGGACATTGCCAAAAATTTCTGCCTTATCTTGAAGGTTTCCTACAATTTCAGACTTATTACCTTTTATCAAGAATGTTCCTTGAGAATCACTATTTTTAAGCAAGATATCACTACGTGGAGACAACTGCTGATAAATAATAATTTCATCACCTCTTTCAGTAAAAGGATTTACATGTAAAGAACTTGAGTTGTAGCTATCAAGCGTTAAGTATTGTATTAGTTCCCCCACAGATGCTGTCGATATATCATCTGTGTAAACATGGCTCTTCTGTCCCTTATCAATAATGATAAGAGGCACCCTACTAACAGCAAGCTTACCATAGGCATCAAATTCTTTTTTACTAACAGGAACTGCTGCGCGATGGTTACCCATAATAATTAAGATACCATCTCTGAAATAGTTAATACGTTCAAGTTCTTGAACAAAGGCAGACACCGCCTCATCCGTAAAATTCATTACCTTTTGATAATCATTTTCATTACGGCTAGGATCAAGACGCTTTTCTATAGGTACTTGGAACGGAGCTATGCCGGAGCCTGTTATAAATTGAGCGAAGAAGTTTTTACCACCTGTTTTTTGCCAATATTCAATATTTTTAGCAGCAAACTCTAAGAACAATTTATCATCGAGACTTTGATTTTTATAGCGAGGAGCTGTTTCAGGGTAAATATAAGCCTGGTAATCAACAAAATAGTCGTAACCTGCACTATCATATTGCACTTTTTGGGCATCTGATGGCTTATATGCATAGGCCATTATTGTCGCATATCCGGCATTTTTCATTATCCAAGGAAGCGCTTTACTATAAAGACCTGGATTTATAAGTTCCAAACCATTATGTAGATATGGATAACCAGTTATGAGTGAATAATTTGACGACTCATCGTCATAACCAAGGCCATAAAAATTCTTAAACCAAATATTGGCATTGGCAATAACGTCAATGTTTGGCATTAAATCATCGCCACCATATAAACGGCTACTGAAACTTGACAAAGAATTAACTACTAAGAGCACAACATTCTTATGGGTGCCTACACCTCTCTTAACAGAGGTAATTTCATTTGATGAAGCCGTTATTTTGGAAAAATCTAGATCTTCTATACCACGATTAACTTCAACAACATTATAGAACTTATCGTCATAAACACTGCTAGTACCGATGTTTGCAAAATATCCCCACACTGCAAGAGCTTCTAGAACTAAATAGCTTATAAGACGAACCAAACCAAGTTTCTTATCCCTTGATAAAAATATTCTGAAGCAAGACAGGATGACAGCTAAGAAAACAGCTATAGTCAGTTGTCCTGGAATAGTCTTGAAGTATGACAAGATTTGGAAAAATACTTCACGATAATTTAACTTGTTAAAGTCCAAATTGATAAATATTAAGCGATTGGTATCATTATCAGTATTTATACCGTAATCGACAAACATTATTATCAAGCCAATAAATACAGTGCCTATTATTGCAATCTTGATTAAAGAGCCTCGTAAATAATAGGCTAAAGACAAGAGAAGAACTGCAGCCGCATCAAAAGGAAGATCCTGTTTAACAATGTGAATGTAGCCCATAAACTCATTATGGTAAATAACACCTACTTCACTCTTGAATACTGTATATCTCACTAGCATTAGCAAGAAGAAAATCATCATTGATATAAAGAAATGTGAATATCTTATTACGAAGCTACGGAATAGATAGAGTATTGCAAGAACAATAATGCCTCCTGTGATACAGAAAAGCAGTTTATTGTGAATGCCATATGCTTGAACAATTTCACCAAGGACAAACACTACAATAGCTGTCCAGGCAACATTTATTACAAAGGCAGAAAGAGTTTCAACAAAAGTATGATGCCATTTTTCTTTATGGAAAATTCTACTTACAAGCTCATAAATTAGGTACAAACTCAAGAAAGTAGCTATAAAAAATATTATTTGGAGAGGGTTATAGTAATCAACTGTTGATTTAACCAAAAACTTTGAAGAAATCGCTGTTGGGTGTGCTGATAAGTATGGTGCCGCACCAACTCTCTGATAAAATTCAAAACACGCTGATTTACCGTCGGTGCTACTACTTACTAAAGAAAGCTCATTCAGCACGAAAAAATTAAAGTCATATACGTGGCTTAATCCCAGCCCTTTTGTAGTTAGGTTCTTTATACAAACCTTTGCAGCAGTAGAATCATCAAAAGTAATTGAAAGATAATCAATATCATTAAGATTCGTTAATGGAAATTCCATCTTTTTATAGCTAGAGCTATTTTCAGTGGTAAAAGACAAAGAATATTCTTTAACGAAATCAGATAATTTATCATTTTTATAATAGATTCTAGTATCTACAGCTGCATTTGATTGAATATCAAATGACAACATTACTGGGTTAGTAAAACCATAGCCAGTGATGTTTATTGCTATGGTGATAGCAGCTGACAAAATAATTAAAACTAGAATTTGGATAAAACGCATTTTGAATATACCCGGCTTACGCAAGCATGTATGATAGTTTTGCTAAAAACTCGCCTTCAATGTAACAGCACATCTGTCCAGTGCATATGTTAACGAAGTGTTAGCAAACAGACATGATTTCATGCTCTAAAAACAGCACATAATCACATTACAATGGATAGTGTATAATATTTTGTGTAAACGATAGTTCCTAAGGTATGGAAAAAGGAAC
>CAVGFV010000119.1:0-2749 GCA_963628765.1 Succinimonas sp.
TCTACAACTTCCTTAAACTTTTTTTCTGTGTATGTTTAAAATGACAGAATTACGGTATTATCGATATTTATAATTTCATTTCTTTGAGATATTCCTTTCATTCCTCAAAAAAAAATCTGAAAACCTTTGATAACATAAGTAATATCTTAGATTAGAGTTTTTAATGGGGATTGTTTCATAGACAATTAAATTATTGGATATGAGGCAAATTGGAGATATAAATGGGTTCAAAGAAAAAACATACTAAGAAAAATAGTACTAATGCAGCGGATTTTCTGTTAAAGCTCTGTCACTCTGTTACCTCAGTTCTTTCAGAGGCTACGCATCACGATATTAATTTCTCACCAATGGTTCAGAAAATATCTAAGACTTGTCTGAAACCTGATATCGGTTGCTTCGTTCTATTTGATGGCGCTTTTGCTGGCTTAGTTGTTATCAATTTTACAGCAGAAGCTGCTATGGAAGTGTACTCTAATTATTTGCTTAATATGGGACTTCCACAAGAAGAATTAGCCCAAGTATATACCTCTGATGAAGTTGGTAATGTTATGGGTGAATTGATGAACCAGATCTTGGGTGATTTTACATCTAAGATTAGCCAAGAGATGCACACATCAATTACGCAAAGCCAACCTAAAATGCTGACTTTAAATCGCCAGGTTCGTATAAGTGTTAATGCACATTTAGATAAACCGCACGCATATAGAGTTTCTTTCTATACCGAAAAGAACAACATATTCTATATGGAACTTGCAATGGATAATACTCAGTTTATTCAGATGGATGACTTTGTTCCTCAGTCTGAAGTAAATCCTGACGACATTCTTGCAGATTTTGAAGCACAGAATAATGAAAATGTTCCTAATGGTAAAGCTCCTAGTGAAAAGACTTCTGAAAAACCAGCTCCTCAAGCGTCTACTGATACAGCTATGTCAGCATCTGATGCCGATGATTTGTTGGCGTCTTTAGGACTTTAAAATTTACCATTTAGAGCTAGATTTTGTAGCTTATAGGTATCTAATCCACCATCCCACTATTTATTAGAAAGTGGGATGTGTGTTTTTAAGATAAAATATTCACAAATACAATAAATCCCCTATAATACAGAAATCTAAGAAACTTCGTATGCCAACATTAAAATAAGTTGTAATTTTTAACGATCCCACTTTCATTAAATGGGAAGTTTGCTTATTATTTTTATATAAACAGTGTCTAAGCATAACCTTAATTTTGTTTTTGTAATAAGGTAATGTTATCCAAGCCATATCATTAAACTGGAACGCTAAAAGTTTTTTATTATGTTGAATTTTAAGAATACATATTTTGTTACAAGTGCTCCCAAGATTGAAAATCTTCCTCCTGAGTCAGGAATTGAAATTGCGTTTATTGGGCGTTCTAACGCAGGGAAATCATCAGCATTAAACGCGATAACTGATCATAAAAATCTTGCCAAAACAAGTAAAACACCAGGAAGAACTCAGCTAATAAATCTCTTTGAAGTTGAAGAAGGAAAAAAAATTGTCGATCTTCCAGGATATGGTTTTGCAAAAGTTCCTGATGAAGTAAAAAATCGTTGGCAACGTTCCCTTACAGAATATCTTCAAAAAAGAAAATGTCTTAGAGCAGTAGTACTTTTAATGGATATTAGACATCCTTTAAAAGACTTAGATAGACAGATTATTACCTGGGCATCTCTAGCTAATTTGGAAATGCTAATCCTATTAACTAAAGCCGATAAGCTTAAAGTGAATGAATTGAAGGCCACTCTCCAACAAGTAAAAAGGAGTATGGTTGAATTTGGATGTTCCTATAAGATGGTTCCTTTTTCTTCTCTTTCTAAAAAAGGTGTTCCTGAGGTTAGAGAAATACTGTCCCAGATGTATGAAAACTTCCACGAAACGGTGTCAAGTGAAGATACAGAGGTTCAGGATAACGAAGAAGATTCCGATTTACCTATCAACGAAGATGCTTGGAATAACTGGGAAAAGTAACTAAGTATCTATTTTTAATTGTTTTAAAGAAAGCTTACTATGAAAGGTTCTATATTTATTATCAGTTCTCCAAGCGGAGCTGGAAAATCAAGTTTATTACATGCTTTGTTTAAAGACCACAATGCAGATAATAGCCTTTATATGTCTGTATCGCATACTACTCGTCCTATGAGACCTGGCGAACAGAATGATGTGGATTATCACTTTGTCACTGATGAAGAGTTTAAAAAGTTAATAGATCGTAATGCCTTTTATGAATGGGCACATGTTTTTGACAAATATTATGGCACTTCCAAAGAATTGGTTAAAGAAGCTGTAAATCAGGGCAAGGATGTCTTCCTAGATATTGACTGGCAAGGTGCAAGACAAATTAGAAAACTCGAACCTTCTGTTAAGAGTATTTTTATTCTACCGCCAAGCCTTGAAGAACTTAGAAACAGACTTGTACACAGAGGACAAGATTCGGAAGAAGTTATTCAGAAACGCATGGAAAAGGCTCAGCGCGAGATTGTGCACTATTCAGAGTATGACTATGTGATTGTTAATGATGTCTTTGATGAAAGCCTTGAAGCTCTTTGGTCTATAGTGAACTCTGCAAGACATGAAAAAGATATTCAAGCTGACAAAAATAAAGAGATGTTAGATAAACTTTTGGATGGCTACCAAGAGTAAAATGTTGTTTGAAGGAGTTGTTCACAAATTGGAGTGTGAACGCACATCCGTGTAAACATCCAAAAGCCCACTCACAAATTACTTAA
>CAVGFV010000120.1:0-13633 GCA_963628765.1 Succinimonas sp.
GGCTTAGTTACTGGGCCAAACGGCATTTCTCACCCACGGGGATGCCCGAAGAGCCGGAAAATTTAAGAGAAAAGATCTAGTTATTATTTATTAGAAGTGAGTGAAATTACAAAACTACATAATTACGGCTAATTCATAGAATCAGCCGTAGCAGGAAAATTCAATTTATTATGCTTTTATAACATACAAGGTTGTTATATAAAAATTGAACCAAAGGAATTATTCTTATTCCTCTTCTTCATCAAGGCCAAGTGCATCATTAAAGGCATCAACAGTCTTCTGATAGCCAGTTTTCACTGCATTTTCTACATTGGATTTAGCTTCATTAATCTTATCTTTAACATAGTTATGGGATAAGGTTACGAGGGTTTCAGGATTCTTACCACAGACATCATCATCAATACCTGATTGGAATGTCAAAAGATGTTTGGCTTTTAGAAAATTTTGTACCTTTTCAGCTTCTTTCGGATCCTTTTTTTGAATCTCTGCAATTACTTCATCTAAGGTCTTTTTATATTGCACTTCTGAACTACAATCAACTTCTGGTTCACAACCTACTAAAAATACTAAAGAGCCTGCTAATGCTAAATTTACACTTAATACTTTAAAATTCATATTTTTTACCTTCTAGGATTCTCACTATGATTATATTAGTCTGTTTTTTAGAAAACTGGAATAAAAAAAAGGGACCGAAGTCCCTTCTTTAATAAAACTCTTTAAGACTTAAGCCTTGAGAGCTTCCTTAGCCTTTGAAACTAATACTGCGAATGTTTCCTTATCAGTAACAGCAATATTTGCAAGGATCTTACGATCAACTTCAATAGAAGCTTTCTTAAGACCATAGATAAACTGGCTGTAAGAAATATCATTCTGACGAGCTGCTGCATTGATACGTACAACCCAAAGCTGACGGAACTGACGCTTCTTCTGACGACGGTCACGGAAAGCGTACTGACCAGCTTTAGTTACAGCCTGGACTGCAACACGGAAAGTACGTGAACGAGCACCGTAGTAGCCCTTTGCAGCCTTTAAAATCTTCTTATGACGTGCACGAGCGGTAACACCGCGCTTAACTCTTGCCATTTTCGACTACTCCTCGTCCTTAAGCATATGGTAACAAATTTACAATGTTATGCAGATCTGACTTGTGAACTGCAGACATAGCACGTAAATGACGTTTACGCTTAGTAGACTTCTTAGTCAAAATATGACGGTGGTTACAGTGCTTGCATTTGAAGCCATTAGCTGTCTTCTTGAAACGCTTATGAGCACCCTTGTCGGTTTTAATTTTTGGCATTATTTAAACTCCGCATTGTTAAACACAACGATAAAACTAGGAGGTTTTTCAACACTTGAAACCCTGTTTTATCACTTCTTTTTCGGTGCAAAAACCATCATGGCCTGACGACCTTCAAACTTCGAAGAACTTTCAACCACTGCAAGGTTACGCTCTTCACAAAGTTCTTTTTCAATACGCTTCATGATGTCGAGTCCGATGTCCTGATGGGTCATCTCACGACCACGGAATCTTACAGTTACCTTGGCTTTGTCACCATCCTCGAGAAAGCGAACCAGGTTGCGTAGCTTTACCTGATAGTCACCTTCATCGGTGCCAGGGCGGAATTTTATTTCCTTAACCTGGACCTGTTTCTGCTTTTTCTTCTGCTCTTTTAGAGCTTTACTTTTCTCGTAGAGGAACTTGCCATAGTCCATAATACGGCAAACTGGTGGAACAGCATTAGAACTGATCTCAACAAGATCTAGACCTGCTTTTTCTGCATAATCACGAGCTGAACTTGGGCTCATTACACCGAGCTGTTCACCTTCCGCACCTATAACACGAATTTCACGATATCTAATATCTTCATTAATTCGAGTTTTGTTGCTGGCTGACTGTCTGCCGCCACTTTTCTTGACGTTATTAATGGTCGTTCTCCTCAACGTTTTCTAAACCGCGCGACATGATATCCTTATTGACAAAAGAAATCAAGTCTTCAACTGAAAAAGCACCTAAATCTTTTCCACTGCGAGTTCTTAAAGCTACAGTATTAGATTGTACTTCTTTAGCTCCACAAACAAGCATATAAGGAACGCGCATCATGGTATGTTCACGAACCTTGTAACCAACCTTTTCATTTCTAAGGTCAGTCTTTACTCTGATACCAGCAGCATCGAGCTTTTCAGCTACTTGTTTAACATATTCTGACTGATCATCAGTAATGTTCATAACAACTACTTGTACAGGAGCAAGCCAAGTTGGGAACAAACCGGCATACTGTTCAGTAAGAATACCAATAAAGCGTTCCAATGAGCCTAATACTGCTCTATGAATCATTATTGGAGTATGTTCCTTACCATCTTCAGCAATATACTTCGCACCAAGTCTACCTGGTAAGAAGAAGTCTAGCTGTACGGTACCGCACTGCCAAGCTCTACCAAGGCAATCATGGAGGGTGAATTCAATCTTAGGGCCGTAGAAAGCACCTTCACCTGGCTGATATTCGAACTCTAAGCCATTTTCCTTAAGAGCTTCAGCAAGATCCTTTTCGGCTCTATCCCACATTGAGTCATCACCAATGCGCTTTTCAGGACGAGTTGAAAGTTTGATATCAATCTTTTCAAAGTTGAAGTTTGAATAGATATCATAAACCATCTTGATACAGCCACTTACTTCAGACATAATCTGATTTTCTGCGCAGAAGATATGAGCATCGTCTTGAGTAAAGCCACGAACACGCATAAGTCCGTGTAAAGCACCAGAAGGTTCGTTTCTATGGCAGCTACCAAATTCAGCCATACGAATTGGTAAATCTCTGTATGAACGGAGACGTGAATTGAAGATCTGAATATGACCAGGGCAATTCATTGGCTTAATAGCGTATTCTCTGTTTTCAGACTTGGTAGTAAACATGTTTTCTGCATACTTATCCCAGTGACCTGAACGTACCCAGAGAGAACGGTCCATCATACGTGGAGTATTAACTTCGATATAGTGGTACTGATGTAACTTTTCACGTACGAAGTTTTCGAGAGTACGGAAAATTGTCCAACCATCATTGTGCCAGAAAACAAGACCTGGAGCTTCTTGCTGAAGGTGGAACAAGTCAAGTTGTGGGCCAATCTTACGATGGTCACGCTTTGCAGCTTCTTCAAGACGCTGTAAATATGCAGCGAGGTCTTTCTTGTCTGCCCAAGCTGTACCATAGATACGCTGGAGCATCTTATTCTTAGAATCGCCACGCCAGTAAGCGCCCGCAATCTTCAAAATCTTGAAGTTTCTAAGGAAACGTGAATTTGGAACGTGTGGACCACGGCACATATCAATGTATTCTTCATGATGATAGAGTGCTGGGTGATCATCCTTTGCAATATTTTCTTCAAGAATAAGTTTCTTATAAGGTTCGTTTCTTTCTGTAAAGACTTCATAAGCGCGATCCCAAGAAACAACTTCTTTGATAACGTTATAATTCTTTTCAGCAAGTTCATACATCTTCTTCTCAAGAACACCTAAGTCTTCTTCAGTAAGACTATGATCTAAATCAACGTCATAATAGAAACCATCTTCAATAACAGGACCAATTGCCATCTTTGTTTCAGGCCACAAGGTCTTAATCGCCTGTCCCAACAAATGAGCACAGGAGTGTCTAATGATTTCAATACCTTCTTTATCCTTTGGAGTAATAATACTGAGGGTAGAGTCCTCTGAAATAACTTCGCAGGCATCAACTAACTTACCATTTACCTTCCCAGCTACACAAGCCTTGGCTAAACCAATGCCAATACTTTCTGCAACCTCGTAAACAGTAACAGGCTTTTCAAAATTCTTAATACTTCCATCAGGAAGAGTAATTGCAGGCATTTTCACTTACCTTAAGAATGCTGATACAAACCAAGTATCACGCACACTGAACATACAAATAAATAAGGGAGAACTCATTCTCTACTATGTGTATTATTAGAAATACAATAGTACCCACTCCATCGGAGTTAGGCCTCGCTAAAATATAGTTACGCTAGGCTTTTTTTGCAAGTATTTTTTATCTATTTATCTATCTCAGACATGCTTAAACATTTTGGTATTTATGACGTACAAAGAATTATCCCTACTCTAAATGTAACTTTTCATTAATGGATTTGGGGTAAGGAAGCTAAGTTACTAAAAACAAGGATAACTTAAAGGCATGGTATCTATTACAGATAAACACAGTATAATCTCCTCGAGATTAACAGAAATCTTGCCCCATAGTATTCAAAAACACTTAGTTTGCAAAAATATACAGAACATTTTGCGAGAACAATTTTTATGTTATCAAAAATGCTAACCAATTCTATTCTTTCAAGGCCTGCTTTAAAAAAAGAAGTTAAAAGCCTTACCCGCCTTGCAGGGCCTATTTTTATAAGCCAAATTTGCACAAGTATTCTTGGTGTTACTGATAGTCTTATGGCTGGTGGTGTTGGCACTGTTGATTTGGGAGCTATCGCTCTTGGCGTTAGTTTTTGGATGCCAATTAGCCTTTTTTGCTTCGGTATTGCTTTTAGTCTTTCACCAATTACAGCTCATTTGTGGGGTGCTTCAAAATACCATAAAATTGCACCACTTTCCTTTAATGCTATTTACCCTTCGTTAATTGCTGTAATTCTTGGCATGTTCGCTCTACAAATATTGCCAGAAATACTTTTAAATTCTATAGATCCTTTACTTGCTCAAAAAGCTGCAAATTATCTTTTTTGGATGTCTTACGCCCTTCCTGCTTTACAGCTTTTCTACATTATAAAAAGCACTATTGAGGGCGTATCTATTGCGGTTCCAGGAATGGTGATTGGAATCATTACCTGTATTCTTAACATTCCTATGAATTGGATCTGCACTTATGGAAAATTTGGCATGCCAGAAATGGGAGCTCCAGGGTGTGGACTTGCCACAGCTATAGTTTCTTGGTTCTCTTTACTCTGTATTATTTTTTATTGTAAACGAAGTAAGAAGCTTAACAAATTAAATATAAGTATTTGGAACCATTTCCATAAACCAAACAGAAGCGACATTTCTCAAATATGCCGTGTGGGACTCCCAATATCTGGAGCAGCAATCATTGAAACCTGTATTTTTGCCCTTATGAGCTATGCTTTAGCAAGATTTGGTAGTGCCACCGTGGCTGCAAGCCAAATTGCCTCCACTGTTTACACTATGGCTTTTATGATTCCATTATCTATGTCTAATGCCACATCCATTAGAGTAGGTCAATGTCTTGGTAGAGGTTCAATACCTCTCGCCAAACTTGCATCACTGAGTGGCTTTATTGTATCCGCGGTTATCGTTATTCCTTTTATGTTCTTAATATACATGAACCGCTATACAATCATTTCTTGGTTTTCAAGCGATCCAGAGGTTGTTGCCATTGCCGCTCCTCTATTCTTATTTGTTTTAGGATACCAAACTCAAGATCCATTTTTTGGAACAGCACAAGGCATTCTCAGAGGCTTTAAGGATACAAGAACCATGTTAGTGTTTAATATCCTTATTCTTTGGGGAATTGCCGTCCCATTAGGATACCTCGTTGGCATAACCGACACTTTCGGTAAAGCCTTTGGTGTTCAAGGAATATGGGCGGTGGTAGTTTCTAGTTATTATCTTATGACCATAGCATTCCTGTTCCGCGATGTTTGGTTATTTAAGCACGGTAAACGTTACCTACACGCCAAAGATAGCAATTAAAAATATTGATAATAAGCACTCGTGCCTTTTATTGATTATGCTATGCTTAATTAAGATACGTATTTTTTAAGAGTTGAGACATGAAAAAAATTGCCCAAAAATTACTGTTACCACTTATCTGCTTAGCTACTATTACTGCCTGTAATAACGAAGAGAACTCTAATAAAAAGCAAGAGACAATCCAGAAAAGCACTACAAGTACAGAAACTTCTAGCGTTGATAATAAAGATAACAGTGACGCTTTAAGTAAATGCAGAAAAGCTGTTGAGACTCAGGATAAAAATGCCCACGCCCTTTGTTTACCTCTGGCAAATGCTGGCAATAGTGAAGCACAATTCCTTTTATCAATTGTTTACGATAAAGGCTTAGGCGTAAATCAAGATCCCAACCAACAAATTCGTTGGTTAGTAAAAGCACAGAATGGTGGAAACCTCCAAGCGGAAGTTAATCTTGGCATTATCGGCATTGCCATGTATACCAGAAATCATGTGGGTGGTACCGGTAAACAGGCTTTGTTTTACCTTCAAGACGCAGCTAGTCGTGGCTCTTTAAAAGCACGTACTATGCTTGCAAGAATAAAAGGCACTGAGTCTTATAAAGATCTTGGAGTTTATAATCCAGAAGAATCCCATAACGAACTCTTAGAGCTATCTAATCTTGATATCCCAGAAGCATCTGTACTCGCTGCTCAAAATTTTATAACGGGCTTTGGAACTAAGATTAACCACACTAAAGCCTTAGAACATTTTGAAAAAGCTGCTAAACAAGGAATACCTCAAGCATATTACGCTCTTTCCCAAACCTATCTTAATAATGAAAACTTTAAGGATATCTCTAGAGGATATTCAATGTTTTACGCTTATACCTGGTGTTTTAATTCATCTGATAATATGCGTACTTTATCTCTATTAAAAGATCTATTTAAAGATGATCTCAAAGCATTAGAGAAAGCAACTCAAGATGGTGAAAAGTTCGTTAATGAACATGGTTGCCATAATTTCGCTGACTATGAAAAAGAAGAATTCGATAAACCTAGAGAAACTTCTAAGAAATAATATTTAGACATCTAAAGAAAACCACTTGCGCTTTGAGCTGGTGGTTTTCAAACCTTTACAAGATTCAATTTTTCGTCCATTGAATCGGAAATTGGTGCAAAATTCACTTTTTATCACCTACACAAAGGCAATTATTAGTTTTTTGGAGAACTTTAGCCACTTGAAATTAAGGAAAAACATAAAAATTTAAAGTTTTTACAAAAAACATTTGGAAATCATCGGAAATTAGTTATAATAGCCCGCGTTTTCACACTTGAATGCGTCTGTAGCTCAGTTGGTTAGAGCATCACCTTGACATGGTGGGGGTCGTTGATTCGAATTCAATCAGACGCACCATTCTTATATTTAATTCTTTGATCTCTTCTGCTTCTTCTAGCTAAAAGTCAAATTTTTAAAGTTCTAGAATTTACACCTTTGAGTAGTTGTCTCTCTTCAACAAAGTACGTTCAGAGAACTTAACTATTTTCGGATTCCTAAAGACTTTTTTAAGAAAGCAAAAATCGCATTTCTAATAATATCTTGCGAAATAAAAAGTCCAACCATGGCTAATACGCAACCTAAAATTCCCAAAACAGTCAATCTTTCGTCTAGAATTAACCAAGCAAAAAGTACTGTAATTACCGGTCCCGCATAAAGATACACTGTAGATGCTACAGGACCTAACGCTTTAACAGCAATATTCCATACAGCAAAACAAGCCGCTGAAGCACAGCAACCCAAAAACGCAAAATTAAAAAAATTAATTGGCTTTAAGATATCTGAAAAGTTCCACCTAAAATCAGTGAATGGCGAAATAGCAACAATTATTAAGAAACCGTACGTAAAAGTTCTTCGCGTAAGAGGAATAGTTGCCACTCCAAAATTACTGATTTTTCTAATAATCACAGAATAAAAAGCCCACACAAAGCCTGCCAAAACTGCTAGCAAATCACCCTTAGGGTTAACTTCCATTTTCGATCCATGAAAACTTAAAATAGCAATTCCTGTTACTGCTGTGACGAGCCCTATAAAGAACCAAATAGATAGTTGAGATTCGTTTTTGTAGAAGATCTTGGTTACGATTGCTGTGAAAAGCGGTGTTATCGCAAGAATAACACCGACATTACTTGCTGAGGTTAAAGTTAGAGCGATATTTTCAAGAAGAAAATACAAACCTATTCCCGAAAGCCCTGCTAAGAAATACCAAATTTCTCTATTTTTGTTAAAACCTAATCCCTTAGGGCAAATAAGTTTTAAGCACACCAAGCCTATGACAAATCTAGTGAGCAGAATTGCAGAAGGACTAAAATCAACAAGAAGAACTTTTGTTGAAATATAGGTAATTCCCCATACAAAAATAGCAAATGTGGCTGCAAGATGCCCTTTTAGCAATAATTGGTTCATATTTTTGGTGTTTTTCAATTAATGGAACAAGGAATTGTACTCCATTATTACCTTACCCCATAAAGATTATGGTGGTAAGCCCAAACTATTTACGAAAATTCTTGATTTATAAAAATAGCGGTTCTTCTTTTTTGCTTGTTTAGAACACTGCTCTATCAAAAGCAACTTGTGATATGATTATGAGCCAAGAAATGTTTTGATAATTCTTGCGAAGCACTGAAGCACAAGAAGTTATGCAAATAACCAAACATTTTTGCAAAGTAAACTAGTTAAAACGTTGGCATTATCTGGAAACAAAATGAAAGTTATCGATACAGCCATAAAAGAAGTTAAAATTCTTGAACCTCAAGTTTTTGGGGATGAACGCGGTTTTTTCATGGAAACTTGGAGAGAAAATTTCTTTAGAGAAAATGTTTGCGATTGTGCTTTAGTACAAGATAACCATTCACGTTCTTTCCACGGCATTCTTCGTGGTTTGCATAGCCAATTCAAAAACACTCAGGGAAAACTTGTGCGCGTAATTCAAGGCGAAGTTTTCGATGTAGCCGTAGATATTAGAAAAAGTTCTCCAACTTTCGGAAAACACGTTGGTGTTGTGCTTTCCGCTGAAAACAAGCGTCAACTTTGGATTCCAGAAGGCTTTGCTCATGGCTTTTATGTAATGAGCGAAACTGCTGAGTTCGTTTACAAATGCTCTAACTACTATGATACTTCTGAAGAACAATCTATCCTTTGGAATGACCCTGACCTTGCTATTGAATGGCCTATAACTGATGGTAAAGAACCTTTACTCTCAGCAAAGGACAAAGCAGGACTTCCTTTCAAGAAAGCAAGATACTTTGATTAACTAGATCTTGTTTTTTACAGGTTTTCCATATTTTTGGAAGCCCTTTTTATCAGCACACATTAATGTCTATCTTGTGCTTTTATAGCTTTCTATCATAACTACCGTACAAAAATTCGAAGGATCAGACTGTTTCAAGCATATATCTAGTGGTTTCTTAAGAAGTTGTTATTTTTAAAAGATAATTTTTCCCTCTAACACTTGATAACTAGCCATTTATCTTGTTTTTTTTCACTTATAGAATGCCAATTCCCAAGATATTATTTACAATGCTTTCTAAAAGGAACTTTTGGGTAATTTATTGTTCACTATAAGGAATTGATGCTATGCCTACCTCTACTTCGATATACCTTATTACAGACCTTAAGAGCTATGAAGAGCGTTTCTTATTACTTAAAAATGTTTTTCATGCCAAGGAAGTGTTTAGTGACGATCCAAAATTTATAAAACATTATCCCAATATAGAGCTCAAGAAGCCGGAAAACATTACTGATAAGGCTACGAAATTTCTAATTACCTGTAGGCACCCCCATAGCGTTGCTAAAAAGTATCATATCCCATTTGATATGGTTCTAAAACCTCTAGAAATCAGAGCAGCCATTGTCAACTCATTAAATAGTACTGAAAGCACAAACGCTCTTCTTACAAGAGATTTCTTCGATGCGTCATATTTAAAATATTCTCTACAGGGACTTAAAGAGATAGATGAAAATCTTGGTGATATCTGCACTGTCGATGCCTCACTATGTAGACTTAAATTGTTTCCAAATTGGAAATACCAAGTAATATTTTTTGCCAAACTTATTCAGTTAAAGAAAGCCCTTTTAAAAGGAAAAATTCACCCTAAGGATAAACGAAACGACAATTCTGAAAGAAGAGGCACTTTAATTCTCTGGAATATGACAGACCCCTTTTTTATTTCCGATATCATAAAAAGGACGGCGTTTAACAAATACGTTCTTAGAATAATTGATAACAGAAGTCGCGTGTCATTTCCTAAAACTCTAGAGCTTATGGCAAGACACATCCCTGAATTTCATATTGATTCCTATGAAGAGACCTTTGCTTCTCCTATTATGGTGTACCCACAAACAATTTCTTATACACTTTGTAAAAAGGTTTTGGAAGAAAATCCTCCTGCTCCTCAAGAAAAACCTAAAGCTTTATTTTATGGTTGGTGTAATAAGGAAAGAGCTCTTAAGGTGGTAAAACTAGGTAAGGATCTCCAAAGACTAGGTGTTGATGTTGAAATAAAAATTTCTCCAGAAGAAAAATTTAATGATGCCTCTTTAGATTCCTATATCTTGAAAGAACCTATCGGCTATAACAATTACCTTAAAAAAGTAGCCTGTGCCAACATTATCATTGAGATCATGCGAGAAGGACATAATGCATCAACATTTAGAGCTCTTGAAGCCCTCATTATGGAGAAAAAGCTCATTACTAATAACTTGACATCGGATAGAAAAATTCTTGAAAACGAAAATGTCTTTGTTATTGGCAGAGATCAAGATCTTGAAGGCTTTGTAAAGAAAGAATTTTCTCACAATGTGTTACGTGCCTCAGACTTAGAAGCACTTTTTACAGAAAATTATCTTGCTTCAAGATTTCACAATGATTTTTGATAGCCAAAATTATAGAAATTCTTTAAACACTGAAAAGATAACAGTTGAGGAATTTTTAAGTTAATTTATAACGATTACACTAAAAATATTACAAAGGAAGCTCTTTCATGAAACGACTTGCTGTATACAGTTTCAACCAAACAAACGTTGACGAATATGTCCTGTATTTCATAAAAGCCATCGAAGAGTTCTGCCATGACATTATCTTCGTAACCGCCAAAAGACTATCTTCTGAAGATAATGATAAACTTGGCCGCATGGGGTGCCGTATCGTTGAAATGATATCCCCTGGTACTAGTGCCAATCGCTACATGAAAGGTTTAATGTCTGCAAATGATAACGAAAAGTATGACGAAGTTGTTTTTGTAGACGATACATTCTTTGGCCCGATTTACCCATTAGATCAGGTATTTCGCAAAATGGATGATACCTTTGTCCATAATGATTTTTGGACTATTACAGGGCAAACCAAAGAAGAATATGAAAGAGGAAGTAACCTTCCTGGAAGAATAATGCCTATTGATAGGCAATTTAATTTCTTAGTTTTAAAGACAAACGTTCTTTCATCCGAAATTTTTAAAAACTTTTTCGTCAAAATCCCTACTTTTAAAGACGAAAATGACGAACTCTACAATTTTGAGTTCCGTCTTACTGAACTTCTTACTAGTAACGGGTTTAAATATGGAAGTTATATCTCAGGAGAAAAACTTCCAAGAAATTTCCGCCCAAATCTTTTTTATCCTTATGAACTTATTGCAGATGAAAAGTCTCCTATTCTTAAAAAAGATTCTTTTACTGTAGACTTTGCAGCCTACCTCGACCTAGGGCGAGGAGATGAAATAAAGAAAACCATCAACTACTTAGAAAGCGATACCGATTACCATACCAATCTTATTTGGGATCACCTCCTACGCACTGAAAAGATGTCAAAAATTAGGAGTATTTTTGGTCTCAATTATGTTTTGAGTTCTAAGAGCATTTATCCTACCCATATCGAAGAAGTAGAAAGTAAAAAAATAGCAATCATTGCTTTCATCTACTACAAAGAAGAAATAGATTCTCTCTATTCTTATCTTTCTAATATGAATCTCATTGCAGATCTTCATATTATGTCTACTAGCGATGAAGTATTGCAACAATGTCGGGAACGATTCCACAACGAAGGTCCCCACAAAATTGAGTTTTCCAAAAAATTCAATAAAGGGCGTGATGTTTCTGCCTACCTTATTGAAAAAAGAGAGCTCTTTCAAAGCTATGATTTCATTTGCTTTATCCATGATAAAAGAAGCCCGCAAATTCAAGAGCAATACACAGCAAATGATTTCTTTAAGCACTGTGCAGATAACCTACTCGCAAGTACCGCTTTTGTAGCTAATGTGATTTCCACCTTTATTGAAAATCCACGTGTAGGATTACTAGTGCCACCACCTTTAAAATGGGGAGCTTACTATTCCTCTGAGTTTTGGCATGAAAATGCCGACGGTATTAGAAAACTTATGAAGGAACTTCATCTCACGGTTCCTTATGATGAATACCCAGTAGCTCCATACGGAGATATGTTTTGGGTCCGTACGGAAGCACTCGCTCCACTATTTAAAAAGAATTGGACCTACAACGATCTACCAGATGAACCATTACCTACTAATGGCACACTTTTGCATGCCTTAGAAAGAATTCATCCATTTGTAGTACAAGAAGCAAACTTCACTACAGCTTGGCTTATGAGCTGTGAAGGCGCTTCTGTTTTTATTGAGGAAATTTACCAAGCAGAACATCGCTACAGTGAGGAAATCTTTAAGGTAATTCCAAAATTGGGCTTTGTACGCTCTTTAAGAAGTTTTGAGCACCTTACTGGTTATCTTACCTTAGGAAGAAAGGCTAAGATTCAAAAGTACCGCATTTTAAACCTAGTTACCTTAGGTCTTGTACCAAAATTTAAGAAACGCTTGGAATATCTTCTAAACGACACTTCTGAAAATTCTGCAAAATAAAGCACTTTAGCTGTTTAATTTTTTTGTCTCGATTTAAACAGCTATAATATTCTCATATTCAATTTCTAGGAATTTTATACATGATCGTATTTAAGCATCATTCTAAAAATTTTGTTCTTTCCGTTCGAGACTATTTAAATAACAAAAATATACGTTGCAATATAGAAGAACAGGATGGCCAATTCTGTGTCTCTATTTTAGATGACAGTGATGAATTTAGAGCTCTACAAGAAATAAATAAGATTAAAAATGATCCAAATGCCACTGAAAATATTATTAGAGCAGCATGGCAGGAACAAAGCAGTGATAGCGGAGATGCCCTTCCTCATATCAATATGTCACGTGGACTCAAGTATCTAGTAAGTGTTACTGGTGTAATCTCTTGCGTTTGCATTGTTGTTTGTATCTTACAAATGCTATTTGATCATGGAATTAGTAGGCCTATATTTGATGATCTTTCCTTAGATGCGGCCAAAATTTCTGCTGGAGAATTGTGGCGCCTTGTAACCCCAATATTTTTACACTTTGGAATTTTTCATATCGCTTTTAATGTTGTAATTTTTAGCATACTTGGCTACCAAGTTGAGCGTTGGCTTGGTGTAAGAAGACTTATCATTATTGTATTGATATCAGCAATTACAGGAAATGTTGCAGAGTATACAGTCCTGGCAAATGCAAATGAAGCCTTCCCTGGAAACTTTGGTGGTATTTCAGGTCCCGTGAACGCCCTTATTGGTTATCTCGCAGTAATTTCAAGATGCAGTAAGCGCCCAGCTAGAATGCAAAATTACCCAGGATTTTTTATGATTACCCTAGTGATGATTGTTGTTGCGGAAATCTTTATGAGTAATATCGCAAACGCTGCTCATATTGCAGGCTTAATCTCTGGAGTGCTTATTGGTGGTATTGATCTTTTTATGCTAAACAAAGGCATTTTAAAATTTAAAGCATCTTAAAATCATTTAGTGGGGACTTCTATAAATTAACTTTTTTGCGATGTCCCAATGTTAAAACACACACAA
>CAVGFV010000121.1:0-2025 GCA_963628765.1 Succinimonas sp.
CCGACAGTGATCAGTATTTTTTCAGGATATACTCCCCCTAATTGAAAGATGGCAATTTTTTAAAAATCTTCCTCTAACATACAACTATAAGTTGTCGAGAGGAAGTACGTCGTCCAGTCCTTACCTAGGGCATTTAGGATCTGCTTGAGATCTTGCGTAAGGCCTGAGATTGTAATTGAACCAATCTTCCGTATTATGGTCAGGTGGATGCCGCTGTTGGCTATATATTGGAATAGCCTCATAAGGGTTGGGCGGCCTTCCCTGTGCCTCTGATCTACTGTTGGAATGGTAAGCTGCTTCTGCTCCATTACCTGGCGTATCTCGTACTCTGTGGCAGCAAAAATTAGCAGAGCTAGAGTCATCAGCCACATAAGCGCACTGATGCGTGATGGAAGTTGTAAATACAGGGCATCAACCATGATTTTCTTCGATTTCATCATACGCCAGCCCGACTCTACAGTGCTTTGCTTACGGTATATACGCAGTAATTCAGCCTTGGTCCATTCCCTTTTAAGATCAGTTGTGGCAATGACAAACATCAGTGATTTCTCAAGTGCCTGAGTTACGCGCTCATTGTCAATGCTGACATTAGCCGTAACCTTAACACCTACGACAACCTTGGTCTCACCTTCTTTCATGCGACCACGGTGAGGTGCCTTTTCTACATTGGTGTAGGTAATGTCGGATAGGATACAGTACTTAAGCTTCTTCTCAAGCTCAGCAATTGCTTTCTTGGCATCAGGCTCGCACTTACAAGGCTTGGAGGACAGCTTCTTAAGGGTTGCCTCAGTAGTTGCCAATTCTTTCTCTGCCTTCTTCTTAATGGTTTGCATTTTCTGGGAGCGCATTGCTTGGTTGTTGATGAGCAGGAGCTTTACGGTATTGCCTTCTATCTGCTGAGTTCCACACCATTTACCAAGAGTACGGCATTCAGGATCATTAGGATCAATACTTTCCATCTCTGATAGCTTGGTGTTCTCATAGATCTCTTTGACAAAGGCAAGCTTATCAGGGACTCGAGTCACGATATAGATATTCTGCATACCGGCATCGCTTAAGATCTTGCCTGTACACAGAGCGCTATCACCAGTGAGATAGCGCAGATCTTTAAACTGCTCTCGTACCAAGGGCAGGTTATCCCTTACCACATCATAGAACGACTTATTATCATTGACGTTGCCGCTGACGGTCTTCTGATATAAAGGGATCTTTGTCAGCTCATCGCAAAGCATCACGGTAATGATCTGGTTGAGATCAGGACGATGATCTCTGCTGTATCCGAGCAATAAACGGATGACGCTCTTTTCTTCTTCATGAGTCATGCCATCATAGTGGAAGCTGGTACTGTCGATATGGGCAGAGGTAACATTGATCTTCATCTTGGCCGCTACCTTTGCTGAACACTGCAGGAACAGGCGCTCGCAGCCATAATCATAGATGGTATCTAAGGTTCTGGCGATGGTGGCTCGATTTAATGTTTCATGAGTGATCCCCTTGTTCCCAAGGAGAACATCAGTAGGCTTGTTCTGGAAGTACTCAGAGGTGCCATTGAGGGACTGATAGGGAACGTTGAGAATTTGGCACACCATTGCCTTCACAATAGCACCACAGTTGACCTTAACGTGAGAGCCTATCTTGCCAATATGGAGGTCAATCAAATCCTCAAGACCGAAGTGGTCAAAGGCACCGGCTATCAGTGCGAGGTTACCGACATCCTTGACCTCTACATCATAGTTATCTTGCTCGTTTGCAAAGAAGTTTTCTTCGGCCATGTTGCGCTCCTATCCACTCTCTATTACATAGTTAGGGTATAGGTGCAACTTGTATAGATAAAGTAAAAAAATTCCTATCCAGATCCTTAGATCACACTTTTGAAATAATTTTATACCACCATGATCCTATGATCACAAAAAACGGAATTAACTACTTGTTATACAAAGAAAAATAGGTATACATTTGTTTTTGAAAAAAGTGATCGTAAATCAATGACTTAGCATAAACTCATTTTTTACTGATCACTGTCGG
>CAVGFV010000122.1:0-24663 GCA_963628765.1 Succinimonas sp.
TAACACGAGGCAGGAAATCAAAGATGTTTACACAAAATACTTGACACAATCTTTTTTTTTTTTTGTTAAGCAGTGCTAGTTTTTTAACAAAATTACTCTTTTTTTAAACAAATATTCTGTAAACCTGTTCACGAAATAATATAATCTATCAGAATAGATAAGTGTAGTTCGTATTTTTCGTAAAATACCAAAAGGATTAAGGTATGCAGAAGATCGCCGTTGCTCTAGTTTCCATGGCTATATTTGTTGCCGGCTCCGCTCTGGCTGCAACAGAAAAAAGCAATTCATCTATAGTGTATAGATGGACCGATGAATCAGGATCAGTGCACTATTCACCTACGAAGCCATGGGGAGTTAATTACGAATCTGTAGACACTAATTACACTGCTGTGCAGCGTGAAATGATAGAAGAATCCAAAAAAGCTAAAGAAGCTCAGGATATGCTCTCTAATAGAAATGCTATCAAGAATAAGAAAGAAAAAGAATATCGCGAAAAACAGCAACGCTTACAGTTATGTATAGACACCACCTACGATAAGATGAGCTACCAAAAACGTCGTATCGAAGATGATAATATTAAACAAAAGCTCGATTGCGAATACAAATTTAGTAGAGCTAAGCAGAAAGCTAAATTTGACGATTGTATTCTTCGCATCGAGAGCGATCGTATTGCAAAAATTAGCCAACTCGAACAGAATATAAATCGGTGTATCGATGCTGACACACCAAAAGAAATGATTGAAGAAGTAATGGCTAAACATAGAGAAATGATGGAAAAGAAAAACGCTGAAAGTTCAAACTCTAGCACAAAGAAATAACTAGCCTCGTAAATGTACCCATAAAAAAGCCGAACATAAGTTCGGCTTTTTTATGGGTATTTTTAAAATGCTCTAATGACTTTTTTGCATTAGGAACAAAGTGTGCCCCATACCAATATGATCCTTGATAGAAACTATTTCAAAGCCACATTCTTGGAAAAGTTTCATTAACACATCAGCGTGGTAGAAACGACTTACACCATTTGCAAGTGCTGTAAAATAAAGAGAGCAGGCATCAATAACCATCGTAGCAATATCATTCTTTTGGCGATCACCACAGATTTCATTCACTGCAAGATAGCTGTCATAATCCATTGCTTCATTAACGCGAGTTAGAATACTTCTAATCTGCTCTTCGCTAAAGCAATCCAAAAATTGACTTAACCACCAAATGTTAGCCCCTGTAGGAAGTTTGGCATCTTCCTTTAAAAGATTGATAGGATAGGTATGGATTCTTTCCGAATAACCGGCCTTTTCAGCATTACTAGCTGCAGTAGCACACTGTTCTGGCAAATCTACTATAGTTACCTCAACATTAGGATCTTCCTTAACAGCTGAGAGAGCAAATTTCCCAGTATTTCCCCCTACATCATAGATTTTCTTGATATTTCCTAGTTTGAAAAGCTCTGGTAGAACTTTTGGAAATACATGATCAGAATAAAAATGGTCGAATCCAAACCAAGCATCCTTTGCCTCTTTTGGAAGATCTTTTAAGAATGGATAAATGGTCTCATGATCCTTGGTAAAATACTTTACCCCTTCGGGCTTTGCATTCTTTAAAGAAGAAGTTAAGTCTGTAAGTCCTTGATAGCAAACGTGTCTTGAAAAATTAAAGTTCACTGTAGTCATTGGATCAGAACTTAAATAAATTCCAATCTTTGAAAGGCTATAACCACCATTACCATCCTGGAGCACAATATCTGCTGTTACAGCAAGATCAATCAAAATAGATACTGAATATAAGGAGGTACCAGTCTTTTCTGAGATATCCAGCTTTGTTAGTTTCTTATCCGCAGAAAGTTCAGACAGAGCTTTCATAATACCAAGATCTTGTAGTGCGGAAACAGCCTGGAAGATAAAAGGACCAACTGCGATAAGCTGGGCCTGCTTTAAGGCATCCATAGCCGAAATATCATTAAAATTTCTAAGAGTCATTATTCTGTAGCACTCCTATGTTTTAGTATGGTTCTAATCATAAATTCACAAAAGAACATAAGTCCCATAGGAATATATGACACCCCACCGGTATAAAGCATCCATAACTCGCGACTTGCAAATAACGCCAGAAACGCCGCAATACTGCCATTTAAAATAAAAAATAAGCACCAAGATATGGTGACTTTTCGACAATAACTACGAAAGTTGTCAGTTCTTTCTTCTTTTGGAACCTTTAAAGAAGCAATTTTTTCGATTATAGGAGTTCGCCCCTTAAACAAACTCCTTCCAAAAACTAAAAGAAGTGCCACATTTACCAGAACTGGGTAAAAAAGCATGTACTTCTCATCACTTCTAAAAAGGAAGGCTAAGCATAAAAAGATCCCGATAATAAAAAAGCTCAGATTAATCGAACGATCCTCAGCTTTTCCCCAAACTAATCTCAAACTTACTAGAATCACTAGCACCAGTACCGGTAGCCACAGCAATCCAGCTTGCAACGCAAAATAAACCACAAAGGGATACAAAAAAGAGCCTAGAATTAAAAACACCCTTCCAATTATCTTTAAAAGTTTATTTGCTAATAACATTAAGAAGCCACTTTCTTGATAATGATAGAGGTGTTAACGCCTCCGAAAGCAAAATTATTCGTCATCACATATTCGGCATCACGCACTATGCCAGGAGAACGGACAAGATCTAAATCTAAAAATGCAGAATCAGGCGTTTCTAAGTTCAAATTCGGAGCGAACCAACCTTCTCTTTGCATTAGAATGCTCATTTCTGCTTCTAATGCTCCTGCAGCTCCTAAAGTATGTCCCATGTAGCTCTTAAGAGTAGAAACTGGTACTTTATTTCCGAAGACCCGATACATAGCCGTACCTTCAGCAATATCACCATTTATAGTGCCTGTGCCGTGGGCATTAATATAACCGATATCCTCTGGTTTTAATCCGGCATTATCTAAAGCTAGACGCATACATTTTTCCATTCCTTCTGATGAAGGATTGGTGATATGCGTTGCATCAGAATTGGTTGCAAAACCTACGATTTCAGCTAGTATCTTCGCCCCTCTACTTTCCGCATGTGAGAGTTCTTCTAAAATTAACATACCAGCACCTTCACCAACCACAATGCCATCACGTTTTGCATCAAATGGTTTCGGAGCTTTGGTTGGATCTTTAGTTTGTGAAGTTGCGAAAAGCGCATCAAAGACGCCAATACTTATAGGGCTTAACTCTTCAGCGCCACCAGCAAGCATTAGAAGCTGCCTACCTTCTTGAATAGTTTCGTAAGCATATCCAATTGCCTGGGAGCCCGATGTACAGGCTGTAGAGGTTGCAATAATTCTTCCTGAAATGCCATAAAAAATCGATAAATTCACGGCAACAGAATGAGGCATTATCTGTACATAAGTTGTAGCATTTAAGTTTACTGTGTCTTTTTCATTTACAAAATTAGCGACATCTTGCATCCCCTGGTAAGTACCAGAGCAGCTACCACATGCAATGCCAGTAGCACCATTTGTAAGTTCAGAAGAGCCCTCAAGGCCAGCATTTTTAATAGCATCACCCGCTGCTGCAACAGCAAGTTTTCCAATGCGTCCCATGGCACGTACTTTTTTACGTGGGTAATCTGGTAATGGGCAAGTTACTGGCGCTCCCAATGTAGTGCTCATGTTTTTATATTCGGCTAATTCTGGAAGAACTGCCACGGCACTTTTCTCAGAATGTAAAGCACTCATAATGCTATCAGCGTTATTTCCTAAAGGAGAATACATACCTATTCCAGTAACTACTACTCTTTTCACTAGTACATTCCCCCATTAACACTGATAACTTGCTTGGTTATATAGGCAGCATCTTTAGAACACAAAAATGAAACTACCCCTGCTACATCATCGACAGTTCCTAAGCGATTAAGTGGCACCATTGGTAATACTTGATCTCTAACTTCTAAAGGAACCATTTCTGTGTCAATAACACCAGGGGCAACACTATTTACGGTAATTTTTCTTTTCCCAAGCTCAATCGCAAGAGATTCTGTAGCAGCGATGATACCAGCCTTGGATGCACTGTAATTTGTTTGTCCTCGGTTACCGGATAAGCCTGCAACTGATGACATCGTCACAATACGCCCCCCATCACGTAGATGAATCATTGGCATAATGCAAGGATGAAGGACATTATAAAAACTTCCTAAATTGGTATTGATAACTGCATTCCAGCTATCAGAATCCATAGCAGGAAAAGCTTGATCTCTTGCAATACCTGCATTAAGAACAATTCCCCAATAAGCACCATTTTTTTCTATATCTTGAGTTAAAGATTCCTCACAAGCCTTACAATCTGAAACGTCGAATTGTAAAAGAGAAGATTCTCTTCCCATACTCTGAATACTTTTAACTAATTCCATCCCCGCATCGATATGGGAACGGCAGTGTACCGCAATATCGAAGCCATCTTTTGCAAGTCTAAGGGCAATAGCCTTCCCTATTCCGGTGGCAGCGCCAGTTACAAGAATTCTTTTAGACATAATTAACTCCAATTATTTCCGACGTGCCTTTTTTATAACGAAGCAAGCTCTGGCTCTGGACTATAGACAGTGACACGAGCTTCGGCTAAATTCTTTTTTTCAACTTCTGCTTTGGCGTTCAGAATAACATAACCATCACCTTTATACATTGATTCAACTATGATTTTTATTTCTAGGCCTTTTCTAAGTGGGGCTCCCTGTGCAATCTTCATTCCACGCACTGCAAGAAGAAGACCTGTTTTCATAGGAGGTTCTTTTCGAAGAAGCCTTGCATATCCTAAAACAGCAGCACACCCTTGAGCCATAACTTCCATAAGGACGTAAGAAGGCAGACTGCCATCTTCTAAAAGAGCTACTACAGGACGCTTCCCTACCTCATATCCCAATTCACCAGCCTCTAAAATAGGATCACAAGAAATAATGCCATCTACAAGTAGCATTGGTTCCTTTTGAGGCATAAGATCTTTAAAGGTCTTTTCATCAACACAGTAGTTCATGAGGCTTTTCCGAAAATTAATGAAACATTATTGCCACCAAAAGCAAAAGAATTCGACATTATATAAGGTCTTTCTAGCTTGTGATTAGGCGTAGTTAATAGATTAATATTAGGGAACTCTTCTTCCCAATCGGAAGGTTCATATTGGTGGTAAGGCAAAGAAAGATCTTCTGTTAGTAAAAGTGCTGAAATCCAAGCCTCTACTATTCCTGCAGCACCTAGGGTATGTCCCGTGAGATGTTTAGTTGAAGACACAGGAACTCGTTTTCCAAAAATTCGTGCAATAGCTTTGCCTTCCATCGCATCATTAAGTTTTGTGCCTGTACCATGGAGATTCACATAACCAATATCGTCAGCTTTGAGATGGGCCATATCTAAAGCTTTTTCCATTGCTCTACTAGCCATGATTCCTTCAGGCTCTGGAGCCGAAATATGGTGTGCATCAGAAGTTGCTCCATAACCAAGTAATAAAACAGCATCATCTGAGAGTCTTTCTCTTGAAGCGATAACAATGCCCGCCCCTTCTCCAATATTGATACCGTTACGATTTTTATGAAATGGTATGGTATGCTCTAAAGATAAAGCCCCTAAAGAGTAAAAGCCACCAACACTAACTCGACTTAAAGAATCGGTTCCTGCAACAATAACTGCATCTAAAAGTCCAGAATTTAAATATTCTGCAGCACTAATAAATGCTCTAGCTGATGAAGAACAGGCGGCCGCTATTGTAGCACAAGGACCTTTCAAATTTAGATAATCTCGAATAAAAGCTGAAACATTACCTATTTCATAAACTCTTTTATCAAAAATAAAGGTCTTGTCTTGCTTAAATTTATTTAGAACGTTTTCTTCAACATCGGTTATCGCAGAAGTTGAAGTCCCAACTACAGCTCCCACACGATCATTACCATAACGTTTAATAGCAATATCAATAGTCTCTCGAATACTCTCAATACAGGAAGCTAAAAATTGATTGTTTCTACAATCATTCATAGATAATTTTGGTAGTGTAAAAGGAAGTTTTGCAAGCTCGCCAGAAAGGTTATCGGGTAGATAACCAGATAACTTTTTAAAATATGAAGCTTTACAGAGGCTTAAATTCTTTATTGTCTCTTCTCGATCCTTTCCTAAAGGTGATAAAGCATGAAATGCATTTAAATAGATCATTATGAAATTCCCGCTTCAGATCTGCTTAAAGCTAGCACTAAAACAAAAGTCATCGCAAGCCCGAATGCCATAATTATACCAAAAGATGCTAAGACAGCAGTTCCAGAAAACGCCAAAGCACCAAAAGAAGCCTCTGTTGTTAAAAAGGCAGCAAAAAGAGACATCATGGTCTCTAAGTGCTCTTCTTTCTTAGAACGGAACATAATTATGCAATAGTCACTCCCAAGACCAAGGATCATAAAAATTGCCAAGACTGAAAACATGCTGAAATATGCATTCATAAAAAGCAGGTTGGCAATAATCCCCGCTGACATTCCTGAAAGCACTGGAATCAAGAAGGCTCTAAAAACTTTTAATCGCATTAAATAAAAGATAATAACACTCGCAAGCACTATAGCAAATAGGGTTACGAGGCTTAATTGTTCCCGAAATTTTTTAAAAGCTTGATTCCATTCTTTTTGGGAATCCAATTTTTTTACAAAATCAAAACTGCTTAATTTTTCATTAAGAGTAGCATCATTAGCATCTACTTTAATAAGTAATGCTTGGTCAAAAAAAAGTGGTCCCAAATCAAATGGGGTATTTTCAGAAGTAATAGTTTCCCCTTTTGAAATCTTAAGGGCCTCTTCAGAAATAGGAATACCTAATTCTTGATATTGTGAAACCAAAACTGGTTGCATACTTTTATAGAAAGCTAAACTAGCTTCTTGAGATTTTTTCGAAGGCACATAAACGCAAGGAAGAAATAATTTCTTTTTTAATTCAAAAGGTAAATTTTGATAAAGTTGTTCACAATTCTGTAAGGCATCTTCTGTATTCTTTCCTTGAATGAGGTACCAAGACAAACTATCGGCATTATCAAATATTCGTCTAATCTCGGTATCCATTTTTAAAAGGTTAGGATTTTTTTCTTGCATACTGCTTACACGATCATCTGGAGGGTACGCATAACAGATGAACGAAGCTGAAATAATGGCTACAAAAGCCACTAATAGTGGGATAGATTTATGAAGTGTTCTAAAAAATGCTAATACCTTAAAGGCACAAACACTATTTAGCTTGATCCCCCTATGTTTAGAGCTTGGAATAATCACTAGCGTTGCAAATAAAAAAGCTGATAAAAGTGAAACTATGGCAAAAAATGCCAGCTCTTTTAATACCACAAGATCCGTAATTAGCATAATTGCATACGCAAAAGCACTGGTAAGGAGAGATAGTAACAAAGAGGTAGAAAGTTTTCTTCTTCCTTGTGTTGCTGATGTGGCATTTCCTTCTTTTGAGCTATATTTTTTGTACATATAAGCGTGTAAAAGATAATCCACTGAAATTCCGATAAGAGTCATTCCCATGGCCAAGGTAATCACATGAAGATGACCTAAAAAAAGCACTACCGCAGCAATACCATTACCAAGTGAGAGTGATAAAAAGAACAACGTGCCTAAAAGCTCTTTTAAACCACGAAATAGCCAGATAAAAATAACTACTAAAGCAAATACTGAAAAAAGGCCAATGCGAGACATATCGCTAGTAGATTCTTGGGTAGCACTCTCCGAAAAAAACACACTACCGGTGTAGAACAATTCTGTAGCAGAACTAGCAAATTTTTGGGAAAGACTTTCGAGAGTGCTTTTTAAACTTGTTTTTTCAGATAGTGCTAGAGAACGAAGCAACCTTCCTTCAATGACATAATAGCGTTTTCCATCCTTATCACGATAAAGACGTCCTTTATCATCAGTGGAAAAATTGTCGGCACTAAATCTTGGAATTAAATTTCGTAGTACCATAAAGGGATCATGCTGTATTTCAGCATCTGTTATGCCCATGAAAGGACTTAAAACAGCTTCCTCGATGGCTTCTTTTAACTGATCTTCTGTCTGAAAATAAGGTAAATAACGGTAACGATTTGCAAAAATAAACTTTTGGATGTTGTCTGGATTTACACCATCCCTTAATTTCAGAAAATCAAAACCTTGAAGATTGGCTATTACCTCATCATAAGCTTTCTCAATATTTGAGTTTTCTTGTTCCCCTTTGACTAAGATAAGAATTTCTCGAGATACAACCTCTGTAAAAAGATTGTCATCATTGGCATGAGGAATAATAGCGGTTATTTTTTCATTTATAATTTGAGGGTTAGAAACTATGGTGGTTATTCCTAAAACTGCAAAAAACATACTTAGAATTATGAATACAGCACCAATAATTCTGAAATTAAAGTGTGAGCTAATACTTTTATCTTGTTGCATGACACAGCTCTTCTAAGGATTCACTTGGGTGATATTCTTCAGAATCTTCTGTAAATATTATATTGGTATAGCCACCCGAAGCTTCATTTATAAGAATACGAGATACCCTATCCTTATCAGTAAAAATATTGATTAAAGGAATCATCTTCTGCATCTTATTGTCTCTAGGCACAAGGCTTAATTCTGACTTATCTGCATCAAGCTTTGATGTTAACTGAAATTTCTCAGTAACGCTCGAAATATCACCGTTTAAAAGTGCCATAAAGTTCTGCATAATACTTGAAAAGATTGGGTTTGATCTTTCATTTCTCATGGTATCTGGTAGTGTCGCTAAATCAGGATTTATGGTGCCTTTTTCCGTAATAAGCCACGCCTTCACACGCGGTTTTTCCGTAAGCCAGCAAATCCCTTCTTTTGGAATAATAATAGCCTTGCCAGAAGATGTGATGGTTCTGCCGTTACTTTTAAGAAATTTTTCCAAAGTAAAATTAGCAAAGTGGGAACGCTGAGGAGATTTTAAAAAGACACTCGCCAAATCATCAGCGCTAACATTATTTGTAAAACTGAAAAGATATACTACGGTTAAAAGCAATATGTTTTTAAAAGCATTAAACCTCATGAGGTCCTCGCAATAACTTTTCTACAGTCTTTCGAAAATTTTCTGGCATAAAAAAGTCCATTTCACCATTGTCACTATGAACGCAAACCTGCACTGATCTTGCTTTACAACAAATGCGATCATCCTTTTTAATAACAAAGTTATGGACTAGACGGTTTTCATATTCTATAAGGTCGGTTACAACTTCGAATTTTTCCTTTAAAAATAAGGATTCTACGTACTTAACTCTAATATCGACTATCGGGAAAGCATAGCCCTCTTCTCCGATGCGCGCATAAGGGTAACCAAGTTCATCTAAAACTTCACCTCGTGCAATTTCCATGTACTTGAGATAGTTTCCATGCCAAACCACCCCCATAGGATCACAATCAAAAAAAGGCACTTCTTGATAAGATACGTGTTTATAAAGTCCCATGAGCTTTTTACCCTTTACTTTTAATTAGATGATGTTGTTTTATCCTGCCAAAAACCGTAAAAATTAAACCATTCATAAGGATTTTCACAAAGAATTTCCTCAAGAATATGCGCATATTCTTGTACATAATTTTTGATATCTTGAGTGCGATCTTTGCGAGATACCTTTACAACACCAAAATTTTGAAAATGAATCTGACAGCTACCTTTATGAGAAACGCCATGTACCACATACAAAGGTACTTTAAACATAGAAGCAAGTAGCCAAGGTCCCATTGGAAATCTAGCCTTTGAGCCTAAAAAATCTACCTCGACAGCCCTACTATCAGAAGATAATACGCGATCTCCCATAAGAGACAACCACTCTCCCTTTTTCAAACGATCATCGATAATAAAAGCCGTCTCAGGAGATATGTTATTTACTTCAATTAGATATTTTGCACTTTCGGGATTTAAACTCTTTAAATAGTTCATAAAACGCTGACTATTCTCAGTAAGCATCAAAATACAAACGTTTTTGATATTGGAATTTGCATTGATGCCTCTAAGCATTTCCATATTACCCACGTGTGAGCCAATAAGTATTGCGCCCTCAGGTAAACGGGCACACTCAAGCATTCTTTCATAATCATGGTTTGGAGAAGTAAAAGAGGCATCTGAGAGCACTCCTTTCCAAGACAACATTTTTTCAAAAATGCTGATAGCAAAACTTCTTATATGAAGGTAGGTGCTCAACTTAGGAAGATTTTTTCCGTGCGCATTTGCAAAATTTTGTATTCTATTAAGATAACTTCGCGAAATTCGGCGGGCCTTTGGTGCAAACATCCAAAAACAAAAAACAACTATAGAGATCGTTAAATAAGCAGCTTTTTTCCCAAAGACCTTATAAATAAAAAGGATTACTTCTAAACCAAATGCCGAAGTATTTTCCTTCTTATCTCTCCAAGAGGCATTTTTAAAATTTGGATCTTTTTCTGAATAATCTTCCTGCTCATTTAGGTCAGACATACTGTCTCCTTCGTACCTTAAAATAGTGCAGGATTTTTTCAGTACATAGTTTGGTATGCATTAATGAAATTTGGAGATTATCTCTAAATGGGGCAAAGTTACTCACCCCATCTTCTGGGTAATGCACAGGTACTGACATTTCAGAAAAATTCACGCCCATCCAGTAAAGACGTACCAATATTTCCGTATCAAAAGCCATACGTGGAGCAATCCTGTCTCGTCTTACTAGTTCCATTACTGGTTTAATAGGATAAACCCTAAGGCCACACATCGAATCTACTACCCGAAAAATTCCGAGCTCAATTGCTACCCAAAAATGTGTTATGTACCTTGCAATGAGACGACCTTTAGGCACATTATCATAGCTCGGCACTCCTATCAGAAGTTCAGTTGGCTTTTGACTAGCTTTTTGTAAAAATTCGGGAATAAGAGAAATGTCCTGTTGGCCATCGGCATCTATCTGCAGAAGATGCGAATAACCTTGTACCTCTGCGTATGAAAACATAGCTTTCATCGCAGCGCCTTTACCTTGATTTACCTCAGAATTGATGATGGTTACAAGTTCTTCTTTGGAGAGAGTATCTAAAATTGCTTTATCCTCTAAAGAATTACCATCATCAAATATCACAATGGGAACATTATTTTCTAAAAGTTTGGTGAGGTTATTTTGTAAAACCTTAGCATGCCTATAACAAGGTATTCCAATTACAGGTTTAAAATCAAAACTTGAGGCTGACATCGAATTAATTAGACTCCGAAGTTAATTTCACTTTGCTTTCACAATAAGAAACCACTTCTGGATTATCCTCTAAAGAAGATCTTATTGAAAAAGCTAAACTATCTTTGTTTCCAGATAAAACTAATTTTATAAAGATGTCTGTAGGTGGAATGATTGGCTTGGTAAACTTTATATTCGGAAAATTTAATGCTTTATCTTTAATTTCAAGATTTAAATATTTTTTGGCCAACACGAAGACCATGTCAAGCTCTGCAACGCCTGGAAGAATAGGATAATTAGGAAAATGCCCTTTAAGCCAAGAGTTGTCTTCTCCAACAAAAATCTTTACGAATAGAGAAGTAGAAGCGTCCTCATTTTTTGTTAAAGAAAGCAATTCTGCATTATCTATAGCACTCTTCATGTAAGCCATCACCAGTCTAGAAAATTACTATCACAATTATGCCATAAGTTTAGCAATCTTTTTATAATCGGGTTTTCCTGTTGGGGTTTCTGGAAGCTTATCGGTAAAAAATAAATAATGTCTTGGAACAGAAACAGGTATAAGTTTCTTAAGCATAATTGATCTTAGATAAAGCACAAAACGACCTTGGCTCATGCTTTTATAGATTTTTTGCCCTTCTTCGCTAAGAACTATGGCGGCCTC
Organism: Succinimonas sp.; assembly: GCA_963628765.1. Taxonomy (GTDB): domain Bacteria; phylum Pseudomonadota; class Gammaproteobacteria; order Enterobacterales; family Succinivibrionaceae; genus Succinimonas. The sequence goes on from CAVGFV010000122.1 coordinate 11,841, forward strand.
GGTCCCTTCCCTTCGAGTGTTATGATACGGTAAAACCACAACATCTTTTATTTCAGGAAGTTTCCGCATCGCTTCTTCTAGCGCATCAAGAGAAACACGGTTATCTTCAATTTTAAGAATGCGCCCCTCTCTTCCTTGAAGAGAAATTCCCTCTCCGCTTAAAGTAACCATATCTCCAGAGGCAAAGACCGGAATTATGGTTCCATTAACAAGAATTCCTTCATAGTTCGGATGCTCTAACCAAGGTGAAGCGAAAAGAAGTCTCCCATAACCAGTATTTTCAAGTTTTAAAGGATCTTTTCCTTCTTTTGAATCATCCTGCGTTATAAAGACATTATTGCCCGGAACGCATCTCCATAAAAGCTCTTCTTTATCATCACCTTTTTCTATCAAGTGCCAAGCCATAACGCCAGTTTCTGTACTGCCTAAGATTTCAAAAATGGCAGTATTAAAAAATTGATAGGTATCTTTGCGAGCATCTAAAGGTAATTTTCCACCTGCAGAAAGCAATAAACGGGTCTCAAGTCCTAAACGATTTTTTGAAAGGCGTTTTAAAAATCCTGGGTTTGCTGTTACAAACAAAGTCGCATTATATTTTTTTAATTTTTCAAATTGCTCTTCGTAACGAAGCATCTCATTGTAAACAGGAATACCTAAAAAAAGTGGCAAAAAAAAGCGAAAGACAATCCCATATGCATGAAAATTCGGGACCGTAGCAACGGAAAGAGTGTTGGAAAAGTCTTTGATCCCAAAAAGCGGAATCATCGCTTTAACTTCCGAAAAAAAAGATTTTAAAGTTCGTGAAACTTTTTTTGGAGTTCCAGTAGAACCAGAGGTCATTTGGACTAGTTCAAGGGAATTAGCCTTTTCATCTGAAAGCTCTAAAAGCCATTTTGAAATTTTGGAAAAGCTATTATTTTTAGTTTGTACGGGCTTTAATTCGATTAAATCTTTAAAGAAACTTTTAGTGGTATCAGAGACAATACCACTATCGCAAATCATACAACTAGTTAATGATGAAACTCTTTCAAGGCTTTCTTCAAGAAAGCCATTAGGCATCAAAGGTCTTGCCCCAAAAGTCCAAACGGCAATTAATGAGGCTACAAGCTCTCTGGTATTATCAACAGCAACAGCTATATCTTGCCCACGGAAAGATTCTGGAATTTCTTCTATTATCAGAGACGCTTCTAAAAGTACGCTTTCCATATCTTGAGCTCTTTCTTCAGATATAAAAAGTGGCTTCTTTTCTTCCGCTTCTTTTAGGATATTTTTAAAGAATCCCAAAGCTCCTAAAGGCATTAAGCAGCCTCAAGTTTTTTATAAATAACTTCAACTATATCGCCGACAGTTTTTACAGATCTAAAATCCTCTGGGGTAAAACGACATTTTAAGTTTCTCTGCACCTCTGAAACCATATCAATGGCATCAATAGAATCAAGATCAAGGTCAGTACCTAAATTAGCTTCTAGGATAATTTTTTCTGGTGATAACTCAAAATTTTCGGTCATTATTTCTTTTAAGGAAGCAAAAATTTCTTCTTTGGTCATTTTATTATTCCATGCACATTATTTAAGAAAGGCTACTACACGACTTTTATTTTTTACTGTCTTGGATCAACTTTACCAAGGTAGCTACTGAATAAAAATGTTGCTTCACATCCTCTGATTCTGGGCTAATGCTCACACCAAAATTATTTTTTAAAGCAAGACCAAGTTCTAAGGCATCAATAGAATCTAAGCCTAAACCTTCACGAAAAAGCGGTGCATCAGTATCAATATCATCTACAGTGATATCTTCAAGATTAAGAGAGTCAATGATCATTTGTTTAACTTTTTTTGCTAGCTCTTCTGTATTATTTTCCATAACTACACCTTTATGTTCGTTCATCAGTCTTAGGATATAGATTATTCCTTTTAAATAAAATTTTTGCCTTATTTTATCATTAATTTTTTTTACTTATACGAAAGTTTTTCAAGATAGCTTTTTACAAATTACTTTGGGGAATACCTTTCAATATATACGATCTCTTTTGAAAAACCAAAATTGTCATAATTGTACGTTAAAACTATCTAGAATTATTTTTCCAAAGAGGCCGAATCCATGCATGTCTTTAAAAAGGCTTCATATTTCCCTTCAAGCTCCTTGGTTAAATGCCGCACCCTTATAGAATCCGGACCATCATTAGGAAAGTTATCTACCGGAATAATATCGCCAACTTTAAGTAAAAATGTTGGCTCACGCTTAGGAGCCTTAATTGAAAGAAAACCTCTATTAAGATACCCCGCAACATCACAATACAAATATAGAGGAAGGATAGGAACACCTTTTCTTATTGCTAAATTCATAGCCCCTCTTTGAAACTTTAGTTTATTGGGATCTCGAGTTCTCGTTCCTTCTGGGAAAATTAAAATGTTATCACCTTGTGTTAGCAAGGCTTCAAATTCCTCATATCCTGATTGATTTGTAACATACCCCATATGCTTAATCACAAAACGCATAAAGCCATTAGTAAGCGCATGTTTCACCATCACTGAGCTATGTATATTCATATGTGCAGTAATGATTACGTAATCCACTAAGGTAGGATGATTAACAATAATCACAGCACTATTTATCGCTTCAAGGCCATCAATATTCTCAACATTAACCTTGAAAACTCTAAGCACTCGGCAAAGCCATAAAAAAATACGAAAACCAGCATTAACGGTAGCCCGTAACTTTAATTCCCTTTCTCTTTTGGATCTACAAAAAACAATCAGAAAAAGATAAACGAGAATACCATTAAAGAGAGCCCCGACAAAAAACACTGAATAAGCAATTATCGTTGTAAAAGTGCGGAGTAGTATTCCCATCTTTATGCTCTAATTTCTAAAACAACCTTTAACTTTATACCGGAATTCTGTCTGCTAGTAGCTTAGCGAACTCATAAGCATCAGTGCCTGAGAGATCGGTAAAATCACAGGATAAAAATACTCCATCTGTACTTTTTCCTAACCAAACTTTTTCATTATTATTTTCTTTCTGAAGATTTATTTCACCAAGTGGAAGGCTTAAGACTAACCCCAAGGCATAAGGACCGTGAAAATCATATGATAGATCTGCTTCGTCTTGTCCTAACTTTAAGTCATCCTCGGAAAACACAACTAATATTTGTTTAATGTTACTACCTGCCTTTAGTGAAGCGAATGCTTCGGCCAAAGCCACCGCTAAAGTATCTTTTTCACCAGCAAGTGCTGTAGTTTCCCCTGTAAAATTTGCTGCAATTGAAGCAATTCCTACATCGGCATTATGCACACTAGAGGAAAATTCTGTCGGAGATAATGGTAAATTGTTAGCAATTTCTCCTAAGAGCTTAACGCAACGATTAGTTTCACCAGTTCTTGAAGCGTAAATTAATTTAGAAATTCCAGAATATTTTTTGATAGCATCAATCCCAATTCCTACTGCCATTCTTCCCGCAGGAGAAAGCCTTCTTTTAAGGAGCATCGGAATTGATTTAATAAGAGGATTATTTTTCAAATCGATACCATCAGAAGTACCGGCTTTTAGGTCTGATAAAGAGCTATGCTTATCCGACACAAAATAAGCATCATCAACCCTAAAACTAAGCATCTTTAAACTCCTAAAAGCTATCAAAAATAATTAAGTTCTAGCAAAGCCCATGAGCTTCCCAAAATTCAGGAATAACATCAAGACTTGTTTCGAAATACATCGGTGGCAAAGATCTTAAAATCCTACCACGATATTTCTTAGCCCCATGCATGGTAAGAGCTTTCGAACAAATAATCACCACGCCTACGTCATTTTCAGATCTGATAAGGCGACCCACTCCTTGCTTTAAATCAATGATGGCATAAGGGATATTAATAAAATTAAAGGTGTCCTTGATTCCAGATCGTTCATAGGCCATCTTTTCAGCCATAAATTCTATTGATAATTGTGGAAATGGCACTTTCTCAATAATGACCATAGATAATGCCTGTCCTTTGACATCCACACCCTCCCAAAAAGTCTTGGTGCCTACAAGGATTGCCCTACCATTTTCCCTAAATTTAGTTAGTAAATTATTTCTATCAGAATTTTCACTTTGGGATAACACTATCCTACGATTAATAACCCCGCGTGCCATTAGATCTTGAAAGGCACTTTGTACATTGCTAACTGAGTTAAAGGAGGTGCATAAAAAGAAAATTCCCCCTTTGGTGCAATTGATGGTCTTAGCTAGCAATTTAATCGTATAGTATATAGAAGGCTCACCGCCGTTCAATTTAGATTCCACCGCGCAAAGCTCTTCTGGGACCACTAAAAGACTGTGTAAATAATAATCAAAGGGACTATCAATTTGAAGCACATCAGTATTTGTACTATCAAGACCGAGCTTTTTCATAAAGTTCATGAAAGCATCGTAATTTCCACTTTCAATTGATGGAGTACTATCTTTACTAGCTTTACCGGTAAGCGATAAGGTCGCACTTGTGAGAACGAAAGAAGTATCTGCGAAATTCTTAGTATTATTAATAAAATTTAACAGGAATTCACGCGATGGCTTATAAGGTACCTTCTTTATGTTGAAATAAGTAGGCGATTTTATATAACAACGATAATAGTTTTCCGTATCAAAAGCACGGTTCTCAATCTCAGGGAACAAGTTACCCCCAAAATCCGTCAAGATGCTTTCAATTACAGTTGCATCGTGGTCAATTTTTCCCTTCGCTTCAGGACTATGTACATGGTTTATGGCATTTACGAGTAACTTACCCAGTTTATCAAGAGCCACATGTAGAGCTTTTATTGCAGACATGAAAGATTTTGGCTCGATATCATCTAAAAAGCCACTTTCTGATTTCTTATCTTTTTTATATCTGTCAGAAGCCAAAACCACAGGGATATCGTAGGCAGAATATTCCTTATTTTTGTACTCATACGTACCATTGGTATATTTATTAATAATTTGCTCTGGAATTGCGGCAGTAATATCTTCAACTTCTTTAATTGCATGAGCAATATTATTTAAAATACCGGATTCAACATCCATGAACACACTCGTCTGGAAGGATTCATCATCCTTATCTCTACCTTTTTTACTTCTACTTGATGTTAAAGCTTCTTTTATTTCTTTAAGGCTCTTTTCAATACTATCCTTACTAAGTTCAACTGAAAAAACATCGCGAACTCTATCAGGGAGCTTATGGGCTTCATCGACAACCACAACATTAACATGCGGAAAATAGCTATCGATGCTTGCGCCAAAACATAAAAGAGCATGGTTAACAACTATGATATCTGCACCCATGGCACGCTTTTTAAGAAGGCGATGAAAACAATGTTCATAAAAAGGGCAATTTTGACCGTAACACTCACGGCTATCAGATACAAGTTTTGAAATCAGTTCTTTTTTTAGCTCTGTTTTTTCACCAATACCTGTAAATCTAAAAAATTCTTGCACTTCACCAGTTTCAGCATTGCTCGGGTAAGTGTAAATACTTTCCAAAACATCATTTGAAAAATGGTATTTATCAAAGTTGGTTCTTTGAATATATCTAGTTAATATCTTGTGCTTTCTTTGGCAGATGTAATTGCTTTTACCCTTCCATACAATCACATTGGGAGTCATTCCTAAAAGACGAGAAAGTTTAGGAATATCTGTTAAAAATAGTTGGTCTTGGAGTGCTTTCGAATCAGTGCTAATAATCGCTTTATATTTATTTAAAAGAATTGGCACCAAGTAACCATAAGTTTTACCAGTACCCGTTCCTGCTTCAACCACTAAATTTCGATGTGCACTTATTGCATCGGAAATAGTTTCTGCCATTGATATCTGACCATTTCTTACATGGTAGCCAGGTTGAGTACTCAGAGGACCATCTTCAGAGAAACACTCAGATATAACAGACATTAAACTCTCCAGAATTTTTTAAATTCTTATCACGTATACAAAAATATTAATTTATCAATTTATATGTGAATACGATCCATATGGGCCATCATTTCATAAAGAATACGCACTACGGCCACAGAATCACGATAATTATTTAAGTTTTCCTTATTGGCCTTTTGGAATCCCTGCGCTACCGCCGCTTCAAAATCAAGAATCTGCACTGCAAGGGCAATTTCCTTTGGTGTTTGGAATACCGTAGGATCCAATTCATAACCTTTGCAGATTTGGGCTGTCATATCAAATTCGCCGAGCTTTTGGCCATCAGCATAGGTAGTATATTTTAGACTGTGCAAATAATCGTTAATGCTAATATAACCTCTCTCACCGCCAATAATAATTGTAGAAGGTAATTGCTCTATTAACGAAAATGAGATCAAAGCCGACAAACCATTTTGATTTCTGATTTCTGAGCCACCTCGAAGATCAAGACAATTCTGAGTTATTTTCTCGATGCTCGAAATTTTTGATTCTACTTGAGTTCCAAGCAATCTTACAGCAGCCCCTACCGCATAACAGCCAACATTCTTAAGTAAGCCTCCACCATGTGAAGGATCAGAGACAGTACTCTTAAAATCAATATGTTTGCCAGCACCATAGCTAATTTCAATAATCCCAACTTTTCCAATTTCGGGAATTTCTTGATCTGAAAGTATAAGTTGACCAATATGTTTTAAGAGAGGTGAGCTTAAAGTAGTATTAGCCTCCATAAAAACATAAGGCTCTGTTTTTATAGTGCTCTCGATTCTAGAAAGTTCGATTACTGAGTTTGCTAACAGAGTTTCTGTTAAGGTATGTCTACCATGATACAAACAATCTAGGGAATAGTTGGCATGCGAATTATTAGACGAAGCTATGTATATCGCAGGGGACACGTCATGCTCAAGCAAATTGGGGAGGTTTTCATAGACGTCAGTACCTAAAAGTCCTAGTTCATCTACCATTTGATACGCTTTTTCTTTAGTTCTACTAAAAACGGCAGTAACCTCACGGCCAAGTTTTTTATAAACGCGGATCATTTCGCGGGCACGAGTACCTGCACCAATCACAGCAACTGATAAAGCGTGCTCATCTCTCATGGTTCGAATCTCCTTTGAAACAGATTATTTCTTACTCTGTTTTTCGCGCTCTTGCTCGTCTACTTTTTTCCAAGTTACTTGGTCTCTTAAATATACTGGTAGTACCTCTTCTGGATTTGAAAGTTCACCTCTTTTAAATTTAGCTGCTGCAAGAGTTGCCACTGATTCAGCCCAAGGTAAATCCTCTGGAGCCTTAACCATTGAACTTCCTTCGCTTAATTCTGGGTATTTCTCAAAACCTGTACCAGCATATGATGCTTCCTGATTACCAATATATTTATGAATAAGTTCTAAAGCTGCTTCTGGTGATATAACCTGTTCATCACACAAAGGTTCAAGCTCACTTTTAGAGTTCTTCTGGTAAATTCCCAAATACACCTCTCCCATCCTAGCATCTATAGCACTTACAAAAAAAGAAGCTGTTGTATTTTTCATAGCTTGATAGGCAATAACTTCAAGATCACCAATGCCAATCAGTGGTACTCCTGCTCCAAATGCTAATCCTTGAGCAAGGCTTACACCAATACGAACTCCTGTAAAGGAACCTGGCCCACGTCCAGTCGAAATGGCATCAAGATCTGTAAGCTTAAGATTCGCATTATTTAAAAGCTTATCGATCATAGGTAAGAGAAGCTTAGTATGTCCTTGAGGAGCAACAGTTTTATCAGACATCACCTTTCCATCAACGTACAGAGCAGCACTACAAGCCTCTGTTGATGCATCAACTGCCAATATTTTTGTCATAACACCCTCTCGAACCTTAAAATTTATGAATATTATATGACACTTTTAAAAGCATTCGTATGTTGGGAACTTCTTTTCCTATAGTTCGGATTGATATTTCTAAGTCTTTAGACCTAATATTTCGATCTATTTTTTTTTTGCTCGCAAGGTTTAAACGCCCAAACAGCTATTCTAGTATTTTGATTCCCACGAAATAGCAATTTTGCGCTAAAATACGGAACTAATTTAAAGTTCTGTTTTCTGTTTTTTCACATATGACGAATCTTAATAACAATTCCTTACTCACAGAAGAAACTCTTGGCATAAAAGCTTTACGTTTGCTAGCTGTGATTGTAGTTCTTTTAGCAGTTTTTTACCTTGCAACACTGCCAGAAAATTACCTAGTTCGTGGCTTTTTTACGGCCATTGCCGTCATCTTGTTTTACTATTTACCAAGAATTTTTTATACCAGATATAAGAGAGTGATTCTTAACGAAGAAGTAAAACATAACTTTTACCCGCATGGAATTTTTGAGAGATTAGTTTATAGCACTAAAAAACAGCTTTCAGCCTCCTTTATGTTCCTGTTAACGGGACTTATGCTCTACTATCTTGTAGTTACAAAAAACGACAATGGTATTCAAATAGCCCTTATCTCCCTAGTGGTAACTTTTGCTGTAAGTGCAATTCTTACTGTGCCACTAATGCAAAAATTTTTCCACGAAGATGAAACAGAAACTATTTTCCCTTTTTATAGAAGAAGTATTGCAGCCATCATTGCTGGTTTGGTGTGCTTTACTATTGCATTCATCTACTTTGGACCTCGTTTAACTGCAGAAGAAGCGTTTAAACATATCACTAGCGCTGTAACTACCGATGTTAATGATATTGATGGTTATTTAACAATTACTGGACAGGTTCTTGACATCGTTGCTTCTCTTAAAGACTATGCCCTTTCAAAGACCTTTGATACCACTTGGTATCTTCCACTTAAGGCACTCTTAATTGCCTTACCATATGGTCTGTTAGGAGCCCATATCGCAATTATAATTGGTGTTCTAAGCCTACCATTAGCTACTGCTAAGGAAATCTTAAATAGACAACAATGGATAAAGACTGATCGAGGCATTGTAAAACGCTATTGGAAAACAATTGCCCTTCCTTTTTTCCTCTTCGCATTTTTCGGTGCTGCTTTCTATTACGGCTACCCTTATTACCTCAAATATAAGCCTAAACTAGTGCTCACAGAAATTCATTCAAAAAAATCCAGTGTCTATGATCTCATTGATGGGCAATACTATGAACCGGGTACAGTGAAGAAAATCGATACAGAAAAGCTACATGCAATTAACCGCATGAAGGATCTCCTCAACAATGCAATAAATGAAGTGAATAATGTTTTCGCTGAAGAAGAGGATAGGCTTCAAAATTTTGTTAAATGGTACAAAGAAGCACGTACCAGTAAAGTATTCTCTGTTGGTAATGGAACTCTTATAGAAAATTATAAATCTATCATGAACCTCTACAACTTGAATATTCAGCTACAAAATATCAGAAAAGAGCTTGCTCAAGAAAATAGCAAGATATATGCAGAGCTTGGCATTTACATCGATACTGTTAGTTCCGAAAACGAGAAGAAATTTGCTAACGATGAAGAAAAAGCCGCAACTGGTAGAAAGCATTCAAGTAAAGAAATAAATACTATCCGTCTAGCAAATGGCACTATTGTTCCAATAAGAGAAAACTTCCGAATGATGACACAGCTACCTGATGTCAGCTTGGACCTCTTAGATGATTTCAATAATCCTAAATCTCCGTGGTTCTTTTACACTCCTTCAAAAGAAGAGCAACAGCTTGAAGATAACATTTTTGATGCTATAGACAAACAGAAGCCTGATGAAGGAAAGACTGATAAAAAAGCTGACGAAAAAGACAGCAATGAAACTGAAGCACCTGAAGAAATTGAATCAGAAGAAGATTCCAATATTTCAGAAGATAAGCTAATGCTCTATGCTCTCAATATTCTCAACTCTGAAAGAAGTAATATCATCAAGTCTCTCTCTAAAGGAATTGGCATTCCTTACACTGATGAAGAATCAGACAACACAATATCAAACGAAGATAATAAATCAATGGAAGATCCTGTAGATAATACAGAAGATAACGCTGATGAAGATGCTTTATTAGATGAATTAGAGCCTCAAAAAGACTAATTTTTATTCAACAATGATTGGAAGAGATAGCTGGCAAGCCCAACTATCTCTTTTATAAACATTAAGAGAATATTGCAGTAGATCACAAAAACTTATTTTACTGCTCTATTATGTTAGAATATCCACCGGAGGATATCTATGAAAGTTGTAGTTCTACTAAGTGGTGGCTTAGACAGTTCAACCTGTCTTGCAAAAGCTGTAAACGAATTAGGTGCTGAGAACGTAATGGCACTTAACATCCAATATGGGCAAAAGCATCAGCGTGAGCTGAAGTCAGCTTCGGACATTGCTGCTTATTACAAAACATCTTATGAACTACTCGATATCTCTAACATATTTTCAAAAAGTAACTCTGCGATGCTTGAACATTCTGACCAAAAGATTGTTCATAAAAGCTATGCAGAACAGCTTAACGAATTAAAAGACACAACGACTGTATCAACCTACGTGCCATTCAGAAATGGCATTATGCTTTCAACGGCTGTCGCATATGCACAGAGTGTAAAAGCTTCACAGGTTTGGTATGGTGCTCATAAAGATGATGCAGCAGGACGTGCATATCCTGATTGCACCCCAGAGTTTGTTAAGGCAATGAACCAAGCAGCTTGGGAAGGCACTGGCAATGAAGTGCAAATTTATGTCCCTTTCATTGATAGTAACAAGGCTGACATAGTTCGTACCGGCCTGGAGCTTAAGGTACCTTATGAGCTTACTTGGAGCTGTTATGAAGGTGGAGACCACCCTTGTGGAAGCTGCGGTACCTGTATAGACAGACACAATGCGTTTGCGGCTAATGGCGCAATAGATCCGCTTGAAAAAGGAATGTGAAATGTATTCAATTCACAAAAGATTAGTTATAAGTGCTGCTCATTTTCTAAAACTAGATCGTGAGAGCAAATGTACTTCACTACATGGTCATAATTGGATAATTGATGTTTATCTAAAAAGCAAAGAATTAGATAAAGATGGTATGATCATGGACTTTTCTTTAATTAAACAAAAAGTACAAGGTGCTTTAGATCATAAAGTTTTAAATGATGTAATCGACTTAAATCCTACTGCTGAAAACATTGCTTTTTGGGTAGCTAATGAGCTCGGTCCAAAATGCTGGAAAGTTGATGTTCAAGAAACTCCTAACAACGTAGCATCATATGAGCGCGATGAGTGATAAGGGACTTTTAGAACAAACCTTCATCGTTAATGAAATTTTTGCTTCCATAAACGGCGAAGGTCCTTTAACTGGGGAACCTACAGTATTCATTAGACTTGCTGGTTGTAACCTCCGTTGCTCCTACTGTGATACCCAATATGCTCAATTGCTCCAGGCTGGAAAAGTCATGAGTATTTCGGATATCCTAAACAAGGTAAAAAGTTTTCCAGGCATTCACAATATCACTCTTACCGGTGGTGAACCTCTATTTGCCAAAGGCGTTAAAAACCTTATTTCCGTTCTTACTGAAAATAGCTACTTTATCAATATCGAAACTAATGGTTCCATCAATCTAAAGCCTTTTATGGAAATGCCTTGCCAAAAGCAAATAATGTTCTGTTGCGATTATAAGCTAGCATCTTCAGGTGAAGAAAAAGCCATGGATCTCGAAAATATTACCCTACTTCGAGAAAACGACGCCCTAAAATTTGTTATTGGTGCTGAAGCAGAATTTGAAAAAATAGCAGAGATAATAAACACCTACGCTCCTAAGTGCTTTATTTATCTTTCTCCAGTATTTAACCAAATGTCTCCTCAAATGATTGTCTCAAAAACACTAGAATGGGGTGGCAAGGTCGATATTTCAAGAATTCGAGTACAGTTACAACTCCATAAGTATATTTGGAATCCAAGTGCTCGCGGAGTCTAACCCTCAAATTTCACACGTTCCTATAAAAATGTCCCGAAAATTTTTAACTTTCGGGACACTATATTTTTAGCAAGAAAAATTTCTTATCTTTTCAAAACTTATTGGAAAGACATTAGTCCTGCTGCACCTTGTGCGGTTTTATTAAGAAGAGTTGTAACTGCAGCTGGGTAATCCATATTTAATTGTTTGCCTTGGCAAGTTATTGTGATCTTATAGGTTTGATAGCCATTACTTCCATCAAGACTTGTATAGCTATCATTAGAATTATAGGCCCCATGCTCAATTTCAAGATCAGTAGTCATTTGGACAGTATCTATTCTGATATTATCTTCAATAGCATAGCCGATTACAGCACCTAGAAGTCCCATCATAAGAACAAAGATATCACCCTCTGGACGCCAATAATATCTATGAGAAGAGGCTGCCATAATGCTTCCTGTAACAGCTCCCACTGCGGCACCTGTTGCAACACCGCCTTGGGCATTATTAGAATCACCTTGCACTGGATGGATAGTAGCATAGACTCTCATAGTAGCTTTTTGAGGATCATCTGTTATTAAGAAATGTGGCACACTTCCAAAGGTGTTTACAAAAGCGGCTTTTAAATTATTCTCTAATGACACACCTGACAGATCACGGACACCAACATAAACAATCTCTCGCCCTTCTGATGGAATTCTAAAGGTATTTGAATAATATAATTCTGTTCTTAAATTTTTATAAGCACTGATATGCTCTCCTGATGTTGTGCATCCACCAAGGAATGACAGAAGTAAAACACCAGTCCCTGTAATACAAATACGAGATACGAGATTTTTCATAGAGCAGAACCCTTATAAAAATATTTAAAAAAAAATGGTGTTGTTTTGAATGTTACTAAAAATATACAAATATATCTTTCTAACACTAAAAATTGTGCTAAAAAAACCAAAACATCCATCCACACACTTTTGACAAAGATAATTGTAGTACGTATTTAGACGTTGACAATAAAAACGATACTTTAATTGACCA
>CAVGFV010000123.1:0-2523 GCA_963628765.1 Succinimonas sp.
TTTTAAAAGTAGAACGCGGGCTTATCAACGTTTACACAAAGATCTTATCTCTCTCGGTCATTAACCCCAGAACTAAAAAAACATATTAAGGAGCACCTTGAAGGTATAAATGCTAGCCTTATAAAAATTTCGTAAAGATAAAACTTGTCCTTATTGTGATAGAATTGCGGAGTTTTTAGCATCCTATTAACTGTTTTGGGTAAGTATTTGTAACGGAGTATTTTAATGTCTTTTCAAAGGGAAGAATTATCAATAAATGCCTTAAGAAAAATACAAAACTCCTTAAGAGATACTTTAAACAAAGAGTCAATAAGCCCTTCTGAAAAAGAAGAAACTTCTCGCCTATTAAATAATGTTTATGCCCTCGCTGAAGAAATTTTTTTAAGATATCTTAAATTCAGCGAAGCAAATCAAGAAAACTCTAAAAAAAGAAGCTTCATCATTTTATTAGGAGGTTCCGTAGCTGCCGGAAAATCTACGCTAGCAAACGGAATAAAAGAAATCTTTCTAAGAATGGAACCTTCTTTAAAAACAGAGGTTTTTTCAAGCGATGCCTTTATTAGACCAACAAAGTGGCTAAAAGAAAATAACCTTCTTGAACAAAAAGGATTCCCAGTTTCTTATGAAATTGACGCCATGACGAATTTCATAGCTAATATCCGTAATAACAATTTAAAAAATGCCGTGATACCTGTGTATTCTCATAGCACTTATGATCGCGTACCTGGTCTTTTAAAAACCGTTCCCGAAAACACTGACATAGTAATTTTAGAAGGAGTTAATGTTTTAGTCGGGCTCCAAGAATACCCTAAACACGAGTCGCTAAAGGCTACTTACGAACTATCTGATCTAAATATATATTTAGATTTTCCTGAAGAATATGCAGAGCTTGCTCATAGAAATAGATTTCTTGGAATCATCCACAATGCAAAAGATGATAAAACAAATTATTTCTACGAAATGGCTAAATTAAACGAACAAGATCTTCTAAAGATTATCAAAAAAACTTGGATGACAATAAATCACGTAAACCTAGAAAAATATATTGCACCTTCAGCTAAGAATGCAGATCTGATTGTTCAAAGAAACCAAGATTTTAAAATTAAAAAATTAATTTCTCAAAACTAGAAATCAAAGAACTCCATTTTTGGATGGAGTTCTTGCTTAATCTTTAAATGTCGTTCTTTAAAACTATTCTTTTGACTGCTGTTCAAGAATTCGTCTTTCAGCACGTTTTAAAGCATCTTCTGGTTTTACCTTGTCAGAACCAATACTTCTAGCAGCAACTTGGAATGCTGACCAGAAACGCCCCATTTCTGAAATATTTGGCATTAGGTCACCATTTTCAGCATTCTTTCTAGTTGAACTCATCTTTTCTTGTAGCACAGGATCAGCTTCAAGAATTTGTTCATAGCTCTTTAAAGCTGCTACACCTAAAAGAGTGTCGTTATTTACTTCAGCTAAACCCTTGTCTGTAAGGAAATAGTTTTCCATAAAATCTTTAGCAAGTTTCTTATTAGGAGAATGCACATTAAAGTAAGCTGACAACACGCCAACGAATGGTTTTAAGTGTTTACCGCCAAGTTTAGGTAAAAGATTAACAGAAACTTTAATACCAGCCTTCTCGTAACGTCCCCAATCCCAAGGGCCAGCAATTACGCAAGCAACACGCCCTTCTGAGAAATCTTTTCTTACCGCATCTTCAGAAATATCTTTTGCAAGAGCACCAGCTTTTATCATATTTTGAATATAGGTAAGCCCGTCTATTGCACCTTTATTTGCAACACCGACATCTTCGCTGTCATACCCTGTTACGGCTTCTTTAAATGAGAGCAGCAATGAACGGATATGAAAAGTACGCAGTACGATAATCCCATTCAAGAGCATGAACAGATTTCTCTGCCATTAATTTTTTATCAAGGTCTAAAAAGTCTTCCGCATTTTCAGGAATCTGAGATTTTGGTAGCAAAGCTTCGTTACAAACAAGACTTAGAGCTTCAACGGCAATAGGATATCCGTAGTTCTTACCATCAATCATTTCAGCATGCCAAAGGTAATCTGAAAACTTGCTCTTGTAGTTATCATCAAGTTCAACAGGAGACAACAAACCTGCCTTAACCCAATCACCAAGTCTATCGTGAGCCCAAACTACAATATCAGGACCATGGGAAGTCATACCGTGTTTTAAAAACTGTTGGGTTACATCAGTTGAAGCTACAACATTCACTGGAATTCCAGTATCTTTAGTAAAACGTTTACCTACTGCATCAAGACCGTTATATCCCTTGTCTGTACTAATCCAAATAGTGATAGTACCTTCCTTATAATCAGTACTTTCAATCGTTGCTGCAGCATTAGCTGTCATAGCAAAGGATAAAGCGACTGTTGTGGTTAAAGCAGAAAAAAAACAATTTTTTATCATAATATTGATCCCAATTTGTTACACGCTAATGAACTATTGCACAGCATTTTAAACTGTTTCCTTTTTCAAGTACTTTTTTCTGACAGTTTGGGAAGTCACTC
>CAVGFV010000124.1:0-3921 GCA_963628765.1 Succinimonas sp.
GATTTTGAAATTTTGAAAGCTAAAGATTAATAGTGAGAAAGTCTAAAGACGGGAATTTTTTATTTAATAATGGATAACGGGGGGGAAAAAAAGATTTTTTGCTAATGGATGAAATATAGATTTTCTATCCGAAACTCTTCTTAAACATAAGGAATTTTAATAAGATAAAATGCTTTATCACTTTTGTACAAAGCTATAATTATTTGGTTATGTGGCAGTTTCTGAAAGGAAATATTTATTGATCTACCTTATAATAAGCGTAAAAAAGCTTGTACATTTTGAAAATATTTAGGTAAAATCTTCAATGTTCTATGTAAGGTTTTAAACATAAGTTTTGGTTGGCATGTTTTAAGAGATTTTATACTCGTTTTTGCTCCGCACCTTATTTTTAGCCATTAGAACGACTTTTAATGAAAGAGAAAAGTCAAATGTTACTGAAATTTTGTTTTTTAGAGTTTTGCTCCGCAAAGTGCCTTTTTAGCCTTTGTGAGATAAGCTCTAGCTGAGACAGAGTTTCAGATCCCCCGACATTCACGAGGGGAAAACACTATTTACCAATAATAGATTTTCCTTATTAGCTTCAAAACCTAAATATTTAAGAGAAACAATTTACAACCCCTTATTTTTTAAGCTATGATTTCTTTTAAAGACTTAACCCTATCTTCTATCCTTTAACTATTAGGTCCTTCCCCAAAATGCTTAACGACCAGATAATCAAATATGGCACTACCGGTGGTAAGGATCGTCGTTATTTCTGTGGTGAGCATTTAGACTTCTGCGTTTTCTCAAACGGCAATCGATACTTCTACGCCCGTTATACTTCAGACCATAAGATCAAAAGAATCTTTCTTGGCTCTTATCCCACGGATATAAAAAACCTATCTCAAGCCGAAAAGCTCCGTGATGAAGCCCTAACTAAAGTGAATTTATTTTCTAAAAAAGCAGAAGATAGTGATGTTGTAGAAGAAATTCTTTCTGAAAATAATAACGAAGGGGTAGTAGTAGAACTGGAATCTTTGATATTTACTCCAACATCTACCTTTTCAAATCTCACGGATTCTTGGCTTAAGTTTGTTTATTCTAAAAAAGCTAGCCCTAAAACTGTAGCAAAGGTTTACTCACTCTATCAAAGATTTGTCTACCCATATATTGGTAAGATACAAATAAATAAGATTCAACCACTAAATATAACTACATTAGTAAATAAGTTATCCACTCTCCCAACCCAGCAAATACGAGTTTTAAATCTAGTATCGCGTGTCTTTGATTTTGCAATTTTAAGAAATGCTCTCTCAATAAATCCATGCTATGGCCTCAGTAAACTCTATAAAAATGCCAATTACCATGAAAGACATCATCCTTCTGTAGAGCATTATGAACTTCCTGGAATACTGGATGTCTTTCTAAAATCCAATGTACATGTTGAATGTAAGTTGTTATTTCTATTTCAACTTTGCTCACTTCTAAGATCTTCAGAAGTAGTTCTTTTAGAGTGGCGTAATGTAGTTGAAAAGCAAAAACTTATCATTATTCCACCTGAAAAGATGAAGATGAAAAGGCCTTTTAAGTTACCACTTTCACCATTAATGATAGAGATTCTTCATGCCATGATGAAGTTAAGAACCAATCCTCTTAATCCTTATGTTTTTGGTGGCATCATTCCACAAGATAGTAAAAAACATGTAAGTAGAAATTACCTCTCCATACAGCTACGAAAATTTTTTAAAGATGTGCTTTGTTCTCATGGCTTGAGATCTATGGGCAGAGGGTGGCTTGTGGACTCCGAAGTTCCTTACGAAGTCGCCGAAATGATGCTTTCCCACCAAATAGGAAATAAGGTAGCTGCTGCCTATCTCCGTAGTGATATGGTCAAACAAAGATCGTTTTGGATCGATAAATGGTCGGAATACATCCAGGAGCAAGATATGGATGGAGATATTGCACGCCTTTTGGAATCACTAAATAAAACCTCTGTACAATAACCACTTATAGTAAGTATTTAGGCGTTGACAATAAAAACGATACTTCGATTGACCATTCTTCTAGATAATAAATTGCTAAGTAATGGCAATAAAAAAATAAAATTAGTACGACAGTGGGCCATCTTTTAAAAGTAAAAAGGATGTTCCTGTATGTAAGACCAACTTTTCAATGCCAAATTCAAGACCCTTTTGAGCAAGGTCAACCCATCGTGCATTTTGCTAAACGATTGGGTATCTCTAGACAATCTGTACGTAAAAACACGGATGGTGCCATAAATTGCAGACTTTCGAAAATCACCTTCTACTTCCTCCCTAACTTTGTATGGCCAATATTTGCCATCTAATAGTTACTAAAGCCTAGCACTGGTAGCTCTCATTATTGGTGTAAGTTTCCCAATACTCAATCGCTTCCCCCTAAAAATAAGATACCCCGTAAATTTGAACCTCATCTCAAAAAATCCTTTTTAAAGTTAAAGAAAACCTATTTTTATCCGCTATGGAGAATAAGAGTGCAATAAATCACTAAAAAATTACATAAGCTCAAAAAGATTTTTTAATATAAAGATGGTAACCACTATGTCTTTATATGTAAATACTAATGTCACTTCCTTAAACGCTCTGCGTATGCTCAGTAATTCCACCAACTCTTTGGATACTTCCTATAAGAGATTGGCATCTGGTCTTCGTATCAATAGCGCAAAGAATGACGCCGCAGGCCTTCAGATTTCTAATCGTTTAACCTCTCAGATCAACGGTCTTAATCAGGGTAACCGTAATGCTCAAGACGGCATTTCTTACTCTCAGACTGCTGAAGGTGTAATGGATGAAATGACCAATATGTATCAGCGTATTCGTACCTTGGCACTTCAATCTGCCAACGGCACTAACTCTGATGACGATCGTCATGCTCTTCAGCAAGAAGTTGGTCAGCTTTGCTCTGAAATCGACAGAATTAGTAAAGATACTACTTTCGGTGGTCAAAACATTTTAGAAGGTAACGACTCCATTGATTTCCAAGTTGGTGCAGATCACGATCAAACCATCACTTTATCTTTTACTGCTAAAGTAAAGAACGCAAAAGATGATAGCGTTGATGTTGGTAGTAAAGCCAATGGTGGTTGGGTGTTACAGCTTTAATTGGTAAGTTAGGCACCAAAGATGGTAAAGGTGTTAACACAGTCAAGAATACTGTTGATGGTAAAAAAGTTACTACAAGTACCTTCGATATCTCTACTGCTGAAAAAGCTCAAGACGTTTTAGCAAGTATTGATACCTATATCGGTGCTGTAGATACCAAGAGAGCAGAATTTGGTGCTATCCAAAACCGTTTGGAATCCACCATCAGAAACCAGAGTAATGTTAACGAACAGGTAAGCGCTGCAAGAAGTCGTATTCGTGATACTGACTTTGCTACTGAAACTGCTAATATGACTCAGCAGAGTATTATTCAGCAGGCTTCCCAGTCTATTTTGAGTCAGGCGAACCAAAGACCTCAGATGGCTTTAAGTCTCTTAGGCTAAAGTTTCTAGACTTCATTTGAAGAACCGGACAGATGTCCGGTTTTTTTATGCCTTTTTAGAGTGGGTAAGGCTCTACAAAGTATTCCAAAAGTAAGTTTTAAAATCTCGGAAGTTATAAAGTATCTTAAAATCCCTCTTCTAAGTAAAACTACAAATCATTGACATCAGGAGCCTTTGAAGCGTCATAAGAAAATAGCTCGGGGAACTTTTCACCTAGCATTAGGGCATCATTCCAATCTTCTTTAGACTCTGGTCCCTCAGGAAGAAGAATCCCCCCATGAATTCCCTTCTCGCGAAGTTTCTTCCCTAAAGCGTCTGAGTTTTATATTTGTTTGTACTAAAAACAGCTTTGATGTACTAAAAACCGCATAAAATCAAGCAAAATCGGCACTATAGTAGTTGATTTCCTTTCCTATACT
>CAVGFV010000125.1:0-8304 GCA_963628765.1 Succinimonas sp.
TTGCCATCTTTCAATTAGGGGGAGTATATCCTGAAAAAATACTGATCACTGTCGGAAAGAGGAATCTTAGTACAAAAAATTGTAAAAGTCAGATAGTTATAAGATCACTTAGTGATTGTTTTTAAAAAATTATTAAAAAGGTTAACGTTTGTGAAAGATCCTCGCAAAACGTTAACTTAATGATGTTGTAAAGATCGTGGGTGATTTTTTTGTTATGTGCTTATGTAAAATTTAGTGTGTTTATTACTATAAAAAATAATGCAAAAATCTTATTGTGATCTTAACCGTTATTTTAACTATGGAATCATTATAATAAAAATTGTATGAATCATTGTGTGATATGATTCTAGCATTGCATCCTAAAAGTGATGATATAAACAGAATTTTTACGAATGCTATTATATTTTGCAATTACCCGGAGACAAAGAAAATGGGATTGATAAAAGCTGCGTTAGGGGCAACCTTAGGAACTCTTGCAGACCAGTGGAAGGAATATTTCACTTGTGATTCAATTGACAATGATACCCTTATGGTCAAGGGGCAAAAAGTTATATCAGGTCGTTCATCAAATACAAGCGGAAGCGATAATTTAATCAGCCAAGGTTCTGGTATTGTTGTCGCTGATGGACAATGCGCAATTATTGTAGATCAAGGTATCGTAAGAGAAGTAGTTGCTGAACCTGGTATGTTTACCTATGACGCAAGCTCTGAACCAACCCTATTTTATGGCCCACTTAATAAGGACAAGATCAAGTCTGTTATCGGAACAGCTTGGGAACGTTTCAAGATGGGGGGGGTAACTGGAAAGGATCAAAGAGTTTATTACTTCAATGTTAAAGAGATTATCGATAACAAATTTGGAACAGCAACTCCAATTCCATTCCGCGTTGTAGACAGAAATGTCAATAATCTTGACCTTGATGTTTCATTACGTTGCAACGGTATGTTTACATTCCGTCTTACCGATCCGGTTTCTTTCTATAAAAAACTTGGTGGTAATGTTAGTGATTCATATGAAACCGAAACCTTGTTACCTACCTTAAAGCAAGAATTTATTTCTGGTTTACAGCCAGCTCTTGGTAAGCTTTCTGACTTAGCAATTCGTCCATATGCAATTCCTCAGCACGTTGATGAACTTTGTAAGTTCATGAATGATGTTCTGAATGAAAAATGGAGCGAACGTGGTATCAGTATTGTATCCATCGCTATCAATTCAGTTACTCTTCCTGAAGAAGATGCGAAGATGCTTCGCGACATCCAGAAGGCTGCAATTATGCGCGATCCAACAATGGCTGCAGCTCAGTTAACTGCTGGTCAGATTGATGCAATGAAGACCGCTGCAGGCAACAGTAATGGTGCTATGAGCGGCTTTATGGGCATGGGCTTTGCTCAAGGTGCTGGTGGCATGAATGCTGGAAATCTTTTTGCAATGGGACAACAGCAGCAAGCGGCTCAGCAACAGATGGCACAACAGCAGCCACAGAATCCTGCTCCTGCACAAGCAGCTGGTGGTTGGAAATGTTCTTGTGGTACCACCAATACTGGTAAGTTCTGTACTAATTGTGGTCAAAAGAAACCGGAAGCTCCAGCAAGCTGGACTTGCTCATGTGGTAGTGTAAATACTGGTAAGTTCTGCACTAACTGTGGTCAAAAGAGACCTGAAGCTCCTGCTAATTGGACTTGCTCTTGTGGTACTACCAATACTGGTAAATTCTGCACCAACTGTGGTCAAAAGAGACCTGAATAAAATTTAACTTTATTCTGATAAGAATCCCTAAAAATTTTTTAGGGATTTTTTGTTTACAAAAACTAAGAGTAGAGCTTTGGTAATTTTATTTCATATGCTGGGAACGATGTTAGTTGAGCTGTGATACAAAACACTAAAAAAACTCGTTAAATAGGATAGAATAAGGTCGTGGGAGAGTTTGATCATGTCTTATTATTGAGACAATTAGTATTATTGCAGATACAATATTAAATAAATGCAGAATACGAAAAGTTGAGAAGCAATTTTTAAAAACTCTAACTTAGAGATCTATTGTTTCACTCAACAAAGCCGTATCCCCACATATAATTCATACTGTTTTACACAATAAAGGTGGATAAATAATAATGAGTGGCCCAGAACGTTATAAATGTCCTGCTTGTAATGGCACATTTGAGTTTGATATAAAAACACAAAAGTTAAAATGCCCGTATTGTGACACCGTGATGTCTTTAGAAGAATACGAGGCGATGGCTGCAAAGAAGAAAGAAGAAAATATCGATATTAAAGATGCGGCAACAATTCTAGATACTGATCCGGAAACAGGAGAGAAGGTACCTGAAGAAGCGGCTACATCTTATGTATGTAAAACCTGTGGTGGCCAAATTTCACCTAACTTAACTTCCATTTCTTCTAATTGTCCTTTCTGTGGCAATCCTATTGTTCTCTCAGATAAAATTTCTGGCGAAGCTTCACCTGATGTCATTATTCCTTTCCAGGTAGACAAGAAGAAAGTAAAAGAAGCTTACATGCAACATGTAACTAGTAAGCACTTTATTCCTAAAGACTTTTCTACTGAAGCTAAAGCGAATGCGATTGAAGGAATTTATGTGCCATTTTGGTTATATAGCAGTAAATCAGAAGGCTACATGAATTTTGAAGGTGAACAGATCACCAAAAGGCGCATGGGTAATACTGAAATAATTACTCATAACTATTTCGATGTAGACAGACATTGCACAATGGAATTTTTTGATATTCCTGCTGATGGTTCAAAAGCAATGCCTGATGACCTCATGGATTCCATAGAGCCTTTTAATGCAAAAGAAGCTTTACCATTCCAAACAGCATATTTATCAGGTTTTGCTGCTGATAAATTCGATGTTGATTCCAATGAAGATTATTCCCGCATTGAAAAGCGCATGACCGCTTCAGTTGAAAATGCCATAACTGGAACAGTAGTAGGGTATGACAGGGTTCGTATTACTAATGAAGATATTACGTTTTATGATAAGAGTGTAAAGTATGCTATTTTCCCAGTGTGGATTTTGAAAAACACATGGAATGGACAAGATTACATCTTTGCAATGAACGGCCAAACAGGAAAAATGGTAGGCAACTTACCTACTGATTGGGGACGTATGTGGTGGTCTCTAATTATTTGGGGAATCGTTATTTGTATTCCTGCAACCCCAATTGTAAGAGCGTTTATGACCGACGAAAATGGCCAGTCTGCAGGTTGGGTATTTTGTGGCATGGTTGGGCTTTTTGCAGGGCATGTTATAAGCGGTATTATTCACTTTATGCTCATATCAGGTAATACTTCAGTAGCTGATGCGGAAGAAGCAGATACCTATTTAGATAGAGACTCTTTCGATGTGTTGTCTAAGAATGATGTTCATTCAAGAACTTCTACAGAAACAAGAGTGATTAATACAGGAAAATAAAATTAATTTGGCTCTGTTCTGAAATAGTATTGATTTGATATATAAAAAGAACCTTTCAAAAAATTTTAACGGAGATATAAACGGTTGGGACGTTTCAAACGTTGAAAATATGAGTGAGATGTTTGGCGGTTCAGAACTCGTTCCTGCAATTAAAAAATGGAGCTATTGATGATTGGTATTTAACTAAAGAATGTGCAGATCAAATTATTGATTGCATTAAAAAATCCAAGGCTTAATAGTTCATGAACCTTTCAAAAATTTTGAAAGGTTCTTTTTATATATCAAATCAATACTATTACAGAACAGAGCTATTAATTTTAGATAGAAAAGGGGGCGACAGCCCCTTTGGTTTTTATAGGACTAAAAAACTACCACGCAGATAATTTAGTGGTAGTTGGCTTTCGCTAAAGGCACTACATCTTTGTAGTAGTCTGTGACGTTTATTCTTTTTTAAAGGAACCCTCAGTAGAATCTTTAGGTAGTTTGGGCAGAGTAAGGTTTTTCTTAAGATATGCTTTTACAATGTCTGGCGCTAAACCAAAATCCTGTAAAACATTATGCTTCTTTAAAATATCATAACCATCTTTACCTCTCATTACATAGTCCGTAGTGATTACTGTATATTCTTTGTTAGGGATAATGCTTGAGTATTTTCCATCTTTACCAAGCACCTTAACATTTCTGACATTATCCTTTTGGGTATTATCCAAATCATATTTGAAACCATAACCACAAGGTACACCGCCATCTCTAGCAGCAACATCTCGGTTAATATATCGGTACACTTGATTTAGAAGATCAATGATTTCTTTACCAGGCAATCGTGTTTCTATTATTTTGTTATTAAATGGGATAACACCTAAAAGATCCGCTTCAGTAAAATCACCGGCTTCAATGTCTATTCTGAACATTCCTGAATTGCTTAAGAAGAAGCTATCTTCTTTTCCAGTATGTTCAGTGAATATTTCACCAAGAACCTGACATACCTCAGAGCCACCAAAAGATGGGGCGTTATTAATAACACATTCATCCCCTGGATAACGAGTTGCACAAAGATCTTGAGAAGCTTTCCCGATTAGCTTGTTATCTCTAGAAATCCTATCCCAATAAGGTTTCATTGTTCTAACAACTTCTTCATCATGCACAGCCTTAACAAAGGATGTATTTGGATTATCTATAAGTTCTTGAACTAACTTTTGCGCTTTAGTTTTGTTTTCAGGAGATGTGGCATCCTTAGAATTTTTCAATGTAGCTGTTTCAACCCATAAAGGCATAAAAGGTTTGCCTTTACAGCTAAGAACGTTGCCATCCTTATCAAAAGAAACAGATAAATCTCCTAGAATCTTTCCATATTCATTGGCTTGGACAACGCAAATTTTATGTCCAGAAGCATTTTTTAAAGTCATAGGATAAACACATTCACCCTTAAGACCGTATTTTGAAAAATCACCACAGAGACTATGAGAATCTCCGCCAACAATAATATCGATATCGTTTAGTTTTGCCGCATTTATACGATCCGATATAATACCTTGATGGGAAACTAATACTTGGATTTTGGCGCGATCCTTATTAGCCTTAGAAAGCTCATTTATTGCAGAAATAGTTTCCTTAAATTTCATGTCAGGATCTGGTGATGAACTTTTAGTAATTTTTTTACCTGCGGTAACACCATAAAAGACAATTTCATGGCCAGAAATATTTTTGAAATCCTGAACAACTCCATTGTCGTTTTTAATGGGGCTGTTTGGTCCTACTGTTAAATCAGAATTTAACAATACTGATTTCGGGCTAAACTTCTTCATAAAGCCTATAAAAGAAGCAATACCTTGTCCGCCGTGATCGAATTCATGGTTCCCAAGTACGTAGTAATCATTACCATAAAGACCATGAAGCACAGCATCAGACTCTCCATGGAAAATATCATAATTTGCGGCATTACCAGTAATTTGGTCTCCTGCAGAAATCACCAAAAGGTTAGGGTTTTCCTTTTTGCGAGTTTTAATGATATTTGAAAAAGATTCCACACCACCTACTTTCACTCTTACAACACCTTGAGAGGTTTTTATTGAAACACCCACTGGGTTCATATAAGAATGCACATCATTCATGTGAAGTATTTCGAGATCGAAATCAACATCACTCTGATTTTGTAGGGAGCTTATTTCTAAAATTTTAGATGTTTCTAAATTGCTTTCTTCTTTATTTGTACTATTTGAGCTACAAGCTACGATTGTAGAAAGCATCATGGCACAAGAAAGTACTAGTGTTAATTTGTTTAATTTTACGGTTTTCATGTTACAAATACTTCTTACAGTTTATCGAAAACTACTTCAAGTTCATTCCAAAAGGCATCGTAGTCTAACTCTGTTATAACCTTTGCTTCACGGGTTCCTTTTGGAGCTTCGTTTTTATCATAACCGATGGTTTTGCCGTATTCTTTGCCTTTTTCTGAAATGCAGTCTATGTAAGCAGTCTTAGTTTCTTTTACGAATTCAGGATGGTTAATTACTGAGGATACTGCTACATCCCAAACAAACCAAATGATGTTATTGTTTTTCTTAAATTCTTGGCTAAAGAACTTACGATTCCACATTTTGACAAATTCAGGTTCATCGATTCTTGAAGTAAGGTCTTTGAATCTCTCATAATTCATGGTTAATTTGTCAGTAAGGTCTAAAGAAACAACCTCAACATCAGGGAAATTAGCGCGGAAAGCAGTTTTGGTGGATTCAGGATCGAACCAAGCATTAAATTCTGCATCTGGTGTGGTATTTCCATTTACCCAAAAAGCGCCATTCATAAATATGATTTTTTTCACTAAAGATGCAAATTCAGGATCTTTTTTTACAGCTTTTGCAATATCTGTAGCAGGTCCAATAGCAGCAATGGTGATTTCATGAGGGTACTTATGAACCATCTCGATCATGAAGTCCACACCATTTTGTTTGATATCTACATTAGGAGCTTTTTCTTTGTATTGCTTAAGGTATGCAGCTTTCCAATCTTTAGGCTCGGTGGTTTCAGGAGCACCAACATAGCCAGCCATCACGTCGCCGTATTTTTTAAGTTCTCTTTTCATAATCTTTTTGCCAAAGCCACCATTGGCTCTGTCAGGGCGCTTACTCCCCATGTAAATTGGGATATTTTTTCCCTTTAATTGGAGCTGACGAACGGTAAAGGCGACACCGTCTTCTGCCCAAGAATTTCCTACTGTATTAACGATGCCTAAGAGGTCTACATTAGGGTTATCTACAAGCATCATCATTGCAATGCCATCGTCTAGCATTTCTACCATGTCGGTGTTAAAGATTACTTTTGTTTTTTCTTCTTTAACCTCTGTAACTTGTTCTTCGTTATTGTTTGGCACAGAATTGCAAGCAGTGATCGCATAGAGAGTCACAATACTGCATAGAGCAATCAAAAATTTTTTTAACATATTAGTTAATCCCAAAGACTAAATAAGTAACAATTTTGTCCGCAATTGTATCACAGAGGGGAGTTTTTACAAATGTATGAATGGTAAATTTAGTGATTATGAGATTATTATGCTAAACCTAGTGTTTATAGAAGTTTAAAATACAATTTTGACATAATTTTAGAGGTTGAATAAAACGGCACAAGAACTACTCGGAAGCCAAACACCGAGTAGTTAAAGAAATAATTTTTTAGAAAGAATACTGGAGACCTATTTCATATAGGGAGTTTTGGTGTGTATCCTTTGTTGGATAATCAACATGACCTAATCCCACTTGGCCTTCAGCATATAGTTTCATAGAAGTGTTGAAAGTGTAAGATATTTGGCCTGTAGCATAGGATGAAATTGTTTTGTCAAAATCATATCCGCTGTAGCCAATACCTAACATAAAGGCTAGATCATTTTCAAAAGTGTATCCGCCTACGGCTTCCCAGTCAGTAACATGATGGGATTCATATTGAAATTTATCTCGTGAATAGAGAAGTGCTGTGTAGAGACCACTACCAAGTTGTCCATAGCTTAATGCTACATTAAAGCTATGTTTATCGCCTAATATGCTTTTATCAAGATCATACCAATCCCAACCGAAGGCTATGGCAGCACCTTCTAATGCGCCTTTATCCCAATTGTAGCTAGCACCAAGAGCATAACCAGCATTAACATTTAATGGGATGGTGTTTAGATGTTCATGATCAAAATACTTGCCAAGATTTTTTTGAGCTGTCTGGTAGGAAGCTGTAAATGAATAACCGCCTACAGATGATGAATACATTATCTGTCCTTCTTGGCGCCCACCCAATAACCAATAATTGTTTGCGGCGGAGCCTAGATCTTCAAAAACATCTGTAAAACCTATAGCGAGATATCTTGCAGTATCACCTTGTCCAAATACTAAAATACCATACTGGTTAAAATCAAAACCTGTGTATGCGTATCTAGTATTCCATTTTTTATTTTGGGAGGTTGCTACTCCTACTTCCCATTCTGCAAAAGCTAGTGCTTTTACGTTGGATGTTATTCTGCTATCCGCAGAAATTCCGATACGACCTCTACCTTCTAAAGCTCCATTCTCGTCATTCCTTAAGGTATTATTCATATAACGGGATTCAATTCTTCCGAATACAGATAACTCCGTACCGTCATCATTATGGTAAACCTGTACTGCTTCCGCTACGCCGGAAAGTAGTGAAATATTTAGAATAACAAGCCCTAACGTTAGAAGTTTCATGGTGATAACAATCTCAACAAAATTTAGAAACAGTGCGATTTTAACATAATGGCAACATGATTGTAGAAATATACAAGGATGTTCTTATGACTTTTTTAGGCAAATATAGAGGTCTGAGTTTTATATTTGTTTGTACTAAAAACAGCTTTGATGTACTAAAAGCCGC
>CAVGFV010000126.1:0-12318 GCA_963628765.1 Succinimonas sp.
TTTTTCTTGGATGAGTAAGATGGGAAATCACATACCTAAAATCCTATCGTTACAGTTTAAACCAAGGCTTCTTTCTAAAAATAGATTAGAGCATTGGTAAGTATAATGTTTACAAAAATCCGTAATCTTCCGTATCCTAAAATACTATTTATTTGTGGCTTAAAATCCACAAATAAAAATAGGAGCCGTAGCTCCTATTTTACTTCCCTTTGATAGTGTTATTTCACACGACCTTTCTTGGATAGCTCGAAAGCTTTCAACTGGGACAAAGCACGTGATAATTCGGTTAAAGCACGAGAGTAGCTTTGATCCTTTGCAGCATTAACAAGCATCTGTTCTGCTTGACGTTTAGCTTCAATTGCTTTTGATTCTTCAATGTCTTCACCACGCATTGCTGTATCAGCAAGAACAGTAACGCTTTGTGGCTGTACTTCCACAACTCCACCACTTACAAACACGATTTTTTGTTCACCTTCAAGAGTTTTATAAACGACATTTCCGGAAGGAATAGTGGTGAGAAGTGGACTATGACCTGGAAGAATACCCATCTCTCCGATAGCACCTTTTAAATGAACACCGGCAACCTGGCCAGAAAATATCTTATTTTCTGCACTCACAATTCTTAAGTGCATACCTTTACTTTCTGATGCAGCCTGACTTTTATTTTCTTCAGTCATAACCGGATTCCTTTTTAAAGTTTCTTCGCATTTTCTAGAACTTCATCTATAGAACCAGTCATATAGAATGCTTGTTCTGGAATAGAATCATAGTCACCGTTAATTATGCCCTTAAAGCCACGAATGGTTTCCTTTAAAGGAACATATTTACCTTCACGTCCAGTAAATACTTCTGCAACGCTGAAAGGCTGTGACAAGAATCTTTCAATCTTACGTGCTCTCGCAACAGTAAGCTTATCTTCTTCTGACAATTCATCCATACCCAAGATCGCTATAATATCTTTCAATTCCTTATAGCGCTGAAGTACAGTTTGAACACCACGAGCAGTTTCATAATGTTCATTACCAACTATTTGTGGATCCAACTGTCTTGAAGTTGAATCAAGAGGATCTACTGCAGGGTAAATACCTAAAGCAGCAATCTGTCTTGAAAGAACGATAGTTGCATCGAGGTGAGCAAAGGTTGTTGCCGGGCTAGGGTCTGTCAAGTCATCTGCAGGTACATATACTGCCTGAACAGAGGTGATTGAACCTTTGTCTGTTGAAGCAATACGTTCCTGAAGCATACCCATTTCTTCAGCAAGAGTTGGCTGATAACCTACTGCAGAAGGCATACGACCTAAAAGTGCTGATACTTCAGTACCTGCCAAGGTATAACGATAAATATTATCGATAAAGAGAAGAACGTCTTTTCCTTGGTCACGGAATTTTTCAGCAACTGTTAAACCAGTTAATGCAACACGAAGACGATTCCCTGGAGGTTCATTCATCTGACCATAAATCATGGAAACTTTATCAAGAACCTTAGATTCTTGCATTTCATAATAGAAGTCATTACCTTCACGGGTTCTTTCACCAACACCAGTGAATACAGAAAGACCAGAGTGCGCTTTAGCGATGTTATTGATAAGTTCCATCATGTTAACGGTCTTACCAACACCAGCACCACCGAATAAGCCTACCTTACCACCTTTTGCAAAAGGGCAAATAAGGTCAATAACTTTGATACCTGTTTCCAACAACTCAGTGGTATTAGACTGCTCTTCGTAAGAAGGAGCTGCACGGTGAATTACCCAACGTTCTTTTTCACCAATAGAACCTCTTTCGTCCACTGGTTCTCCGAGAACGTTCATAATTCTACCTAGAGTTTCTTCACCAACAGGAACCTTAATCGCAGCACCTGTATCAATAGCTTCAGCGCCACGAGCTAAACCATCAGAAGTTCCCATGGTGATACAACGTACTACACCGCCACCAATTTGCTGCTGAACTTCGAGGATTAAACCTTTGCTGCCACCGTTTATAACTTCAAGAGCATTATAAACTTCCGGCACTTTATCATTAGGGAATTCAACGTCGACAACCGCGCCGATAATTTGTACCACCACACCTTTGGTAGCATCTTGCGTCTTATTCATGTATACCTTCTAAATATTCAAATTTCCTACACTGCCGAGGCGCCGGAAACAATTTCTGTGATTTCCTGTGTAATACCAGCTTGTCTAGCCTTGTTGTATACAAGTTGTAAATCCGAAACCAATGAATCAGCATTTTCAGTTGCTGCCTTCATGGCTACCATTCTTGCCGATTGCTCTGATGCAAGATTTTCTACAACACCTTGGTAAACCATTGATTCCGTATAACGTCTAAATAATTGATCCAAGATAGACTTAGCATCAGGTTCGTAAATGTAGTCCCAATGCTCACGACTAACACTGGTTTTATCTTCTTCCGCCTCAGGTAAAGGAAGAAGCTGTTCGACAACTGGTGTTTGCACCATGGTGTTTACGAACTTGTTATACACGAGACAAAGTTTATCAATTTCTTTGTTATCAAAGGCTTGAAGCATAAGCCTAACGGAGCCAATAAGCCTATCTACAGTTGGTGAATCTCCCATACCTGAAGCATGAGCAAGTACTTTTATGCCGATATGGCTAAAAAAACTTATTCCCTTACCTCCGATAATCGCAACAGTGCTCTTGATGCCTTTTTCGTCATCAGCTTTGATTTGTTGCAAAACCTTTTTAAAGAGGTTGATATTCAATCCACCGCATAGTCCACGGTCAGTAGATACGATAATATATCCAATACTGTCTACAGGACGTTCAACTGTATACGGATGTTTATACTCTAGATGTCCTAAAGCAATGTGTCCTATTAAAGTGCGCATCGCTTTTGCATATGGACGACCAAGAGTCATTTTATCCTGAGCTCGACGCATCTTCGAAGCCGCAACCATTTGCATGGCTTTGGTGATCTTTTGCGTGCTTTTTACGCTAGCGATCTTTGTACGTATTTCCTTGGCACCTGCCATATTAGCTCCTTCAGGATTAACACCTTAGCTAGAAAGTCTGGGGTTCTTTGAACTTTGTAAGTAAATTTGTAAGTTCATCAACTATCTCATCGTTGTATACCGGATTATCAATGATTTTCTTCATTAAATCCGCACACTGGCCATTGGCATAAGATAGAAGAGCTGTTTCAAAAGCAGCAACCTTATTAAGTTCAACGTCTTCCAGGTATCCTCTTTCTACTGCAAACAATAAAACAGCCTGTTCCGCAACATTTAAAGGTGCAAACTGTTTCTGTTTCATAAGTTCGGTTACCTTTTCACCGTGGTTCAACTGCTTTCTTGTAGCATCATCAAGGTCTGATGAGAACTGTGAGAATGCAGCAAGTTCACGGTACTGAGCTAATGCAGTTCTGATACCACCAGAAAGCTTTTTAATAAGCTTGGTTTGTGCAGAACCACCAACTCGGGAAACTGAAATACCAGGATCAACAGCAGGGCGAATACCTGCGTTAAATGCTTGGGTAGTCAAGAATATCTGCCCATCTGTAATTGAAATTACATTAGTTGGTACGAAGGCTGAAACGTCGCCTGCTTGAGTTTCAATAATAGGAAGTGCAGTTAAAGATCCTGTTTTTCCTTTAATCTGTCCTTTTGAAACTCTCTCTACATACTCTGCGTTAACACGAGCAGCTCTTTCAAGAAGACGTGAATGTAGATAGAACACGTCTCCAGGATAAGCTTCACGCCCTGGTGGACGACGTAAAAGAAGTGAAATCTGACGATATGCAACAGCGTGTTTAGACAAATCATCGTAAATGATTAAAGCATCTTCACCATGATCTCTAAAATATTCGCCCATCGCACAGCCAGCATAAGGAGCCATGTATTGGAGGGCTGCGGTATCTGAAGCAGAAGCAACCACAACTATGGTGTTATTTAAAGCATCATGTTCTTCTAACTTTCTAACAACGTTAGCAATGGTAGAAGCCTTCTGACCTATAGCAACATATATACACTTAACGCCATAATTCTTTTGGTTAATGATGGCATCAATAGCTAAAGCTGTTTTACCTACCTGACGGTCACCGATAATAAGCTCTCTCTGGCCTCTTCCAATTGGAATCATAGAGTCAACTGACTTATAGCCAGTCTGAATAGGCTGATCAACTTTCTGACGATCAATTACACCTGGTGCAATTACGTCTACAGGTGCGAAGCCATCATTTTCGATAGGGCCTTTACCATCAATTGGGTTACCGAGGGTATTAACAACACGACCTAAGAGGCCATTTCCTACAGGAACCTGTAAAATTTTACCAGTGCACTTTGCTTTCTGTCCTTCTTTTAAACCATCAGAAGGTCCGAGAACTATTGCTCCCACAGAATCTCTTTCAAGATTAAGTGCTAGGCCATAGCGGTTATCAGGAAGTTCAATCATTTCTCCTGACATTACACCGCTCAATCCGTGAATACGTACTATACCATCAGACACTGACACTATAGTGCCTTCGTCTTGGTTTTCCGCAGACACAGAAAATTGTGCAATTCTCTCTTTAATGAGATCCACAATTTCAGTTGAATTTAACTGCATACTAATATCCTTGTTTACGAGCGAAGATTTACCGCAAGACGATTAAGTTTCGTTCGAGTGCTTGCATCAAATAATTCATCTCCAACCTTTACTGTAAAGCCAGCAATTAAAGATGGATCTACCTCATTTGTTAGCAACACGCTAGTAACGCCATACTTGTTTTTTATCTTTTCTCTTATCAAATTTAAATTTGAATCAGACAAAGGATGTGCGGATTTCACAACGGCGGTAATTTGCCCATTATGTGCTTCTACATACTTCTCAAATTCTGAAAGTATTTCAGGGATTTGAACAAGCCTAGTATTTTCTAGCAACAGTTGAAAAAAGTTCTTCTGGTTCTCATTCATGAAGCCATCTAAAATTTTTCCAACATAATCAACGATTTCTTCTCTTGGTTTAATAACAGAAGCTTGGATAAGATCTGAATTTTTAACCAAAGCTGATAACGCAATAAGGAAATTCTGCCAATCCTTTATTGAATCATTTTCAGAAGCAAAGGAGAAAGCTGCACGTGCATAGGGTCTTGCTACTGTCAAGTCGTCTGCCATTGCAAAAACCTCCCACTAAAACTGCTTTAATGCTTCTTTAACTAAAGCATCATCTTCTTCAGAAGAAACCTTAGAGCTAATAATCTTCTCTGCTCCAGCAATAGCAAGCTTAGAAATTTCTTTACGAAGTTCTTCTTGAGCTTTGTTCTTTGCTGTTTCAATTTCAGCTGTTGCTGATTTAATAATGCGTTCCTTTTCAGCACGAGCTTCATCAGAAGCATTATCGATAAGCTTTGACTTTTGGCTCTCTGCTTGATCAACAATTTCCTGCGCCTTAACTTTTGCATCAGAAATAATTTTAGAAGCATTTTCCTCAGCTAAAGACACGCTTTGCTTAGCTTTTTCAGCAGCTTGTAAGCTCTCTTCAATCTTCTTTTGACGATTTGATATTTCGCCAATTAAAGGTGGCCAAATCCATTTCATACAGATGAATACGAATATTGCGAAAGCAATCATCTGTATAAGAAAAGTTATATTGAAACTCACAATACAACTCCTTTTATCTATCTATAAAATCTTCTTTATGCTGCAAATAGCAAATAAAGGCCTAGACCAACACCAATCATTGGGATCGCGTCAACAAGACCCATAACAATGAAGAAGTTCACACGTAGTGTACCAATAAGGTCTGGCTGACGTGCTGCGCCTTCCAAGAACTTACCGCCGAGAATACCAATGCCAATAGCACCACCTATTGCAGCAAGGCCCATCATAATACCAGCTGCTAAGAAAGCTACAGAATGAAGATCCATATGAAAAACTCCTATTTGTTGTTAATTCTAATTCTCTTCTGTACTTGCCATCGACAAATAAACAATAGTAAGTACCATAAAAATAAATGCCTGTAATGTAATGATGAGGATATGGAACACAGCCCAAACTACATCAATAATCGTACCGAAAATACCGCCAATTGGGATTGAAGATATGATGCAGGTAAAGAATACGGTAATTAAGATGAAGATAATTTCACCAGCATACATATTACCGAAAAGTCGTAAACCTAAAGAAAGTGGTTTAGAAAGTAAAGACACACCTTCTAGGCAAAGGTTAATCGGTGCAAACCAAACGGAATTAAACGGATGCATCGTATAATCTTTGATAAATCCTTTAACACCTTTGTAGTACAAGGTGTAAATAATAACTAGTAAGAAAATGCTAAATGACATTGCAATAGTTATATTTACGTCCGCAGAAGGAACAAGTCTTACAAAAGGTATTCCTAAAAATGAACAAATCTGAGGAATTAAATCCACAGGGATTAAGTCCATCAAATTCATTAAGAAAATCCACATAAATACGGTTAGGGAAAGTGGGGCTATCAGTTTATTTTTAACTGAAAACATACTTTCTACGTTCTTATCTACAAAGTTAAGAACCATTTCAATTGCAGATATGAACTTATTAGGTACGCTACCTTTTTTGGAAACTCTTACAGCAAAGCCGAATATTGCTAAGAATAAGAACCCCAAAAATATGGATATCAAAGTGGAATCGATGTTTATCACCGTTGGAGAAAAAATAGGCTCTTTAACAGATGCATCGATTACAGGAACACATACACCGGAACCTAGATCAGAAAATTTACAATCTGTGGCGTTGTTTTGAGTTAAACAACTTTGTTCTTTAGTAACGGTATACTCGCATTTGTTAACGGTAGCATCACCACATAAGCATTCATTGTATGATGCAACACTATCAACTTTTTTACTATTTAGAATATTGCCGGTTTTAAAATCAAGTTGCAGAAAGTGCAGATGATGAGTTATATATTCCTTTGAATCAAAACCAGTTGCGGCAGCTTCCTGACCATTGTCTTGGAGTTCTGACACTTCTTCACTAGACATAAGATAAATCCTGTAACATCAATTGCTTTTATTATTGCTAAACACTAAAGCAACAATAAAAGTAATTACTTCAACCGCAAGAGTGCTAAATAAAACAAAATGCACTACTTGAAGAAAAAAAAGAATCATTCCTAGAAACACTATGAAACAAAGGTATTTTACAAAAATTCCTACAAATGTTTCTAGAAAAATTACGGGTGCCCTTTCTGATCTATGCTTTCTACAAGTAATTAGCATGTAACAAAGCATAGGAAATATAAAGGACAGACCTCCGTAAAAACTCGAGATAAAAGCTGAAAAAACAGCATCAGGACTGTGTGAGTATAATTTTGAAGCAATTGCCCAAAATCCAGTCTGACATAACCAAACTATTATCAAAATATTGGTTATCTTTTCACGAAGATTTACGAGTGATAAATCCGCATTTTCTTTCTGTTGCATATCACAATAAATGTGCTGTTTGTAATCAAAAAATTGTTAACTACACACAGCTTTATGAATAATTTAGAGCAAACTCACACAAAAAGCAACAAATTACACACCGAAAAGTGTTTTAATTCTTTGTAGTTCCTCAGAATTTTTGTAACTTAGTATCAATTTTCCCTTGTTCTTCCCGCTATTAATGCATTTCACATTCATACCTTGAAAACAATTGGTTACTGCTTCTTTAAAGTTATCAAATTCTGGATCTTGAATTGCTTCTTTTTTCTTTGTAGGAGTAATCAAAGACTTTACTAAACGTTCAGTTTCTCTTACAGTGAGTCCTTTTTGTACTACCTGAAGTGCTACTTTGCCTTGAAGTTCTTGATCAGAAACGCCTAATAAAACCTTGGCATGACCTACCTCAAGTTCGCCTCTACGTAGGAGCTCTTTAGATTTATCTCCCAAACCATTTAAGCGAAGGGTATTACTTATGGAAGAACGAGATTTTCCTAAAACCTTAGCTAATTCTTCATCAGTAGTATTTAAATTTGCTTTTATTTGAGCGAGACCTTCAGCCTCTTCCATGGAATTCAGATCTTCACGTTGTATATTTTCAATAATAGAAATTAGCATGGCATCTTTGTCGCTAACATCTTTTAATATACAAGGAACTTTACCTAAGTTCGCAAGTTTAGCTGCTTGCCATCTTCTTTCACCAGCCAAAATTTCATACTGAGAAGAATTAATTTGTCTTACTATAATTGGCTGAATAATGCCTTGAGATTTGATTGATTCCGCTAAATCAGTGAGGCTTTCTGGGAGAATCTCTTTTCTAGGTTGGTATTTACCTTTTTGTAAAAGATTTATGTCAAGCTCGGTAACGCGCTGTGAAGCATCCTCAGAAGAATTAGTATCTACAGAACTATTTAAAGATTCAATACCAGAATTACCTAATAGGGCACTTAAGTTGGTGCCTAAGCCAGTTCTTTTGCTTGACATGTTCTTCTCCTAAACCTTTTACTTATTTTCCTTGCTGTTATCAGTCTTTTTAGAGGCTTTTTTATCGTACTTTTGAAGGATCTCTCCAGCTAAAGCTAAATAAGCTCTAGCTCCGACAGAGCTTTTATCATAGTAAAGAGCCGGTTTTCCATAACTTGGAGATTCGGCAAGGCGAACATTTCTAGGAATTATGGTTTGATAAACCATGTCTTTAAAATTCTTTTTAAGATCTTCAGAAACAGCTGTTGCAAGTTTTGCACGGCTGTCGAACATAGTTCTCAAAATTCCTTCAATCTCAAGCTTAGCATTTAAATTCTGTTTTATTTGCTTAATTGTATCGATAAGGTCTGTTAATCCCTCTAATGCAAAGTATTCGCATTGCATCGGTACAATTACAGAATCAGCTGCACATAATGAATTGACAGTTAAAAGATTGAGAGCTGGTGGGCAATCAATAAAAATAAAATCATAGTTGTCACGAACAACATCTAATGCGTTTTTTAGACGGCTCTCTCTTGCGAAGAAATTCATTAATCTAACACCAGCGGCTGTTAAATCAGAATTTCCAGGAAGAATATCGTAACCACCTTCTTTGCTAAAAATAATCGCATCTTTAGCAGGAATTCCATCAATAATTACATTGTAGACACTCTTTTCAAGATCAAACTTGCTTACACCACTAGCCATAGTGGCATTTCCCTGTGGATCCATGTCAACAATAAGAATTTTCTTCTGGGTTGCAAGGGATGCTGCTAAATTAACGCAGGTGGTAGTTTTCCCTACACCACCTTTCTGATTAGCTAAAGCAATTATTCTGCTCACTTAATTGACCTTTTTCTTAATTACTATTAGATGTCTTTGTCCAAGATTTTTAGGAACATTTAAGGCTATTATATCCGAAACTTCAAAATCTTGAGACATTACCTTTAACTCAGAAGTCGGTATATCGCCTTTCAATGCGTAAAAATAGCCATTTTCCTTAGGTATTTTTTGGCAAAAAGACAGCATATCTGGTATCGAAGCAAAAGCACGACTTAAAACGCAATCTATAGGTTCATTAGGAACAAATTTTTCGCAACGTTCTTGGGTTGGAAAAATATTATCTAGTTTTAAGCTTCTTTTAACTTCTCTTTGAAAATTTATTTTTTTACCTAAACTTTCAATAAGATAAAACTTCTTTTCTGGGAAAATTATGGCCAGGGGAATTCCTGGTAAACCAGGACCTGAGCCCGCATCTGCATAACAATTTTCCGTAATGTAAGGAGCTACAGCTAAGGAGTCCAAAACGTGCTTTTCAAGCATCGCTTTAGGCTCCCTTATGGAAGTAAGATTGTATGTATTATTCCACTTATAAAGTAACTCAATAAACTGAACGAGTTTCTCTATTTTCTCTTGCGAGAGGAATTTATCCAAGTCTAGCTTTTTAGCTTCTGAAATAAGTAAAGATTCTAGTTCTTTCATAGTTATCTAACACCAAGTATCCCTTTTCTCTTTAAATAAATTAAGAGAATTGAAATTGCAGCTGGTGTGACACCAGAAATACGAGAAGCCTGGCCAATGGTCTCTGGTTGGAAATCATTCAACTTATTACCTATTTCGGTAGAGATACCAGGAATTCCTCTGTAATTGAAATTCTTAGGTAAGTAAGTTTCCTCGTTTTTAAGCTGTTTATTTATTTCTTCTTGTTCGTGTTCAATATAACCTTGATACTTAACTTGGATTTCAACCTGCTTTTGAGCTTGTTCTGTAGTTGCAATAGGCTCAAAGTTTACCGCTTTCATTAAGTTATCGTAGTTAATTTCTGGTCTTCTCAAAATCTCGATTAAGTTTTGTTCTTTTGTTAAAGGAGATTTTAAGATTGGGTTAAGAGTCTTTGCATAATCATTATTTGGAGAAACCCAGGTAGATTGAAGTCGAGCTTTTTCTTTCTCAATTTCATTCATTTTGTTTTCGAAGAAAGCCCAACGTTCATCGTCCACTATACCAAGAGAACGGCCAATAGGTGTTAATCTTTGATCAGCATTATCTTCTCTTAAAAGTAAACGATATTCTGCTCTTGAGGTAAACATTCTATAAGGTTCGTTTGTACCAAGAGTACATAGGTCATCCATAAGTACGCCAATGTATGCTTGATCTCGTCTTGGACTCCAACCGTCTTTATCTTTACATCTCAATCCTGCATTAATTCCGGCTAGACATCCTTGAGCTGCAGCTTCTTCGTATCCAGTAGTACCGTTTATTTGGCCTGCTAAAAAGAGATTCTCAACGTATTTGCTTTCCATTGTTGTTTTTAAATCTCTTGGATCAAAAAAGTCATATTCGATTGCGTATGCAGGTCTTACTAAAACTGCATTTTCAAAGCCTTCCATAGAATGAACCATGGCAACTTGTACATCAAAAGGTAAACTTGTTGAAATACCATTTGGATACAAGAGGTTTGTATATAAACTTTCGGGTTCAATGAAAATTTGGTGTGAGTCTTTATCAGGATATCTCACAATTTTATCTTCGATAGAAGGACAGTATCTTGGTCCTACACTATGGATTATTCCTGCATATAGAGGGCTTCTGTCAAGATTGTTCTTGATGATTTCATGAGTTTTGGCATTAGTTCTAGCTATCCAACAACTTATCTGTTCTGGATGGTCGCTTACTTTGCTTAGGAATGAAAATACAGGTACTTCCTTTTCACGTTCTTGTTGCTTTAATTTTGAAAAATCAACACTTCTCTTATCTATTCGACAAGGAGTTCCTGTTTTTAAACGCCCCATTCTTATAGGGTACTGGTGCATTTGTTCTGCTAATTTTATAGAGGCCTTTTCGCCAGCACGACCGCCACTGTAATGGGTTAAACCAATATGTATTAATCCGTTAAGGAATGTTCCTGTACAAAGAACTACTGTTTTAGATTTTATTTTTATGTCAGCTTCAGTTTCTACACCACATACTCTATTACCATCAAAGAGTAGGCCAGTGCAGGATTGCTGAAATATTTGTAAATTAGGGTAGTTTTCGAGAATCTTTCTAATTTGTATTTTGTAGAGGATTCTATCTGTCTGTGCTCTAGTTGCTCTAACAGCTGGTCCTTTACTTGAATTGAGAGTTCTAAATTGAATACCAGCATGATCTACAGCAATAGCTGTTACGCCTCCTAAGGCGTCAATTTCTTTGATTAAATGTCCTTTACCTATTCCACCAAATGCAGGATTGCAGGACATCTCTCCTAATGTTTCTATATTATGAGTTAAAAGTAATGTTTTTAATCCCATTCTTGCGCTGGCTGTACATGCTTCTATTCCTGCATGACCACCGCCAACAATGATTACATCGAATTCTTCATGATGAAACATTTTGATTCCTTAGTTTTATTTTTGCGTATTTTATATTTTTCCTTGCGATTTGTCGTGTAGGCTTTTTTTCTTTTTCTTTTTTTTAATATATATTTCTTTTTCTTTTTCTTCTTAGTAGAAATTTGTTGTTTATAAGCCTATCTAACTCTTATCTTATAAGTCTTTGCGAGGTTTATATCTCTGATAATTGTTAGAAGATAAGTTGTTGTTAACTTGTGAGTATTTCGGAGTTTATAAACATAGCATAATTTTATAAACAACGGATCCCCAGCATGTTAATAACTTTATCTCAGGTTATTTACACTGTTGTTAATATGTTAGTATACATGTGTATAAGCTGTTTATCAACAGGTAATAAGTTAAAAACGAACTTTTATTTTTAGCCATTTATTTTACAGTTTTTCAATTTTGGGCATTATTAACAAGTTAAAAAGTTTGTTTATAACTTGTTTATAGATATTGAACAAAATTTGGTTATGAAAAATAAAGCTTTGTGAAAAAAACATTTTATTTTTCGTAATGTAAGAACTTCGTTCCGTAATTCTGTCATTTTAAACATACACAGAAAAAAAGTTTAAGGAAGTTGTAGA
>CAVGFV010000127.1:0-4475 GCA_963628765.1 Succinimonas sp.
AACGCTCCTTTAAGAGCGTTTTATATAGTCTTTTAGTATTGGGAAAGTTTTATTAGATGTAAATGATCTTAAGGTGGCCAACGATACCTTAGGACACGATGCTGGGGATATCCTTCTTAAGAAAGAAGCTAAGTGTATTCAAGAAGCCTTTGGAAATAGCCAAAGTAATAACTGTTTCCGTATGGGTGGTGATGAATATATCGCCTACCTTTTAGATACGGATAAAGAGACTATGGAAAAACATCTTGAAAACTTCCGTACCCTCCAAGCCTCCTACGATATCAGTATTTCGGTGGGCTACGCCCAAGGTAAGTGTCAAAACGGAGAAGACTTTCATAAGATCCTAAAAGAAGCTGACGAAGCCATGTACGCAAATAAAGTCGCTACTAAAAAATGCTGTGGCAAAAAGCCAAGATAAAGCCACCTAAAAATTACGAGCATAAAAAAACTAGCAAGAATTCCTCCCTGCTAGTTTCATAAAAAGTCTTAAGTCTTTCTATTTATTAGTCTTAGGATAAAGCACAAATCTCTTGGTCATGCCATCACCACTACGAGACATTTCTTCAAAGATGGTTATTACCACCTTGGTGGCTGGATGATCTGTCATGCTCTTACTCTCGGTATAAACCTTATCAGGATCGCCTAAAGGATACATATAAAGCCACTTTTCATTATAAGGCCCTTTGCCCTTTAGATACCAAGTGCTTTTATTCCAAATGTTTTCGGCAGGAACCATCTTGTACTTAACACCCTCGAGAGTTAAGGAACTTAACTCTTCAGTAAAGTTAGCACTGATCTTCTCCTCTGGATTAGCCCAATCTCGGTGGAGGATTTCAAACTTAAAGTTACCGTGAGGTGCTTGGAAACGAATTTCGTTTCGGTAGATTGGGTTACTTTCAAGATACTCAGGATCTACTCTTTCCGCGTGGAACAAAATGGTATCACAACTCCCATCCGGCTCACGGGTGATCATCATGACCTTACGGTAAGGATCAAAGGCTTTCAGCTTATTCGGACAGAAGTTTAAGTTGTCGCAATTAGGAACGTTGGCATCTTTGTTTTCAAAAAGATTAAAGCTATCCCCGACTGCGATATTCATGACGAGGCGGCTGGTAGGTTTCGCTTCTCTATCGGGTGTGATGTTGTATATGGGAGCCACGGCCCAAGAGCCTTTTACTAAGTAGTAAAACTTCATAGGCTCGTCCTGCCACATGATGGTGTTATAGATCCAATTCACAAAAGGGAAATCACGGGCACTCATGTAGTTTCGAAAACTCGCATAAGTGGTTTGGTTTTCCACCCCGAGAACTCCTGGAATATTCTCCACAAAGATCTGCTTCTTATCGTTATGGATCACGTAGTAATCGATAATGCTCTGAAGTTCCGCATCTTTACAAAAGTTACCATAGACAAAGTCAGCCTTACCTTCCGGAATAGGCGCCTGATAGTCCGCAGTAATACTATCAAAAGTTGCCTCAACTTCTTTAATAGCGCTTAATTCATCTGCATTCGCCAAACCAGTGGTGCCGAGAAGCATGGTTACTAATAAGCCGAGGCTTTTATATTTCTGAAACATACGTTAATCCCTCTCTTATTCCTTATCCAAAGGTAAGCGCTGGCAGGTACCTTGACTGTCACGAATGATGAGTACGACTCTTTCAGTTCCCGGAGTGCATTGACCTTCGATAGCGCAGTCTAGGTTGAGATCATCTGGATTGGCCTTGTCGTAATCCCCTTCTGGAACCACGAGGATCTCTTCCTCACCTACGGTGAAGACTAAGTTATGATCTATAGGGAACTTCTCAGTTACGGTTTGGCCCTTATAGGTCAAAATTGCCTTTTCAGTTATCGGCTTATTGTATTCGCTCGCTTCTCCTGCAGGAGTTTTTTCTGGAATAAACTTCACCGTAATACTCTTATCTTTGTTGCTGTAGCTCTTGTTATTGAGAGCACCACTTTCCCCGATCGCAAAACCTTGGGTAAAGTTTTGAATTTCCTGATTATAGAGGTTTTCGCCTGGACAGAAATTTAGGACGTACTTTTCCGCTAACACAAAATCATCTCCGTCACATGTCTCCGCACCTTTAGCTTTGGTAAATACATACACATAAGGCACGGAACGACAATTTCCCGGATAATAGCAGTAGGTTTCACCAGGTTGGCCAGGAGCCAAGATCATGTATTCTTTAGTGCCATCGGTATAAACGGGAATGGCATCAAAAGAGAGGGGATCCCGGGTTAAATTAAGTTTCTTACCATTAAGGGTGAAGTCGATCTTGCCCCCTTTGGCTTCTTCCATAGAAGTCATGGTTAGTTTGGAATAACCATCCTGAGTGAATCTTTCGTAAGTGCCATCATTGTAAAAGTTGGTGCTATGGTTGCCCAACATATTGATAAGGGCATCCTTTTCCGGATCATTACAGTATTTCTGTTTTGGGAAATTTACGGATTCACATTGGTTGTTATCAATATCGAAGATCCCCTTTTCAGTGAATCTTAAAGATACAGAACGCTCATCATCGCCCGAGGCATAGATCCCATAAACCTGCAGGTTGTCGTAGGAATACTCGTAAGCGTCCCCTGTGGCATATTCTTTAAGGGTTTCCTTTAGGGCCTTTAGGTGGTCCTCTGAACCCAAGATATCGGAAAGCTTATAATCTTTAAGACCTTCGGCGCTGGTTATGCGGGTCGGCTTCTTATTTAAACAGATAGTGATTGGGTACTGGATTTGGGAGGTTAAAAGGGAAGCGTTATTTTCAGCTACAGACTTCTTAATGGCTTTAATAACGACTTCTTCAGGGCCTGCTTCGTCAACGTCAGTACTTTCTTCGGCGCTAACGATATTCTGTCCTGCGATGGCTACTAAAATAGCAGCCCCAATAAAAGTTTTTTGAAATTTCATGGAGTTATCCCGGCTTAAGCTCTAACTTAGGTAAGAGTTCTATTCTCCTGCTAAGGTCTCTTAGCAGAAGTGAGGCTTTTTAAAAAAGGATTTACCACATTATGCTACAGATTTTAAAAATTGCAATGTAAGATACTAGAGATCTCTTACAAAGCGATCCTAGGTCAAATTAAATTTGGGGACAAGGTTTCTAATTTTTGGGGTATATCCTTAGAGGTCTTCTAAGGATTTTGTAGAAATTGGGGTAGGTTCTGTGTATGGGGCTATTAAGGGAACACTTTAAGAGCTAGCAGATTCCTTGTCTTCTGGTTTCTCTTCAAGGGGCTTTTGCGACTTGATTTCCTGTAAAGCATCTTCAATCTTATGCTTCCAATCAAAAGCCGTATGGAGGGTTATCCCGCAGATTTCCGCACTCTTACGAAGAGAGAGTCTCTCTACATAGCATTCACAAAACTTTTCCCAAGTGGCTATCGACTTATTGCTGTTAAAGATAATGGTGTTTGTCGTGTAGGAAAATGTTCTGCCACAGTCGCGACACAAAAATCTCTGCACACCTCTTACCTTGCCATTTTTAGCCACGCAGGCACTTTGACAGCGGGGACAAGTAAACTTCTTTCGCCGTGGATTAATAGGTTTTCTGAGGATGAGGTCCTTTAAGAATTCAAGCTCTTTTGAAGCACCTTTTTTCGGGGTTATAGATTCTATAAAGGCTTTCTTATCCTCTTCGGAAAGAGCATTGTACATATCCCACATTAAGGCCATTGTATCCATATAACTTCCTACTAGTTATTGAGGCGAAATTTTTCGGAATTATACAAAGGGCGCAAGGGAATTTTACGAATCTAGACCTTCCTAACTCTAAAAAAAATAGCCTAGGTGAAAAACTTAGGTTATTTTCAGAAAGTTACGCGAAATTATTTCTGCGCAGGATTGGTCTTCGGGTAAAGTACAAACCTCTTAGTAGGTTCCGAGCCTCCGCTACGGGCAAATTCCGAAAACATCGTTACCACAAGTTTGGACTTGACTGACATTTATTAAAAAACAGGGCAAATTCCGCAGAAAATACTGTACAAAAAATAAACGCTAGTAAAATTTTCTACAAAAATGGGTGAAATGGAGTAATTTTGAAGGATATCGTATCTATTTTTGCTGATGGCAAAAATTTCTACTTCGGAGTTAATGACGATTTAACAATCTCGAGATCAACTGATCAAAAAAATTGGGAAGTTATCGATTTTAGATTTTATATCGGCAGGGAACAAAACACCTTAAACAAAATTGGTGAATTGTCATCCGTTTCATTAAAAGTTCAAAATGGGCATTTAATCATGATGACTAATCTAGGTGCTTACGTAGCTAAAGGTGGCACAGAGATTGGTGATTCTTGGCATCCGTGTTAAATGAGGAATATATATGAAAAAGCTAACAGTTTTGATGACCTTTTTGCTAGTTAGTGGTTATGGTGCTATAGGCACTGCTAATGCAAGTTGCGATAGTGGTAAATCAGACTACTATGATTTGTGAACTTCCTAGAAGATGTCCCCTAAAGAACATTCTGGATTAGAAAAACCTT
>CAVGFV010000128.1:0-2504 GCA_963628765.1 Succinimonas sp.
TAGAGTTGGTCAAGAGAAGTTCGTAAACTATGTCAACATCTGGATTCGTTTAACAGCCGCTTCATTAGAAAATGGCAAGAATATATTGTTAGTGAACGTGGAGACCAACAATAAGTCTATAAAGAAAC
Source organism: Succinimonas sp. (assembly GCA_963628765.1). Classification (GTDB taxonomy): domain Bacteria; phylum Pseudomonadota; class Gammaproteobacteria; order Enterobacterales; family Succinivibrionaceae; genus Succinimonas. The sequence goes on from CAVGFV010000128.1 coordinate 129, forward strand.
AGATGTCTGATAGAACTGCTTTTCGCCAAGGTAGACGTAGAAATCATAGGCAGAGTAAGCAGAGAAAGGCCGTTCATGATGGTACTACTATAAAGAATGGAAATCAGGACACGGTTAGAACAAAACATTCGTGTAACTCTGTTCTGTTTCCTACCCTAGAGCTGAAAATCCAGTCACTCATAAAGTGATTCGTGGTAAGGAGGGAAAGTTTGCAAACCGGAAACGTTCTAATGGTTGGATGACTCCATCTACTCGACAAATTATTCAAATAACAATGAATGAAATCAAAAGAACAGCGAAGTTTCTTCCTATTACCCACCTTCGCCTTGAGCGTGTGGCTTTTGATTTCCAGAAACTAGAAAATCAAGATATTAAATCTTGGGAATATAGTAAAGGTCCCTTGTATGGTTATGCAACGTATAAGGACTTCATTCGTGATGAACAAAAGGGAAAATGTGCTTGTTGTGGGAAACCTATAACGCAGTATCACCATATCAACCATCGTGCAGAAGGTGGTATCGATAATGTGAAAAATATCATAGGTCTTTGCGATGAGTGTCATACCAGAATTCATAATTCTGTTGATACCGAAGAACAACTCCGTGAGTTAAAAGAAGGTGTTGAGCAAAAATATTATGTAGGACTTCTAAATTCTGTTATGCCAGTTTTGATAGAGGAAGTTTCTGCTTATTGTAAGAAAAAGGGGGTTAAACTCGCTATTACTGACGGTAGAAAGACAGCTGAAACAAGTAAAAAATGCAACCTTCCAAAAGATCATTGTATTGATGCTTATGCTATATCCATGGCTGTCAGAGTCCCTGAGAAAATAGAACTTTGCGATGAAATCCATAAGGAACGTAGATTTAAGAAAAAATCAAATAACAACATCCATGCCCTTAATCAAAAAATATATAAATTAGATGGGAAAACCGTTGCGGTAAACCGACACAAAGCGATGAATCAGAAAGAACCATCTTTTGAAGAATTTCTCGCAATGTATCGCGAGGTGCATCCTAAAAAGGAAACACAGCAAATGATTCACAGATTAGTTATTGAACCAGCAAAGAGAACATATACTTTCCACAAGCAAGGCTTAGTTGCGCCGTTTCACTGCGGTGATATTGTTAGATACGAAAAATTCAATAAAGTTAAAGGCAACACTAAACGTGATACTTTTGTTGCACTGTCAGTAAGGTTTAGTGCAGGTGGACATATTGGGTATGGTGAAAAGAATGGCACTCGCAAGTTTAAATTCTGTCATCCAATTGCTTCTGGGTGTCTACAGATCGTTAAAACAGAATTAACCGCCGAATATTTGAAATCTATCAAGTTGTAATATTCACTACTGTCTTATTTGCTATTCGGAATACTCCTTTTGTATTTTTATCAGAAAAGGGAACGCTGTAATGGAACAATACGCAAAAAAGCTAAAAGATAAACTGAATGCTATCATTGCTGAGATGGCGCAGAACCATTATACATGGGTTAAAAACCCTCATTCGGATTTTATCCGTAACCGTAAAATTACTTTTACCAATTTAATTCACATACTTTTATCAGCAGGTGGAAATTCTTTAAACAAGGAGCTGTTTGATTATTGCAAGCCTACGGATACATCAGTAACAGCGTCAGCATTTGTACAACAAAGAAGTAAATTATTGCCACAAACTTTAGATTATTTGTTCCACAAATTTAATTCAGTTTGTAATGATGATAAATTGTATCGGGGTTATCGTCTACTAGCAGTTGATGGCTCTGTTATGAACTATGCTTGTAGCAAAGCTACTGATACTCTTATACATAAATCAGTAACAAGGGGTAACCAGTATCACGTAAATGCCTTATATGATCTCCTTAACAAGACATACACAGATGTTATAGTCCAACATCAATCAGAAGTAAATGAACCTAAAGCTGCTTGGCAAATGATGGAGCGCATACCCCATGCTGAGAAGGTAATAATGATTGCAGATCGGGGCTATGGAGGCATAAACCTCATTGAACATTTAAACAGAATTGTTAATGCTGAATACATTATTAGGATTAAGAATAATCTTTGGAAAGAACTACAAGATCTTCCAATGACAGATTTAGATACAACAATAACTATTAATCTATGTACCACGCAAACTAATGTTGATAAAAATAAATATGCAGAATGTAAGGCAAAATGGATTGCGGGACATGGAAAACATCGCAAGCTTTTGCATGCTATTTGGGATTTTGAATCGCCTTACAGCGTTACGATTCGCATAGTCAGATTCAAGATTAGCGAAGACACATATGAAACTCTTGCTACTTCGCTTACGAAAGATTTATTTCCTTCATCATATCTAAAACATCTATATCACCTTAGATGGGGAATTGAGACCTCCT
>CAVGFV010000129.1:0-2240 GCA_963628765.1 Succinimonas sp.
GTTCCTTTTTCCATACCTTAGGAACTATCGTTTACACAAAATATTATACACTATCAAAACTTTTTAACTTTCCATAAATCTGATATAAAATTATCAGTTTTCATAAACCTTTAAGCATAAGAAAAAACTAAATGACTTAGCTTATTGTGCTAGAATTTAACTGGTTATAATAGGATTTATAAAAATTGCCCAAGCTCTCTGTCATCATCATTACAAGAAATGTTGAAAAACATATTTCTGAATGCATTAAATCAGCTACTAATGTAGCTGATGAGATCGTTGTCTATGACTGTGGTAGCACTGATAAAACTCTTGAAATTGCCAAAAAATTCAATGTAAAAATTCATGAAGATCCTATTTGGCGTGGTTTTGGACGTCAAAGACAAGAAGCTCAGAAAATAGCAAACTATGATTGGTGTCTTTGGATTGATGCCGATGAAACTATTACAAACAGTCTTGCTTCTGAGATAAAAGACTTTCTAAAAACAGCCAAGGATAATCAAGTTTTAAGCATCAGAAGAAGAGATTTCATGTTTGGACGTGAAATCAAACATTCTGGTTATGCTAAAGATTATGTAGTAAGGCTTCATAATAAGAACTACACTAAATTTAACAATAGCATGATAAGAGAGAGACTTGAAATACCTAAAGGCACAGAGATCATAAAAGTAGAAAGCAATATTCTCCATTTTATGTGCGAGCATTATTATCTCCTATTAAACAAACAACTTAAATACAGTAATGAATGGGCAATAAGCCATCTTAAAAAACGCCCTTCTAGATGTTTGGCAATAACTCCTTATTTAATGGCTTTTATAACATTCATTTGGAAGTATATCTTCCTAAGAGGATTTTTAGACGGTAAGATCGGCGTTATTGCCTGCTTTGCTGCGGCGAGCTATGTATTCAACAAATATCTAGCTCTTTATACAATAACAAATTTTAAAACCAACGAACTTCAGCATCCTGACGAATCTCTAAAAAAAATTGTCGGAACCCCGCAAGATCGTTATAGAAACGAGAAATTATGATGGGGGACAATGTTAATTCTATGAATACACTTACAATCGCACATGTTAACCTCGCAAGGAACTTCCGCGGTGGTGAAAGACAAACAGTCCTCCTAATGCGTTATCTTAAAAAGGCTTACCCTGAAATTAAGCAACTCCTTATTTGCAGGAAAGGAAGTGCCATTCCTTCATATGTTTCGGATATCAAGGATCTCGAAATACATGAAATTTCGCACTCTATTTCGGGACATTTTAAACTTGACAAATGTGCTGATATCATTCAAGCTCATGAGGCAAAAGCAACGCAATGGGTTGCAATCCAACACAGTCTTTATAAAATTCCGTATGTGATCACAAGACGTGTTCCTCAAAGATTAAAGAACAATTTCTTTAATCGTTATGTATTTAACAATGCCGCAACGATAATTTCTATCTCACAAGCAATCAGGGAATCTATAATTGCCAGTTTTGGGCGTACTGTAAATCTTGGCGGGAGACTGAGACTCATTTATAGTGTTCTTGCACATATGGAAGCTGATCCTAAAAAAGTTGCCCAAATAAAAGAACAATATAAAGGTTGCGCAGTATTTGGCCATATTGGGGCTTATGTCGATAAACATAAAGGCCAAATGGTACTCATTAAAGCTGCTAAAGAATTTCTGAAAAAGCATCCTAACTGTCGCTTCGTATTTTTAGGTTATGGTGAAGATGAAAACCTGTTTCGTGAAGCCTCTAAGGATACACCTCAAATCGAATGGCTAGGCTTTCATAAAGACGTTGTAAACTATATTGAAAGTATGGACTTCTTTATTTTCCCATCAAGAAATGAAGGTCTTGGATCTGTACTACTTGATATTATGGATCATAAGGTACCTATCATTGCTTCAAATGTGGATGGTATTCCAGAAGTAGTTCATGATGAAGAAACGGGACTATTATTCTCTAATGGTGATAGTGCTGAGCTTCTTCAAAAAATGGAAAGATTGTACGCAGATTCAGAACTACAAAAAAAGCTCAAAGAAAATGCCTACAATAACCTTTCTAAGTTCCGTCCTGAATATATGGCGGAGCGCTATATGGAGCTATATCAGGAGATTCTAAATAAAAACAATTAGGCGCTAAATTCGTTAACCTAAGAATAGATTAAATATCCGTCGTATAGCTAATTATATTAAGGGGACTTCTATAAATTAACTTTTTTGCGATGTCCCAATGTTAAAACACACACAA
>CAVGFV010000130.1:0-8783 GCA_963628765.1 Succinimonas sp.
TTTGATGATATGCTTGAGGCAGATAAGAAGCAAGATGCAGCCTGAGTAACACGAGGCAGGAAATCAAAGATGTTTACACAAAATACTTGACACAATCAGAAAACCTCATACGTAAAGGTGATACTATTATTGAACCGACATCTGGAAACATGGGAATAAGTCTCGCTTTCGTAGCTAAATGTTATGGAATAAATTTGATATTAACTATGCCAGAGAGTATGAGCATTGAAAGACTTCAACTTTTAAAGACACGTGGTGCAAAAATTGTATTAACACCATCGCATCTCGGCATGCAAGGTGCTGTAAAGGAAGCTCTCAAAATTCAATCAGAAATTCCAGGCAGTATCATAATGGGACAGTTTTCTAACCCTGCTAACCCACTTGCACATATTGAAGACACTTCTCAAGAAATATGGGAAGATCTTGACGGTATGATTGATTATTTTGTGGCAGGTGTTGGCACAGGCGGTACCATTTCAGGAATCGCGAAAGGTTTAAAAAAGCATTCAAATAAAATCAAAGCTATAGCTGTGGAACCTTTTGAGTCTCCAATGATCACCAAACATATTGCCGGCTCTCATAAAATTCAGGGCATTGGGGCTAACTTTGTTCCAGACAATTATGCTTCTGAAATAGTAGACGAAGTGCTCTCTATAAAGAGCAACACAGCAATCGGATATACTCAGCTTTTAAACGAAACAGAAAGTATTCTCGCAGGGATCTCTGCTGGAGCCAATATTGCAACCGCAGTAGAAATAGCTCGGAGACCAGAAAATGAAGGTAAAAATATCGTAACAGTTCTTCCTGATACTGGCGAACATTACATCTCACTTGATATCTTTAATCCTGAAAAACGTATAGATATCCAGTAATTCAAAAAAATACAGCCCAAAATGGCTGTATTTTCAATATCTAATCACATAAGATTAGAAAAAGTTTTTCAAAGTGAAATCTACACTATAGATAGCACCTTTATTTGGGTAACCTCTTGAAGTTTCAAACTTACGATCAAATACGTTTTCAGCTTTGAAACCAGTTCTAAAGTGTGACTCAAATAAATTTACGCCGAAGCCTAAATCTACAAGTCCATAACCTGGTAGATCCTTTTGATAATCAGACACTCTTCTCTTTGAATTAAAGCGCCAATTCGCGAAATAATCAAAAATTGAGTAATTACCTGAAACATCAACCTTATATATTTGCTTTGAACGATAGGCAATAGTTTTACCTGTTTCGGTATCTTCAGGATCTGTGAAATCCGCACTTCCCTTCACAAGTAACCAATCAGCAAATCTATATTGTGCACCTAATTCAATACCACGGATTCTTGCTTCGTTTATGTTGTTATATCCATTATTCCAAGCAATCATATCTTCAATCTTACTGTAAAAGCCATTTACATAGTAAGAGAAATTTTCAATGGTACCTTTAAAATCTACTTCAATTTGCTTTGATTTTTCAGGATCAAGGTTTGGATTACCCCCACCATAGCCAGTATCTGGATAATAAAGCTCTGACAATGTTGGAGCTCTATAGGCTGTACCACCACGAACTGAAGCTACGAAAGCATCACTAACTTTCACACCTAGGCCAGCATTGAAATTGAATTTGGTATCGTAAACTGAATTATCATCAAGTCTAAGAGAAAGTTCTGAAAGCCAAAAACCATCATCATAGTTAGCATGGAGGCCATAGCCACGATTTACAAGTGAAACGTCACCGTTATTGAAAGCTACACCATATGACATTGAGTCACTATCAAGAACGTTATTATCATAGTCAAAACTAAAACCAAGCTTCAAAGAATCAATAACGTTGTAATAGTTAATGAAGTGACCGTTAAAAGCCTTTACCTTAAATACGGATGATGAATAACCATAGATTGTTGCACCTTTAGGTCTATTGTAGTCATCAGTATTGCTATACATTAAACCAAGATCATAGCTATAAGAATCACCTAGATAATTAGATCCCAGACTAATGATATTCTTCTTATTGATATTTATATCTTTTTCACGATAAGGTCCAAAATAATTTGAAGAGTTATCGTATTCACCTTTATTCTCAAGGTAGTTATAGCTAGCCCATAACTCAGCACCAATATCAAAGGTATGAGAAGCTACGATGTTGAGATTGCGATTTTTATAACCGAACTCGTCACCATCATTGACACCTAAAACAGGATGTACGTTATAACCATCAGATCTTGCGGAACCACCAGAAAGCTTAATTACTGAGCTTTCACCGATACTTACAGTATTTGCGAAATCAAAATCATGAGTATTCTTACCTGAATAGATATAAGTCATCTTTTGACGGTTCTTATATTCAGGCTTAGTAATAATGTTTACAACACCACTAATAGCATTAGCACCGTAAACAGCTGCTCTTTGGCCTCTAAGATATTCCACCCTTTCAATCATATTAGCAGGGATAAAATTAGGATTGAGAGCGGCAATACCTGTGGAGTTAAGAGCATTGCCATCAAGAAGCACTAATACGTGTTCAGCACTACCGCCACGTACGTAAAAGTTACCTGCTTGGCCTCTACCACCATAACTTACAAAAGAAACTCCAGGAAGAAGCTCTAAAACTTCTTTTACATTATGAAGGTTCTTTTGAGTAATTTCTTTTTCTGTTACAACAGATATAGGAGCCATAACCGAGCTTGCTGTATCTGGTAATCTATTTGCAGTTACAACTACTTCAGAGGTTTGAAGATCATTCGATGCACCGTATGAGAATGCAGGAAAAAGCACGCCCAATACGAAAAGAGATTTTTTCATATGAAATCCTAATTAATTACGCGTAAATAGAAGGTAAAACGTATCTGGCAAGTATTCGGACTTTCTTAGAAAACATCAGACTTCTCGTGTTAACAATGTCTATAAAATGATGTTTTGAAAAACAAGATTACCGCTGCGCGACAGTTCCGGTTTTGCACCGGATTCCTTATTAAGTGATGAACAATCACACCAAAAACGTAGCGCATTATAAGATATTTTGTGATGTAGCGCAAAAAGCACAAAAACAAAAAAGGAGGACCAAAGTCCTCCCTTTGTCAGAATCAAATTACTAGATTACTTTACATCGCAATCTTTAAGATCCCAAATGAGTCTTGCATAATCTGCAATTGAACGGTCAGAGTTAAACTTACCCATTGATGCAGAGTTAACAATAGCTGCATGAGCCCACTTCTTCTTGTTCTTGTACATTTTATCAAGTACATCGTGTGCATCTGAATAAGATCTGAAATCAGCAAGAGTTAAGAAGGTATCACCACCTTCAAGAAGTGCATGCTTAATTGAAGCAAGTTCACCTGGATGACCTGGAGTGAAGTAATCACTGTCAAGCCAATCAAGAGCTGCCTTAATTTCAGGATCTGCATTGTAGTAGTTCCAAGGATTGTAACCTTGAGCCTTTAATGCCTTAACTTCATCTACGCTGAGACCGAAGATTGCATTGTTTTCTTTGCCACCTTCTTCAACGATTTCGATGTTAGCACCATCCATAGTACCAAGAGTGATTGCGCCGTTCATAGCGAGCTTCATGTTACTGGTACCTGATGCTTCATAACCAGCGGTAGAAATCTGTTGAGAGATATCTGCTGCAGGAATGAGCTTCTCAGAGAGGCTTACACGGTAGTTAGGCATGAATACAACTTTGATCTTACCGTTGATTCTTGGATCATTGTTGATGCGTTCACCAACCTTGTTGATAGCGAAGATAATATCTTTTGCCATCTTGTAAGCAGGAGCTGACTTAGCACCGAAAATAAATACGTGCTTATTGATATCCAAGTTAGGATTATCGAGAAGTCTACGATAAAGAGCAAGGATATAAAGGAGGTTAAGCTGCTGACGTTTGTATTCGTGGAGACGCTTAATCTGAATATCGAAAATTGCTTCAGGATCAACTTCGATACCTGTTTCAGCCTTAATAACCTTAGCAAGTTTAACCTTGTTGTCATGCTTAATCTTCATGAACTTCTTCTGGAAGTCTGCATCATCTGCATACTTAACGATTTGTTTAAGTTCATCAAGATGTACTGGCCAATCACTACCAACCTTTTCAGTGAAGAGAGCAGCGAGTTCTTGGTTACAGTTAAGAATCCAACGACGTGGGGTAACACCATTGGTTACGTTACAGAACTTTTCAGGCCAAATCTTAGCAAATTCTGGGAAAAGATCGGTCTTAACAAGTTCAGAGTGGATTTCAGCAACACCGTTAACCTTATGTGAACCAACTACAGCAAGGTTAGCCATTCTTACCTTACGGCAATCACCTTCTTCAATAAGAGAAAGCTTAACCTTGATATTGTTGTCACCAGGGAAGAACTTCTCGCATTCACCTTCGAGGAAACGACGGTTAATTTCGTAAATGATTTCGAGGTGACGTGGAAGTACCTTTTCAAATAGGTATACAGGCCACTTTTCAAGTGCTTCTGGAAGAAGAGTATGGTTGGTGTATGAGAAAACCTTGTAACAGATATTCCAAGCATCATCCCATTCAAGTCCTTCTTCATCAACGAACACACGCATAAGTTCAGCGATAGCAACGGTAGGATGGGTATCGTTTAACTGAATTGCAATCTTTGGAGCAAATTCAGAGAAATCAACTACACCGTTAACAGTGTGAGCGCGCTTATAACGACGAAGAATATCCTTGATTGAGCAAGCACTGAAGAAGTACTGCTGGGTAAGACGGAGGATCTTACCAGCTTCAGTAGAATCGTTAGGATAGAGAACCTTAGAAATAGTTTCTGCACGAGCCTTTTCGTTCTGTGCGTCAACATAACCACCTGCGTTAAATACGTCCCAATCGAATGATTCAGGAGCACGTGATTCCCAAAGTCTGAGAATATTAACAGTTTCGCCGTTGTAGCCAACTACTGGAATATCCCAAGGCACACCTTTTACAACCTGAGCTGGGTGCCAAATTTTCTTTAAAGAACCATCTTCGTTAAATACGGTTTCAACATAACCGCCAAGAGGAACTTCTTGAATTGATTCTGGACGACAAATTTCCCATGGATTGCCGTATTCACGCCATGAATCAGGACGTTCAATCTGGTGACCATCACGAATTTCCTGACGGAACAAACCATTTTCGTAATGAATACCGTATCCAATTGCAGGAAGGTTCAAAGTTGCCAATGAATCGAGGAAGCAAGCAGCAAGACGACCAAGACCACCATTACCGAGAGCCATATCTGGTTCTTCTTCACAAAGATCGGTAAGGTTAATGTTTAATTCCTTAAGTGCATCTTCACATACTTTGTAAAGATGAAGGTTACAAAGGTTATTTGTAGTAAGACGGCCCATAAGGAATTCAGCAGAAAGATAATGTACTGCTCTTGTATCCTTATTGTAGTGAGTCTGCTGAGTCTGAGTAAGACGTTCGTAAACAAGATCGTTCACAGCAGCACAGGTAGCCTTCCACCATGACTGGCGACTTGCTTTCTTTTCACTTGTACCGAGAGTTGAATGAAGATGATAAATAATCTTATTCTTGAAATCTTCCTTGCTGAGATTGAAGAATGTAGTTGTTACAGCCTTGCGGGTAGATTCAGCTTTCTTTGCTGTTTCATTCTTTGCAGCTTGAGCAGTTACCTTAGAAGCTTCAGTCTTTGCAGTTGTCTTTTTTGCAACAGGCTTTTTGCTAGCAGTTTCTGCTGATTTCTTTGGCATAAAATATTTCCTTTTTTCGTCCGTGGGATACCCCATCCCGTGTAAGCCGTATGCAATAGGCACGACATTACACATCTAACACGGCAAATAGTAACGAAAGAACAAAGGAGTTTTTTTGATCTATATCAATTTTTACTTAAATTTTGACTTTTATCACCAATTTTTTATGTAACTTTCAGAATAATCGGGGGAATTTTTCACTTTTTGTTTACATTCTTAATACATTATGTGATATACATCACATAATGTATTAAGACTAAAAAAAACGGAACACTAGGCTCCGCTTTTTACATTCCATTACAAAATTTTACTGCGCAGCTTGTTCTGTAGGTGCAACATCACCATAAATAGACTTCATAATTGGTGCATATGCTTCAGGTAAAGCGTGCATAAATACATCGAGAACTAATCTAATTACGTTAGGTTCAAAACTTTCACCAATTACAGGAACACAAGTAGCAACTGCAATATCTTCCGCAGGGGTAATATAATACTTAAGAACCTTGTTTTCGCCATTGAGCTTGGTAAGTTCCCTTTCAACAGCTACGCGATTATTATCATTTACTGCTTTTGGTTCAACAAAGCAACGAATCACAATGTAAGGAGTATCGTCAAAAATCACTAAAGTCTGTAGAAGCTTGCCGTTTACATCAAGTGAAGTACGGAAAATATTTGAATGAAAGTCATCCTGTTCTTCTCTTACTGGAGCAAATGCATTTATCTTTTCATCTTCGAGCATTTTCTGAAAAAGCTCAGCATTTTTATTCATATTTCTTTTGTCCCTTAGTATTCAACAATTTACTCAAGACCATAAGCCTTAAACACTTCCGTACATTATGTATTCAGAAAGCATTTTCGCCTAAAAAAAATCATTATCATTCAAGGTTATAGTGGTATTAATCACATTTCCATCTGATTAACAAAATTATTGCCGTTTTTAACACCGAAAATTCAATATCTACATTGTTATTCTTTCCAATAGCAATCCCTTTACATACAAAAACGCAAAATTACATAGACCTATAGAGAAAGGCAAAAAATTATCGGTTTTAAACGAGAGTTTTGCAGGATAAAAATATATAATGTGAGAGAAGTCACATTAAAGCTGTAACATAGATGGTGAAAAATATGAGCTTAACCGAGCACATCCAAAAATATAGAGATAACTACACTTTCATGTTCGGGCATTTTGCAACCGATATCTGTCAAGGTTCTGTAGGAGCTGGGTTAGCTGTATTATTTTCATATGGCTATTTACATTCAAACCTTGAAGTATCTCTTTTAGTGCTTGCAGCGACGCTACTTTCATCCATAGTACAGCCGATTATTGGCATTTATTCCGATTTGAAACCAAGACCTTGGATTATGACCGTAGGTATGATTATTGCAGCTTTAGGTATAGGCTCCATTGGTTTTACAGATAATTTTGTGTTGCTGTTTATTCTAATAAGCTTAGGCGGCGTTGGCGTAGCAATGTTTCATCCACAAGGAAGTAAACTTTGTCACGCTTGCTCACATGAACACATGGGGACGGGAATGAGTATATTCTCGGTTGGCGGAAATATTGGATTTGCTGTCGGACCAATCCTCATTTCTTTATCAACCCTTTTAGTTGGACCTAAAGGCATTTTTATTATCGCTTTACCTGCCTTTATTATGCTGTTTGTGTACACAAAAAATAACCAACATTATGTTGAACTTACCCAAAGGGAAAATCGTATTGTTCATGGTAACCCTAAATACAAGGAGAGTTACTCTGGATTCGCTATTCTCGCCCTTATGATATTTTTCCGCTCTTGTGTGTACTTTGGCCTCTCAACATTTATTCCTCTATATTTTATGAATAAATTCTCATGGTCTGTTGGAGCTGCTAATTCAAACCTTACTTTAATTGCCATTTGTTCCGCTATTGCTACAATTATCGGTGGTTTACTTGCAGATAAAATTGGCTTTAAAAAAGTTTTAGCTTTTTCCGCAACTATATGTGTACCATTTTTTGCTCTATTCTGCCTTGCAGAATCTCCAGCTTGGGCTGTGACCATGCTTATGATTGCTGCAGTATTCATCTATGGAAGCCTTAGTGTCTCAATGGTTATAGGACAAAAACTTTTATGTAATCATATTGGCTTTGCATCAGGTATTACCATTGGACTTGGTATTTCTTTTGGTGGAATTACCTCTCCTGTTTTAGGATATATTGGAGATAACTACGGGCTTGATTGGACCATGTGGGCAATAACTATTTCAGCCCTTATTTCAGCTTTAATTGCTTGGCTTGTTCCTGACATTGATACAATTAGAAATAAAATTGATAATGCTGTAGAAGGAAAATAGTTTTCATAGAGATAATTCAAATGCAGAACTCTACTCTAAAAGAAATTACAGATGTCCGTTTAACGGCTAAAATTTCTAAGGATATTCAAAAGGCAGAAAAACTTCAGCTTCCGGTATCTCTTGAAAAAATTGCGGCTGGTTTTCCTATTCCAAATGGTGGATACATCGACGAACATCTTGATTTGAATGAATTCTGCATATCTCACCCTGCTGCATCTTATATCTTTCAAGTCATTGGGGACTCTATGATAAATGCAGGTATCCTACCTGATGACTATCTCGTGGTAGATAGGAGCCGAGAGCCTCTCCACGGTGATATAGTTATCGCAAGCATTCAAGGAGAATACACAGTCAAGTACTTTGAAACTCACCCAAAGCCACGGCTTGTGCCAGCAAATCCTGCGTATAAACCTTTAAATATTACTGAAGAACTCGAATGCGAAATTGTAGGCGTTGTTATTACATCTGTTAGAAAATATTGTTAATTCCTTACACTGCATTCCTTTAGAGATTAATGTCAATTAGCTGACTTTCTACTAGATTTGTTTAATACCTCTTATAGTTTCTCTCCCTTAAAAATATAAAGATGACCTTTCAAGGTTATCTATCGCTCAATCGCAAATACCAAAATTTATTCCCTTACGAAAAAGTCCAACTTAAACTGTAACGATATAAATTTAGGTATGTAATTTAATTACTAATCTTATCTTACGAAACCACTTGTTTTACTTATAAAACAAGTGGTTTTTTGTTGTTGGA
>CAVGFV010000131.1:0-10014 GCA_963628765.1 Succinimonas sp.
TCCTCCTCGGTATTATGTTGATTGTGGTGATTTTCATTATACCTAAGAGATGAGCCTTTGGCTCTTTTAATTTTCTCAATTTACACCATTATACAGACGTAACCTACTATTTTTATTATGGTTACATACCTTTGTTTATATTTATCACAAAAGGTATTTGAACATATATTTACATCATATTTTGGGAATAAAAAATAGAAATTTAGTTCGCATGAAAAAACAATGTTAATTTTCTGTAAATTGTTTTAATTTTACTTTTTAAATTAGGTGTGTTTTTAGAAACTTAAATGAGTTATTTGAAACAAACATGTAATGTAGTTCTAATTAATAATAAAAATTAAAAAAATAATTATAATCTGTATAATAGATCACAGAATAACAAAACCCGATTAACCATTACAGGATATACTCTAGTGAAAAAGTATTTATTTCTCACTTACACACTTATAGTCATATTATTTTCTGCTATTACTATGGGAGTTCTCCCTTCCTATGATGGCATTGTTTGGGCAGGTCCAGAAGAAGATTCTTATGAAAGTGTAGATAAAAAAAGACAAAATTTAGGGCATCCTGATTGGCGTCAAAAATTACATTTTCGTACTGAACATAAGTTGAAAGATCATTATAACCGTCATGGCAAATCTATGGGCTTTAGTAGTGCTGAGGAGTATGAAAGGGCTGCAATAAAGGTAATTAATAACCCAAAGGTGCTCCATAAATTTGAAAAAGAAGATGGTGACGGTGTATATTTTCTTGAAGGCCCAAATGATTTTGTAATAGTTTCTACTGATGGGTACATAAGAACATATTTTAGACCAAATAACGGTATAAGATATTTTAATAAACAGTAGTAGTCTTACAGTTGGTTGGAACTGTAAAACGTTTTTAACCAAAATACAGCTTAAAAAAGCACCACTTAAAGTTTTTTAAGTGGTGCTTTTGTTTTAATTCTAGTGATTTCTAATCAGGTTGAAGCACACCAAAATGCTCTTGAGAAACACGTACTCTTTCTTCAGGTGTTAAGCCAGAGTGCTTTTTCATATATGCTTTGACAAACTTTAATCTTGGCAAAAGTCCAGCACAGTTAGCTGTTTGAATTGCAAGGCCAGGTCTTGCATTTAATTCTAGAAGTAGCGGACCTCTTATCTTATCCAAAACAATATCGGTACCTATGTACCCTAGGCCGGACATATCATAACAACTTGATGCAAGATTAAGCACTTCTTGCCAGTGTGGAACTTTAAGTTTGTAAAGATCTGCACCTGTATCTGGGTGTATGTGTACAGGTTCGTTTTTTTGAACAGCTCTAATGGCTTTACCTGAACGAATACAGATTCCCACACCCACAGCGCCTTGGTGGAGGTTAGCCTTGCCATCAGAAGCTGCTGTAGATAAACGCATCATACACATAACAGGGTAGCCACAGAAGACAATAACTCGGATATCGGGAACACCTTCGTAGCTATAGTCCTTAAAAACATCATCGAAATTTATAAGATCTTCGATGAGGGCAAAGTCCTGTTTACCACCAAGTGAAAATAGACCTGCTAGTATATTGGTAATATGACGTTCCACATCAAGAGCATTTAAAGCTTGTCCGTTGGCTTTGTAATAAACACCATTTTCCGAATGCGTGATAACTAAAATTCCTTTACCACCGGAACCATGAGCTGGTTTTACGCAGAAACCACTATGTCCTTCAGCAATTTTTACAAAGTTAGTTACTTCATACTGATGTTTGATGGAGCCTATTAATGCTGTTGTTGCAACATTATTTTTCATAGCAAGCTCTTTTGTTAAAAGCTTGTTGTCAACAAGAGGATAAAGCTCTCTTTTGTTATAGCGACCGATATAGTTAACGTTTCTTTGGTTCATTCCCATGATGCCCAAATGCGCTAGCTTAAACGGAGAGCAATATTTATTAAAAGGCCAAATATTCATATTTTAGGCATCCTTTTTTGCAGATTTTGTTTCGCGTTTTAAACGATCTGCTTCTAATTCAGAATTACCGTTTGGATTGCCTATTTCTTGAGCTAAAGGGCGGAAACGCTTGAGCTCAGTGAGGCGGTATCCAGTGTAATTACCCATAAGAAGAACACCAGAAAGAATGACTAACATAAGACCAAGGAAGTTAAATGAAAGGTGTTGTATTAATGGGCTAGTCATTGCAAGGTATGCAATAACCGCTACGAACATTGAGCCACCACCTTGAACAATTACTTCTTTGTAGCCTTCTTCTTCCCAAAGTACTGACATTCTTTCAATAGTCCAAGAAAGAATGATCATAGGGAAGAATGTTATCTTTATGCCATCGGTAAGACCTACTTTATAGGTAATAAAACTTAAAGTACCGATAATTGCGATAACCGTAATAATAACTGTTGATATTCGGGCTACCAAAAGTAAATTCAAGTAAGAAAGCCAAGATCTTATGATAAGGCCAATACCAATAATAGTAAGGAAACCAATAAGGCCCACTACCAAGTTTGTTTGTAGGAAAGCTGTTGCAATAAGTACTGGCATAAAGGTACCAGAGGTCTTAATACCAACAATGATTCGCAAAAATACTACAATGAAGACACCAATAGGGAGTAACAAGATCCCCTTAAACACAGCTTGTTCTTCAATTGGGAGAGCGTTTACTGAAAGGTCAAATTTGTCAGCGCTGATAGCATCGCTACTGTTTTGACGTAAAGCAAAGGCTTTCTTTTCACCAACATTACTTTTTATGATGGAAAAGGTAACCTTAGAATCTGTACCACCACTAACGTCTAGGAGAGATCTAGAATTACTTTCCCAAATAAAGAAATCATTATTTTTAGGAGCTTCTTCTGTTTCTGGATCCACCATACGGTAGGAATTATCTTTATCGAAAACAGCAATGAAAGGAATCAAATGCTGGTTACGACGCCCATCTTCTAGTTTTAGCACTCTTAAGATGGTTGCAGGAATATTGTTCTGATTTAGGATCTTTACCAAAAGTTCTGGCTTTTTAAATTTAGAATATAAAAGCTTAGCATTCTGATCTTGATTTTTAAGCTCTTGGAATATTGCTTTGGTAAATGAATATGGATCAGAGCTCTTGTTCCAAGCAGCATTACCGATTTGTTGCATAGCACTTAGGTAAGGCTCTTCTAAGACTACTTCTTTTACGCTTGGGACAGTAATCATGTTATTTTCAGATGACTTGTCTGCTAGAATTCCTAATCTGTAATAAAGAATTTGTGGACCAGAAACCATTCTTTTAGTCCATTCAGCTCTCGAATGGCCGTTTACGTTATTGAAAAACAAACCATAGTTAGGGCTAGCTGTATTTTCAGAAAAAATATGATAGCCTGGCTGACTTTCTGGTATTGCGAGAGAAACCTTTACTGATTGTGGTTCATCAGTAGGAGTATTGAAGCTGATTTTTGCTTCAATATTCCAAGCAATATTCTTCTGATTTGGAAACCATGGTACCTCAAAGGTCACATGCTCGTAGATCATAAGAGCAAGACCTGTTACAAATAACAGGGTCACAACGATGTAGTAAACGCCACGGCTGATCATATTTAGATGCCTCTTTAATTACTTTTGGCTAGATTTTTTATCAGAGCTGGTAGTCTTTTTAGTATCAGCTTTATTATCTTTCTTTTCAGATTTTGACTTATTGTCTTTCGCTGAATTTTTAGTATCAGAGGAAGCTTGTTTTTTATCTTCTGCTTTAACAGTTTTTTCAGAAGCGTTATCTTGAGCTACTTCTTCTTCATCATTTTTGAGATGTGCAATTACCTCTGTCTCTTCTTTTTTAATGCTTGTTGATGGTGTTACTTTGCGAGTTTTAGTACCATCAGCACTAGCAACATAAGCGCCTATGGACATTATGCCATCTTTCTTTTTCTGAACAAGTTTTCTAGAGACATCGACAACAGCGATGTCTTTGATAAATTCTCTACCTACTAGCAGAGGGAAGCTCATCTTAGAACGATCTTTAAGGGTAAAATCGTTAGTGCCTGTATAGGAGCCGATCTTTACAGTTAATCTTACAACTGGACGTTCTTCAGTTTGATCTGATGATGCTTGTCTGATTACAGCGGTACGAACACCAGGTGCGGACATATGGATAACGTTACCTGAGTCGACTGGAATATCAAAGCTGTACCAAGTCTTTCCATCACGTTCAAATTTTTCAATGTTTATGGCATTTATTGATGAAACGCTAGCACCAGTATCGATTCTGCTTTCAAAATATGTATCAGCTTCGGCAAGATATACCCATTCTTGTTCACCGAAGATCATTTTGCCATCGTCAATCTTGCTACGGTCTTTGTTCATATGTGAGGTTTCTTTAGGGTTTGTTGGCGCAGCAACATTATGGGCTTTACGAATCTCTAAAGATAGTTTATTGAGTTCGTTTTTAAGAGATTTGTTTTCAGATAAAATAGTTTCCATAGCCTTGTTGCAGACGTTAGCGCTTTTATCAGAGTTGTTTTTTTGAGGCAGTTTTTTCATTGAATCTTGTAGCATTTGAACAGCTTCATTTTGCTGTTCTTCACGAGCCTTTATTTCTTGGATCTGGGCTTGGGTAGCTTCCAGTTTGTCAATAATTTCCTGAGTTCTTTCTGCAGTTTGCATATTTTGGCAAGCGGTGATCGCCAAAAATAGAGGAGTCATGGTAATTAAAGATAATAATTTCATATTAATTTCCTGCCTGTTCTTTACGGGCAACAAAAATAGCTCTTGTGGGAGCCTGGTAGCCTTCAATTGTTTTTGTATTGTCTTTAGGATCTAAATAATCCTGAAGAGATTCAAACTGCATGAGCGGTGTGCGGTGTTGTTCCGTAATTTCAGTACGGGAAACACTCACGAGTTTTATATCTGTAAAACCTGTGCGTGATAATAGCACTTTCAGATGCTCTGGTGATGGAATATACCAAATATTTGCCATTTTTGCATAGCGATCTCGTGGCAAAAGAACCGTATTTTCATCGCCATCAATAACAATAGTTTCTAATACTAGTTCACCATTAGGTTTTAGAGCATTATTGAGTTGTATTAAATGATCAGCTGGGCTTCTTCTATGGTCTAACACTCCCATTGAAAAAACGGTATCGAAAGCTGAAAGTGGAGGAAGATCCTCCATAATTAAAGGTAATAAATTGATACGATCTGAAAATTCAGGATTACAAAACCTGCTATGAAAAAGTTCGAATTGTGATAAAAAAATTTCTGATGGTTCAATTCCCACTACTTCTTTAGCACCATCGCCAAGCATACGCCACATGTGGTAGCCATTACCTGCGCCAACATCAAGTACTGTGCGACCTTTTAGAGGGGTAATGTGAGGATGTAGGCGATCCCATTTCATCCAGCTTTCCCATTCTGTAGGTACGGGAACGTTGAATATTTCATAAGGGCCTTTTCTCCAAGGCATAAACTCTTGAAGAAGTTTTTCAATACCTACTTTTTCACCCTCAGAAATATTTTCTGAGTGTCCAAAAGTAACAGTATTACTTGAGAGATTTGCCTCAGATGTAGTACGCCCCTTAAATCTTCTAAAGCGTCTAGTCCAATCTTGAAAAATCTTGCCTTCGCCTGATTCCATAAAACGTTCAATTTGGCTAGGGAGAACTTTAAGCCAAGGTGCAAGATCAGGATTAATGGCAATTTTTGCTAAAAAACTGTCCCAAGGGGAGTATAAACTCATGTTATTTAACCTTTCCTAGCAATAATTGAACCGAAATTGAAGCATTGAAACCATACTCCAGCGTTACTAAAACCAACGTCTTTTAAATCCTGCAGGCGCTTTTCAGCTGTTTCTGTAATCATGACATTTTCTAGTGCTGTACGTTTTTGACTTATCTCAAGTTCTGAGTATCCATTTGCTCGTTTGAAATCAAGATGCAGTTCTGTAAGAGCTTCTTGTACCCAAGTGTCTTGAAAAGAAAACTTTTCACTTATTAAAAAGACACCACCCGGTAATAAGGAGTCAGATATTTTTTGTAGTAGAGCTCTTCTCTTTTCTGTAGGAATGAATTGTAAAACGAAATTCATTACAACTACTGAAGCTGGCTTGTACTCGTATTCTGTGATATCGCCTAAAATAGTTTCTGCTTTGGCTAAACCTGGAGCTTTTTTAATAATGTCACTAGAACGTGAAATCATAGCTTCCGATGAATCGATACCAACTATCGAACATTCTTTTGGAGCATGAGCCTTCATTTCTACTGTGCAGGCTCCAAGACTACAACCAAGATCGTACAAATAAGTATTTGGTTTCCCAAAGCGAGCTGCGATCATTCCTGTAGCGCTAACTATGCTTGCGTATCCAGGAACAGATCGTTTAATCATGTCTGGAAATACTTTTG
The DNA here is from genome assembly GCA_963628765.1 of Succinimonas sp. Classification (GTDB taxonomy): domain Bacteria; phylum Pseudomonadota; class Gammaproteobacteria; order Enterobacterales; family Succinivibrionaceae; genus Succinimonas. Next base: position 6,348 of record CAVGFV010000131.1, read on the forward strand.
CAACAGATTCATCAAATACAAAATCCCCTACGCGATCTCGCTGTGAGGCGTAAATATTATCATGCATTAAGATTTTCTCGGTTTTCTGAGAGCTTTAATAGAAAGCCCGTTTTATTTTGATTACCAAGTAGCTTAAGACTACATAGATGGTAAGTTTCAGTCTTGTTAAAGGACCTAAGCCAATTGACCTAATATATGTTCGTAGGCTCTTTTGATTTCGTTGCCGTCATTTTAATATTATACGTGGAAAAATAAAAGTGGCTTTAATGTACTTAAAGGCTTATTTATCGTGCGGTTAGCCACCATTTACATCTAATAAGTGAAGACTTTGTCTTTAACTAACTAAGGACAAAATTTTTAAGAAAACCAAAATAATATTGTCGAAAAATTAGGGAATCAATCTTTAGCGCATTCAGCTTCAAAAATTTTCTTAAGATCGTGAATATCACGTCCTTTCAGGAGAGCCATAGGGCGAAGACAACGTTGCTGTTTTTCACACCATGAAAAACCTTGTCCACAACGATTATGTGGTGTTATTACATGTCCTTGCGGTAATTCATCAGGGCTGAAAGTAGGTCTTTTGTCTTCTGTGTTATCATCACAAGATGTAATAAATGGTATAAAAATCAAACAACCTAAGCTTTTAAATATTTTATTCATTTTGATTTAAGCTCTTAACCCCATGTGAGACATACTTTTAGTAATTTTACAAAAATTTAAATCTATCTTAAAGTAGTTCCCTTGAATTATACTGTCCAAACAGTTACAAAAAACTTTCTCGGTCCGTATTTATTTTGGATATCACAAATATCTAAATCTTGCTTAGGGGAAAAATATAGTCGAGGTTGTAAGGATATTTGCAAGAAATGTTAAAGCAAAAGGGTGGAGTTCATGAACATCTCGGAAATTCAAATTCTATCTGGCTCAAGTATCTCGCTTGCTGCACGAGTTTTGTATACAGTTGGAATAACTCCCTTTAGTTCAAATGGTAGTATTGTTCTTAATTACCATGATCTAACACCATCAGTAACAGTGAATAGACTTCAAAATGATGGTATTACCCGTACGATGGTTCCTAATGCGGGCGAATTAAATGCAATGGTGCAAGAGTTAATTGATTCTGGATTATTAGTACCTACTGAAATTCCTACTTACAAGGATTGGTGGGACGGTATGAGAATGAATTTACCCCTTCACGAGACAATAATCCAACAGGATCGTAAAATTTATTCAATGTACGAAGGGTGGCACCCAGACCATAATTTCGAAAACACCTGTAGAATTTCAGGACTTTTTAATAAAAAGTACTCCGAAATAGAGTTGGCAGAATTTGCTAGCTATTGGATTGGTAGGCCTGAAATAATGCTTGATAATCACAGATGGAATTTAAGATTTATTCAATATTTAAAAAGAATAAGAAACTTATGATCCATAGTTCTTAAGATGGATAATAGATTTTTGTCTAGAAGTTAGTTTAGAAATCTTATAATAGTATGCCTCTCAACTTTGCGTAATTTTGTAATTTTTAGGTGTGAATATGTCTTCTACAGATTTTTCAAAAGATCAAAATTTTGATGATAGAGCAAAGGTATTTAGAGACAGAATTTATGGAACAGACAAAGGCCTTATTAGGCTAGAAACAATAAGAAGAGATCTAAACGAACTACTTCCATTATTTGATAACAAGAAACCTTTACGTATTATTGATGCTGGTGGCGGTTTTGGTACTTATTCCCGTGAGCTAGCTATGATGGGAAATCAAGTTACTGTAACAGATATTTCTGAAGCAATGCTTGATATCGGGAGAAAGGAGACTCAAGATTTAGATTTTCCTAAAGGTGGCTGTATTACATTCCAAAAACTTGCTATTCAAGAGCTTCCTAATGCTTTAGAAGAAAATGGCTTTGATATCGTCATTTGTCACGCTGTTTTGGAATGGCTCGATACACCTCTTTCAGTGCTTTCTGTACTAGCTAAAATGCTAAAAGAAGGAGGTTTAATTTCACTTCTTGTCTACAATCGCACAGCTCTTCTTTATAAAAGCCTGATTGTTGGAAATTATAAATACCTTGAAAGTGGCATGAAACCTGTGAAGCATCGTAAAAAGATGACCCCACCAAATCCTTTGGAACCAAGTGAAGTTATTTCTGCTCTAGAAAAAGAGGGCTTCTCGGATCTAAAGATGACGGGCATTAGAGTCTTTCATGATTACATGGCAAGGTATCACCTCGAAGAAATTTCTTCAGAAGAAATACTAAAGTGGGAATTAAAATACGGCAGAGATCCACGTTTTGCACATCTTGGTCGCTATGTACATATTTATGGCTTTCTAAGAAAGTAGTTAACAAATGATTTTGTTTTTAAGATGATAACGGTTTCGCAGCACCTACACTTATAATTTAATAAACTGTTTTTATCGACTATTGAGATAGTTAAAGATTATTTATTTGGAGTCAAAACGGTTTATGAAATCATTAAAATCAAAAATTTTTATTTCAGTTATGATTCCTTTTGTCTTATTGATTTTAGTAATTATTTTTTACAATTCTCATATTTCAAAAGAAAGCACAATTGCGTCTAGAGCCTTAGGTGAAAGTTATTTTAAATCACTAGTTACCAATGGTGCTACACGTTTTGATTCTTGGATGAAAACTCGAATTGATGCTGTTAAGGTGCTTAGTGCGTTACCTGAAGAAAAACAAAAGGACCGTAACGAACTTTTAAAGGTAAAAGATTTACTACATTTTGGTGGCGTTTATTACGGCACCGCAAATGATGGTTTAATGTATTCTACAAAAAGAACTACTGAACAATACAAAAGCGATAATTATGATCCCCGTGAGCGCCCTTGGTACAAGGTAGGTGCGGATCGGGAGGAAGTAACCCTTAAAGGATGCTACCTTTAATGAAGATGTAGTTGCCATCAGTGTGAAAGCTTCTAATGGTGTTGTTGCAGCTGATATCAGATTGCAAGATCTTAGAAAGGAGGTTACTTCTTTAAGTCTTCCTAACGATGGCTTCATGTTGATTTATGAAAATATCGATGGACGCTTGATTGTTTCTAGAAAGGATGATAACTTTTTAAAAGCAATTACTGATGTTTATCCTGAATTTAATCAGCAAGTAATAAATACATCACTTAATGATGATATGAAGTTCCTTCCGATAGTAGAAATAAAAGGCAAGCAATATTTTGCAGTTTCTAAAAAACTTAAGGAAGTACCTTGGACTATCACAGTCGCCGTTCCAACTCAGGTGATTCCTGTTCATGACAATATTAGCTTGGTAATTGCAGCCTCGGTTATTCTTTTATTGACCTTTATTTTTATTAACCTTTATTTCAAAAGAAAGGTTATAACCCCCCTTAAACAAGTTTCCTCAGCACTCATAACTATTAGTGATGGACCTGCTGATCTTACTCAAAAACTTCCTGTTGAAAATGAGGATGAAATTGGTACTTTAGCGTCAAGTTTTAACTATTTTATTGATAGTGAAAAACAGCTTCTTCTAAAGTTGCGCGGAATTTCCAACAATATAACGGAGATTTCAGAGAATGTTATTAAAGAGTCTAGTGATGCTTATGATAGTGTAACGCAACAAAAAATCTTTGAGTAGTCCCCAATCTCTTACTGGTCTATTGCTAGTAATTACAGTACTTCTGGATTCA